>NZ_JACZCQ010000004.1 GCF_014904705.1 Nisaea sediminum
CCCTGGCCCCCCGCCTCCCAAAAAAGGCCCCCCGCGCCCCCGTCCCCGCCCCCCTCTTCGCTTTTCCAAGCATGCCACTTGTATCCGCGCATGTGCTTTTGCACATTGTCTCATAAGTGATGTGGTTGCGACGAACTTGAGAGATTCGACCACTCCGTAGCGAGTTCAGTAGGAGACCAGATATCCTTATAGCCGGCATCATCCTGCTTGTTGCTCTTCTGATGATCTTCGTCGAGCTTAAGGCCCCCGGTCGCACATGGCCGTCGGTGCGCGGATGGTGGAGCCGAGCCGTGGCTTTCAACCTCGTTCAGGCGTCCATGGTCTATGTTGCGGGCGCGACCTGGGATCGCTGGCTTCCGGGGCTCGCCGCCTGGCAAACCGACGAGCTTTTCGGGATGGAAGGCGGTGCGGTCTTCGGCTACCTCGTGATCACGTTCATTTACTATTGGTGGCACAGGGCCCGTCACGAGGTGGCGCTGTTCTGGCGGGTGTTTCACCAGATTCACCATAGCCCACAGCGGATCGAGATAATCACCAGCTTCTATAAGCACCCGGCTGAAATCGTCGTGAACAGCCTGCTGTCCAGCCTGGTGCTCTATGCCCTCTGCGGGCTCTCGCCGGAATCAGCAACGCTTGCGGTTCTCCTGACCGGACTTGCCGAACTGTTCTATCACTGGAACGTTCGCACCCCGTATTGGCTCGGGTTCTTCGTGCAACGTCCAGAAAGCCATTGCATCCACCACCGTAAGGGCTGGCATCGACAGAATTATTCGGACCTGCCGCTCTGGGACATTCTCTTCGGCACTTTCAACAATCCGAGGCAGTTCAACGATGCTTGTGGATTCGAAGCGGACCTCGAACAAAAGGTCGGGACGATGCTGCTTGGGGCAGATGTCCATGACGGATCAGCGAAAGGCCGCCGGCAATGATCCGGCGCTGGGCCGGCCCCACACTGCTGTTTCTTCTCGGCATCCTACAGATGACCGGCGATCTTGCCGGTTCACCGGTCGCAAAGGCGATCGGGGCGGCAACGGCCGCCTCTCCGGCTCCAAAAGTCTTCACTGCTCACGAGGGATTTGAAACCTACTCCTCAACATTCCACATTTCGTGGTTCGACAGGTCAGGCACCAGGCACGAGTTGCAGATTACGCCGGAGACCTATGGCGGTGTGGTCGGCCCCTACAATCGCCGCAACGCCTATGGAGCAGCGTTATCTTATGCTCCTGTCCTGCAATCCAATCCGATGACCCGTCCGCTTCACGACAGCGCTATACGATACACATTCTGCGGATCGTCAAAGATCCTCGAGGAGATCGGGATCGACAGGACCGATACGACCGGCGTCTACACCGTGCTCCTGCGCCCGCGTCAAATCCTGCCATCGGATCATTATTGGCGCCTGAGTTATGAGGTCGATTGCCGTGGAGAATAGTTGGACAGGCGGTCAGTACAGTCTTTTTCGGGTCCTCTTCGGGGTCTACCTGTTCGTACATTTCGGCTATCTCGCCGCGTGGGCGCCAGAGCTGTTTTCTAGCGCGGGGATGCTACCCAATGCATCGCTCAGCCCGCTGATCTCGGCTTTTCCCAATATTCTCGCCATCATCGATACACCGGGTTTCACCATCGGGCTCTCTCTGACCGCCGCCATTGCAGCACTGTTTTTCGCCATCGGCCGTTTCGACAGATTGGCTGCGATCTACATGTGGCTGATTCTCGCCAGTTTCCTCGGACGGAATCCGCTCATCACCAATCCGGCGATACCCTATGTCGGCTGGATGCTCCTCGCCCATCTGCTGCTCCCCCGCGCACCATATGGCTCTTGGATTGCCCGTGGACGAACGGATCCAGACGCTGGATGGCGTTTCCCCCCTGCGCTCTTCCTCGCGGCCTGGGCCATCCTTGGCCTCAGCTACAGCTACAGCGGCTACACGAAGCTCCTGAGCCCCTCCTGGGTGAGTGGGGAAAACGTGGCCTACGTGCTGACAAATCCGTTGGCGCGGGACTGGTGGTTACGTGATCTGTTTCTTGCCGCACCTCCGGTTCTGCTGAAAGGGCTCACCTGGTTTATTCTCGCTGTGGAACTGCTGTTCGCGCCGCTCAGCCTCTCGCGCCGATTCCGGCCTTGGCTATGGGGAGCAATGCTCTTCGTCCAGGCTGGATTCGCACTGTTGCTGAATTTCCCGGATCTTACCCTCGCCATGCTCCTGTTCCATCTCTTCACCTTCGACCCGGCTTGGGTGAAGCCGCGGGACATGACTGGAACGACCGTATTCTATGACGGTGGATGCGCACTCTGCCACGGCAGCGTGCGCTTTCTTCTTGCCGAAGAAAGAGCTGGTAAATTGACCTTTTCGCCACTTGGCAGTGCGTCGTTCATGGCGCGTGTGAGCAAGGCGGAAAGGGAACATATCGGAGACACCTTCGTCGTCTTGACCGGTTCAAACGAACTCCTGACTGAATCGGACGGTGTCATTCATGTTCTCAAGGGCTGCGGCGGCCTCTGGAGCCTGATCGCGGCCGGACTCGACCTGCTGCCGAAAATCGCGAGGGATTTCGGATATCGCCAGATCGGAAAGCGCCGGTACGCTTTGTTTGGCGGCAAGAACGAACTCTGCCCCATCGTCCCGGAACGCTTCCGGTCCAGAATACTTGCATGAACGTCGCTACGACACCTACCGCTCAGAGGCGAGTGAGCGCCTGCTCGATCTCGTTGACCGGCAAATGGGTCAGGTCCTTGTCGAGTTCCTTGCGAAGTTTGGCTTTGACTGGCTGGCTGTAATGCGACCTCAAACTACCGAGTGTCCTCGGATCCGCAATGACCACGAGATCGTCGAATTTCTTGGCCAGCGCCCAGTCATTGAGCTTCGCGGCCGTCTTTTCCGCAAAATGCTGCTTCTCGAGCACATGCCAGTTCGTTGCTTCTACGGCGCTTTTTTGACCGCCCGAAGGATCGTTAAGGCGGCCCGGCCGATCAGTGCCCTGCAAATGGTCTGCGGGATTGCTGGTGCGTTCGTTGTCAACCACGCGCAGATCGATCAGATCGGCATCGCCGTGGTTCTCGTAGACGACAAACCGTTCACCGTCGGCCACCAGAACCCATGCTTTATGCGCTACCTGCATTCCAATCCCCCTTTCTCGTTCTCACGCTCGCCATGATGGCGAAAAATCACTCTCCTATAATTTCTATATAGTGTCGCCCGGACGAGCCGAGATAGGTCATCTCGCCGCAGAGCGTCACGCCCAATGAAATCTGGCCCCGGCCAATCAACCATAATGAAAAAGAAAATATTTACGCCAGCATGATGAATTCTGGCCCATTTAACAAAATATACTCCCATTAGCCGTTCTTTAACCGAATAACTGCATAAGAAGGTTAATTAGGTTTTTCTTTCGGAGCTCTCCAGATGGGACTCGACCGCCTCTCCTTCGCGCAGAAGATCGGGCTGATCATTCTGCTTGCAGCATTTGCCATGGCCCTTCAGATCGGCGTCACGCTCTGGATCAAGCGCGGCGACCTCTATGACGAAAGAACGCGCGAAATCAGATCCGTTATTGAGATCGCGGTGTCAGAGGCGCTGACGCTCGAAGCAAAAGCGGCGGCCGGCGAGTTAACCCGCGAGGAGGCGATGAACCGTTGGAAGACAAGCCTCGTCGGACAACGGTTCCGCGAAAACGAATATCTGTTCGCGGTTCAGTTCGACGGAGTCATCTTTGCGCACGCCATCAAGCCCGAACTCGACGGCAAAAATCTTATCGATTTCGAAGATCCGACCGGTTTCAAGCTGTTCGATGCAATGATCAAGGTCGCCAAGGCCGAACCCGAAGGAGGCACGGTCGCTTACATGTGGCCCAAAGCCGGGTCGGACGAACCGGAACCCAAGCTATCCTATGTCAAACCCATCGCTCCCTGGGGTATTCTCGTCGGAACCGGCGTTTACATTGACGACATAGACGCCGCGCTTATGGAGTATGCCCTGCGCGCTGGAGGCATGACCGCCGGCATTCTGGTCGTGATGATCCTGATCGGGCTCACGATCTCTCGCGGCATCACCGGCCCGATGGAAGCACTGCGCCGGACGATGTCCGAACTCGCGGCGAACAATCTCAACGTCGATGTGCCGGGCATCGATCGCCGGGACGAGGTCGGTGCGATGGCAAAGGCGGTTCAGGTTTTCAAGGAGAATGCCGCGCGCGTCGCCGCGCTCGAGGAAAGCCGGGCGGAGGATGCCGAAAAGGCCGAAGCCGAACGCCGTCGCCTCCTGCAGGAGATCGTCAGGGAACTTGAAAGCTCGATCGGCCGCGTGACCGGCGAGGTCCAGAACTCGGCGGAAGCCGCCCGACGCTCTGCCGCCGACATGCAGCAGACAGCAGCCGAAACCGCAGACAGCGCACGAGAGGCCGACAGCGCTGCGCAAAATGCGTCGCAAAGCCTGCAGAGCGTGGCGGCGGCAACGGAAGAACTGACAAACTCAATCGCGGAAATCGGCCGGCAGGCCGACCAATCCGCCTCGATCTCCCGCGCGGCGGCGACCGAAGCCAAGGATGCCAACGCCAAGGTCACCAGCCTTCAGAGCTCCGCAGAGCGGATCGGCGAAGTCGTCAGTCTGATCAATGACATTGCCGAGCAAACCAACCTCCTCGCGCTCAACGCCACCATCGAGGCGGCCCGGGCCGGGGAAGCGGGTAAAGGTTTCGCCGTCGTCGCAAGCGAGGTGAAATCGCTCGCGAACCAGACCGGCAGCGCGACCCAGGAAATCGCCGGGCAGATCTCCGCGATCCAGCAGGCAACCAAGGAAGCCGCCGAGGTGATCGGCAAGATCGTCGGCACGATCCAGAATATCGACGAGACCACATCGGCGATCGCCGCTGCGGTGGAAGAACAGTCTTCCGCCACCCGTGAAATCTCCGGAAACGTGGAGCAGGTCTCTCATGCGACGGACACCGTCACTTCGAACATCGGCCGGGTGAACATGGCGGGCGAGCGCTCGGACAAAGCCGCGCACGAACTCTCCGGCGTCACAGACAAGCTCGGCAAGCAGATCGGCTCGCTCAAGGAGGAAGTCGACAAGTTCGTCCGCCGGCTCAGCAGCACCTGACCATAGCCGAAGTACCGGACGACGGCACGCGCCGTCGTCCGGCATCCTGCCTTGCCTGTCCTGCCGCAGCCTCTTAAAACGCGAACCAGACGGAAATCTTGAGGTTCGCCTTCTCATGGCACCAGCCGTGCTTCTGCCCCTGCAACCGATCCCCCCGGATTCCCGGCAGCGAGAGCTTGCCCGGGAGTTCCTCTCCGACCACGAAAAGCTCCATGCCTATTTCGGGCGGCTGCGGAAGGCCGTCGACGCGGAACTGGCGCCGGCGATGCCCGAATTTGCCGGCAAACCCTATCCGCTCGGCCGCTGCCGCGAAATCAGGGACACACTCTACGACCGGCTGATCGCCGAACTGCACGCGCCGGCATGCGAGACAAGCAGTGCCCTGCGCGCCTTCATCCAGGCCGGCGGGATCGGACGGAAGATCTGGGGCGTACTCCGGGAAAGTTACTTCCAGAACGCGATGCAATTCGGCCCCTGGTATGTTGACGTCTCGAACGACACGGTCAATCCGAACAAACCGCAAATCGAGATCCTGCCTATCGAAGAATCGGGCATGGTCGCGGTCGAGGATTTCTTTCACTTCGCACGGATTGCCAATAGCTATTGGCAGTGCGAGGTCTATGCGAACAGTGTTGCCCCCGGGATCGCTGCCATCTTCCCTATGATCTGCTGCAACAAGGATGGCGCCGCCTGGCTTGCGGTCGCGTCCGATCAGATGATCGCGATGACGCGCTCCCGCGAATTCCGGCCCGCGCTTGAGTTCGTCGAAGGAACGCCGGAACCGCCGGAACCGCTCGCCCGCCTGCTGAAGGCCCGTCTGGCCCGATGCGCTCACGAAATCTTGAGCGAGGAAGGCGACCCACGCGAGGCGATCAAGGCGAGGATCGCTGCTTCATCTTTCAGGGACGAGACCTATTACACGAAGTGTGTCGACGCTTTTCACGCGTTCCAGGACCTTTCCGGCAATTGAACTGCGGTCCGGCGGAAGCGGCGGTCTCAATGGTTCCTGCTCCCCCGTCCCGTTTCACGCAATGACCGAAAGCCTGGAGCAATCCACATCGAGAAACGGCTTGATACAGCCGTTTTTTCAGGATCCTCCTTCGAGGTGAGGCCGTGATCCGGCAGAGCAAAATCGACCACTCCTGCGGCCCAGTCATGCCGATTTCTTGCCACCGACTTTAGCCCGACAACACAGATGCTGTGGAACCCGAAGGCCGATTGAGAATTCGTAAATATCCGTTAACTATTTTTTCTATATTTCAAATACTTTGCGAATTTCGCCGCAAAAATACTTATTGCGGCTCCATATACCCTGAACTACTATATATAGAGTTTCGGAACCAAAAATTCACGGTTCCACCCTAGTTAGCGGACCCGTAGGGGCAGAGCTTCAATCCTTCGGGTTCAGAGTTCCATCGTCCGCCAAACGATGGAAGACTGGGGGAGCGGTTCTCTCCCATCCCCGCTCCCCGATTACCCTGTGAAGCTCCTAAGGACGAAGCCTCTATCGTCCGATCCTGGGTGCGTCATTTACTGACGCACCCTTCTTTTTCGAAAACGTTAGCGACCTTCGGCGCGACTGTCTATGCTTCGCGCCGTTCCTCGCGGACTATTTCTAACAGATCGTTCCAGAATATAGAAGGAGTCACCTTATGGCCGGTTCTATCGACGCGCGCCTGTCCGACCTCGGCATCGAGCTGCCCAATGCCGCCGCGCCCGCTGCCAACTATGTGCCCTATGTGATTTCCGGCAAGACCCTCTATATCTCAGGCCAGGTACCGTTCTGGAACGGCGAACTCAAAGGCGTCGGAAAGGTCGGCAAGGACATGACCGCCGAAGAGGCTCAGAAGATCGCACGGATCTGCGCCCTCAACATCATCGCCCAGGCGAGAGCGGCCTGCGGCGGCGATCTCGACAAGGTCGCCCGCGTGGTCAAGGTCGGCGGTTTCGTCAACGCGACCGATGACTTCACGCAACACCCGATGGTGGTGAACGGCGCTTCAGATCTGATGGTCGAGGTGTTCGGCGACAAGGGCAAGCATGCCCGCTTCGCGGTCGGTGCCGGTTCCCTGCCGCTCGGCGTGGCGGTCGAGGTCGAGGCGGTGATCGAACTCGCCTGATCCGGCTCCATTTGCTTGACGGATCGCTGCGGCGCACAATCTTTCATGAAACACGCCGCACCGAGGTAATACATCGTGCCCGACGGGGAAAACCGGACCGACACACAGGCAGCCATTTCCGTCCTGCGCTCGATTCACGAGATCGCAGCGGCGGATTGGGATGCCTGTGCCGGGCCTGAGAACCCGTTTCTCAGCCACGCCTTTCTCTCCGCGCTGGAGGACAGCGGCTCCGTCAAGGCGGAGACCGGCTGGCTGCCACAACATCTGGTGTATGCCGACGAGGACGACCGGATTGCCGGGATCGTCCCGCTCTATCTGAAAGGCCATTCCCAGGGCGAGTATGTCTTCGACTGGGGCTGGGCCGATGCCTACGAACGGGCGGGCGGCGATTACTACCCGAAACTCCTATCAGCCGTTCCCTTCACACCAGTGACAGGACCCCGGCTCCTCACCCATCCGGACACGGACGCGGAGGCCGTCAGGGACATTCTGATCAGCGGCCTGATCGAGATCACCCGCCGCTTCAACGTCTCCTCCCTGCATGTGAACTTCCTGCCTGATGAGCAGTGGAAGGCCTTCGGCGAGGCCGGTTTCCTGCAACGGGTCGGGCTGCAATATCACTGGCACAATGACGGTTACGCGACGTTCGAAAACTTTCTCGGCGCGTTGTCGTCGCGCAAGCGCAAGGCCATCCGCAAGGAGCGCAAGGCGGCCGCGGAAGCCGGGCTTACGATCCACCGGCTGACCGGCGGCATGATCGAGCCCCGGCACTGGGACGCCTTTTACCGCTTCTATATGGATACCAGCGACCGCAAGTGGGGCTCCGCCTATCTGACCCGTGACTTCTTCGACCTGCTGGGCGAGCGGCTCGCGGACCGTGTCCTTCTGGTGATCGCGGAAATGGATGGCACACCCGTCGCCGGCGCGCTCAACCTCATCGGCGACACCACGCTATTCGGCCGGAACTGGGGCTGCATCGCCGACTTCAAGCTCCTCCATTTCGAGCTTTGTTATTACCAGGCGATCGATTTCGCCATCGAACGCGGCCTCGAATGGGTCGAGGCCGGCGCGCAGGGTCAGCACAAAATCCAGCGTGGTTACCTGCCCCGCTACACTTACAGCGCCCACCTGATCCCGTCGCCGTCCTTCCGGGATGCGGTCGGAGATTTCCTGCGCCGCGAGCGGATGCAGATGGAGTACGAGAAGGACGCACTCGAAAAACAGTCACCGTTCCGTAACGAGACCTGAACGTGGCGCATGGCTGGTCTTCGGTATTTTTGCACCGCAGCATCGAAAGATGCGCCAATATCAGTTTCAGCAAACACGCCGACCGGCGGCCTTACGGCGCCGTCCGCGACATTCAAATAGACTAGGGAGTAAGACCATGGGCGACCGCTTCTGCATCACCCTTCTCGAAGCTGCTGAAATGAACGGCTTCACCAATTCCGAAATGCGCATCCTCGTTGACCGCCACGCCAGCATCGCCGCGAACGTCGACGGCAACTGGCGGATCGATCCGGACGCGCTGAAGTCCGTGCTCCGCGCGAACGACTCCTACCTGCAGGCCGCCTAAGCGTCCCCGGCAAGGAAACACCGAAAAGAAAAAGGACCGCGCCTCGCGCGGGCCCTTTCTTTTTCCTGGAAAACCGGGGCCGCAAACCAGCCCAGTTCGGCTTTTTCTTCTCGCGCTTCGCAGAACCGCCACCGGAGCCCTTACCGCCGTCCTCGTCCGGATAGGAGAAGACCAGCTTGTCCTCCTCCAGGTCGACGCGGACGAGGCCGCCCTTGACCAGCTTGCCGAAGAGCAGTTCCTCGGCCAACGGCTTCTTCACATGCTCCTGGATCACGCGGGCAAGCGGACGAGCACCGTAGAGGCGGTCGTAGCCCTTCTCGCCGAGCCAGTTGCGGGCCGCGTCGCTGAGTTCGATGGTGACCCCCCGGTCGGAGAGCTGCACCTCAAGCTGCATGATGAATTTCTCCACCACACGGGAGATGATTTCCGGCGTCAGGTTGCTGAACGGAATGATCGCGTCCAAGCGGTTGCGGAATTCCGGCGTGAACATCCTGTTGATCGCCTCGGTATCGTCTCCCTCGCGCTGGGTGCGCGCGAAGCCGATCGCTTCCTTGGCCAGATCGGACGCACCGGCATTGGTGGTCATGATCAGGATCACGTTGCGGAAATCCACGCTCTTGCCGTTGTGATCGGTCAGCTTGCCGTGATCCATGACCTGCAGCAGGACGTTGAAGAGGTCCGGATGAGCCTTCTCGATCTCGTCCAGCAGCAGCACGCAATGCGGATGCTGGTCGATCGCGTCGGTCAAGAGGCCGCCCTGGTCGAAGCCGACATAGCCCGGAGGCGCGCCGATCAGGCGCGACACGCTGTGGCGCTCCATATATTCCGACATGTCGAAACGGGTCAGCTCGATGCCGAGGGCATTGGCGAGCTGGCGCGCGACCTCGGTCTTGCCGACACCGGTCGGGCCGGAGAACAGATAGTTGCCGATCGGCTTTTCCGGCTCGCGGAGCCCCGCGCGGGAGAGCTTGATCGCGGTCGCCAGCGACGCGATCGCCGTATCCTGGCCGAACACCACGGTCTTCAGATCCCGTTCCAGGTTCTTCAGCACCGTCTTGTCGTCGGTCGAGACGCTCTTCGGCGGGATGCGGGCGATCTTGGCGACGATCTCCTCGACCTCCTTGACACCGATGGTCTTGCGCCGCTTCGACGGAGCGACCAGCATCTGCGCCGCGCCGACCTCGTCGATCACGTCGATCGCCTTGTCGGGCAGTTTCCGGTCGCCGATATATTTCGCCGACAGTTCGACCGCCGTCTTCAGCGCGTCGTTTGTGAAGCGCACCTTATGGTGCTCTTCGTAATACGGCTTCAGACCTTTCAGGATCTTGATGCTGTCCTCGATCGACGGTTCCTTCACGTCGATCTTCTGGAAGCGGCGCACCAGGGCCCGATCCTTCTCGAAATGGGTCCGGAATTCCTTATAGGTGGTCGACCCGATGCAGCGCAGCGCGCCGGACTGCAGCGCCGGCTTCAGCAGGTTCGAAGCATCCATCGCCCCGCCCGAGGTGGCGCCGGCGCCGATCACCGTATGGATCTCGTCGATGAACAGCACCGCGTCCGGATTGCGCTCGAGCTCGTTGACGACGGCCTTCAGCCGCTCCTCGAAATCGCCGCGATAGCGGGTACCTGCGAGCAGCGCGCCCATGTCGAGCGCGAAGATCTGCGCATTCTCCAGAACCTCCGGCACGTTGCCGTCGACGATGCGGCGCGCGAGACCTTCCGCGATCGCGGTCTTGCCGACACCGGGATCGCCCACATAGAGCGGATTGTTCTTGGTCCGGCGGCAGAGGATCTGGATTGTGCGCTCGACCTCGAACTCGCGGCCAATCAGCGGGTCGATCTTGCCCGCCATCGCCTTCTTGTTCAGATCGACGCAATAGGCGTCGAGCGCTTCATTGCCGCTCTTGTTCACGGTTTCCTGCTTGGCTTCCTCTTCGGCGCCGTCGACCCGGCGGGTTTCCGACTGGCCGTGCACCTTGGCGATGCCGTGAGAGATGTAGTTCACCGCGTCGAAGCGGGACATCTCCTGTTCCTGCAGGAAATAGACGGCGTGGCTCTCGCGCTCGGAGAACAGCGCGACGAGGACGTTGGCGCCGGTCACTTCGGCGCGGCCGGAGGACTGGACATGGATCACGGCGCGCTGGACCACGCGCTGGAAGCCCGCGGTCGGCTTCGCTTCCTCTTCCTCGGTCCGGATCAGGTTCATCAGATCGTTGTCGATATAGCCGGCCAGATCGTTCCGCAGCCGCTCCACGTCGACATCACAGGCCCGCATCACCGCCACGGCGTCCTGGTCGGACGTCAGCGCGAAGAGGAGATGCTCCAGCGTCGCATATTCGTGCTGGCGCTCGTTCGCGAGATCGAGGGCGCGGTGCAGGCTTTCTTCAAGATTTTTCGACAGCATGTCTGATCAAGCCTTTTCCAGAGTGCATTGCAACGGGTGCTGGTGCTGACGGGCGAAATCCATCACCTGCGTTACCTTCGTTTCGGCGACCTCGTACGTATAAACACCGCAGACCCCAACGCCTCGCTGGTGGACATGCAGCATGATCGTCGTCGCCTCTTCCCTATTCTTCGAGAAGAATCTTTCCAGAACGTGAACGACAAACTCCATCGGCGTGTAATCGTCATTCAGCATGATGACCTTGTACATGGCCGGCTTCTTGGTTTTCGGCCGCGCCTTGACCACCACACCCGTATTTGTGCCGTCACCGTTTTTCTTGTCGTCGTCACTCATTCTCAGAACCATGAATGTTCCGCACCTGACGGACAGGCGCTCGAATGCTGCACGAGCTAAATAGGTCTTTCGGGGCCTCGGAGAAGTCCGTGCAGCATCGTACATGAGGCCATAGACAGATGCAGGTAGGGTGACAGACATTTCGTGTCGAGCACAAGATCTTGCAAGGCCAAATCGGCGGCGGAACCACATTCGTTCCGGTATGCACAAACGCGAAGAGCCCGGCCATGACGGCCGGGCTCTCGCATTCGGAACCGATTGAGGCTGCCGATTAGGCGGCGATCGGCTTGGTCAGCTTCTCGAAGGTGCCGGTCAGGCTGTCCTGAATCGGCTTCATCGCTTCGTTCGCGGTCTTGACGGACAGCTCGGAGATCTTGGTGAGCTCCTCAAGCGTCTTGTCATAGCTCTTCTTGGTCACGTCGTTCTGCAGTTCCAGCAGGTCGCTGACGGTCTTGCAGGACATCGCGCTCTTGCCGACCTCGACGGAGGTCTCAACGCTTTCCTGACCGAAGGCATAGAGCTCCTTGCCGATGGTCTCGAAGCCCTTGGACCAGACATTCATCGCCGTGACGTAGGCGTCGTAGTTCGCCTTGCCGAGCGTGGCATATTCGTCATAGCCGCCATAGATGGCCTTCTGGGCCTTCTCCGCATTTTCCTTCATCAGCACGACCGCCTGATCGTAGCCCTTCTGCGCGACTTCCTGGGTCGCCTTCAGAGCGGCTTCGACGGTTTCCTTGCCGGCCGCGACCGATTCTTCAATCTTGTCGGCGGCATCGGCGGAGGTGGTTTTCTTCGCAACCATATTCACTCTCCTTGCAATTCGTTGGCTCTCGTTCGGGCCGGCTCTTCTCGGGGGACCGTCCCTGGGGGATCGCAGGCACGTCACCTGGACATGCAAATCTGTTGATCTTGTCCGCGCACTCATGCTGCACTGCAACACGCCTCTAACATATGAATTGGCGCCATAAGATCAAGAGATTTTTTTGTGCACTGCACAATTTTTTTGACCCGCCCCCTAAAAAGCCTTTCAATCCAACCAATTCGCCAGCAAGAATAGTTTGTTACGATGACGTCAGATGCGACTGTCAAAGCTGCGGGTTTAATTCTAATTCAATTGCTTATGGACAAAAGCTAAGCCCTTACATAAGATTCTGGCGATTTTGTGTATGGCTAACGGCACCATCACCCGAAGGTGCGAGGGGTCTGGGGGGAATATGGCGCGAAGCGTGACAGCACGGGTCTGGAGAGCCGTTTGCGTCCTCGCTTTCGGTCTGGCGATCTGGCTTTCAGCCGGGGTTGCAGAGGCGCGCTACGCCTCCTTCGTGATGGATGCCGACACGCTCGACGTTCTCTATGCGAAGAACGCGGACACGCGGAATTACCCGGCGTCGCTCACCAAGATCATGACCCTCTACATGCTGTTCGACGCGCTCGAGCGCGGCAAGGTCACGCTCAAGACCCGGATGAAGGTCTCGCAGCGCGCCGCCGGCCAGCCAGAGACGAACATCGACCTACGCGCGGGCCAGACCCTGTCCGTCGAGGACGCAATCCTGGCCCTCGTCACCCGCTCCGCCAACGACGCCGCGACCGTGGTCGCCGAGCATCTGG
The DNA here is from genome assembly GCF_014904705.1 of Nisaea sediminum. Taxonomy (NCBI): domain Bacteria; kingdom Pseudomonadati; phylum Pseudomonadota; class Alphaproteobacteria; order Rhodospirillales; family Thalassobaculaceae; genus Nisaea; species Nisaea sediminum. The sequence goes on from NZ_JACZCQ010000004.1 coordinate 13,135, forward strand.
CGAAGAGCGAGGTCCACTTCGCCATCGCGATGACCGAGAAGGCCCGGAACATCGGGATGACGCATACCACTTTCCGCAACGCCTCGGGCCTGCCCAACCGCCGGCAGAAGAGCACCGCGCGCGACATGGCCAAGCTTGGCCTGCGCATCCAGCGCGACTTCCCGCAGTACTATCACTATTTCAAGACCGAGAAGTTCACCTACAAGGGCCGGACCTACAAGAACCACAACAACCTGCTCGGGCGCTATGCCGGCACGGACGGGATCAAGACCGGCTATACACGAGCCTCGGGCTTCAACCTCGTGACCTCCGTGCACAGCAACGGCCACCACATCATTGCCGTGGTGTTCGGCGGGCGGACCGCGAAATCGCGCGACAAGCATATGGTCTCGCTGCTGAACCGCGGCTTCAAGAAAGCCATTCAGATCGCCCGCAACCGGGTACCGGCGCCGATCCCGGTCGCGCGGCCGGAACCGGGCAGCGACGCCCCCGTCACCGTGCAGCTCGCCGCCGCGCAATCGTCCGTCTCCGACGACATCCTTCAGGGGTCCGGCAGCGAGGATCTCTCGGACCGCGACTGGGGCATCCAGGTCGGCGCCTATTCGAGCCGCGCACCGGCCGAACAGATGATCCGCACCGCACGCACGCACCTGAAGAAGGTGCTGGCGGACTCCACGGATTCCGTGGAGCAGATCACCCGCGACCACGGCACCGTCTTCCGCTCCCGCATCTTCGGCTTCACCGAGGCCGACGCCCGCAACGCCTGCGCCATGCTGGTCCGCAAGCACGTGCCCTGCGTGCCGGTCCCGGGCGAAACCGGCGAGGAAGTCGCCACCATGCCGACCGGCGGGTAAGCTCCAAGAAAAGCGCCGCCCGGATGACCGGACGGCGCCGTTCATTCTCTCACATCAATCCGATCAGATATCCGGCGGCGTCTCACCGACGGCGGTCAGAGCGTCGCGAAGCTGCGTCTTAAGCCTCTCGAGCCCTTCTTCCGTCTGGGACTCGCAACGCGCGACCAGCACGTCCTGGGTGTTGGAGGCGCGGAGCAGCCACCAGCCGTCCGGCGTGTTGACCCGGACGCCGTCCGCGTCGGAGACCTCGATGCCGGACTTTCCCGAGAGCCAGTCCTTCACCTCTTTCACCACGTCGAACTTGCGGGTGTCGTCGCACTGGAAGCGCATTTCCGGCGTGTTGATCACCTGCGGCAGGGCGTCCCGGATCTCGGAGAGCGACTCTTTCCGGTGGCTCAGCCCCTCGATCAGGCGGATCGCTGCGTAGAGCGCGTCGTCATAGCCGTAATAGCGGTCCTTGAAGAAGATGTGACCGCTCATCTCGCCGGCCAGCGGTGCGCCGGTCTCGGCCATCTTGGTCTTGATCAGGGAATGGCCGGTGCGCCACATCAGCGGCTTGCCGCCGAACTCGGCGACCTTGTCGAACAGCACCTGGCTCGCCTTCACGTCGGCGATGATCGTGGCGCCAGGATTTTCCTTCAGCACATCCTCGGCCAGCACGGTCAGCAGCTGGTCGCCCCAGAGCACCCGGCCCTTGTCGTCGATCACGCCGATCCGGTCGCCGTCGCCGTCGAAGGCGATGCCGAGATCCGCATCGCGTGCCGCGACCTCGGCCACGAGATCCTCAAGGTTCTCCGGCACGGTCGGATCCGGATGGTGGTTCGGGAAGGTCCCGTCGACCTCCGGGAACAGCACTTTGTGGTTCGAGGGCAGCCGCATGCAGACCTGGTTCACCGACGGACCTGCGGCACCGTTGCCGCAATCCCAGACGATGCGGAGCTGGCGCCCCATCTTCACGTCGCGCAGCAGGCGGTCGACATAGCTGTCGAGGATATCGACCTCCTCGGCCGAGCCCGCGCCGCTCTCGAAATCGCCTGCCGCCGCGATCCGGCCGAGATCCTGGATGTCGGCGCCGAAGAACGGCCCCGTGCCCAGCATCATCTTGAAGCCGTTATAGTTCGGCGGGTTGTGCGAGCCGGTGATCATGATCCCGCCGTCGGTCTCCAGCGCGTAGACCGAATAATAGAGCATCGGCGTGGCGCAGCCGCCGAGGCGGAAGACGTGCAGACCGCAGGCCATCAGGCCCTCGACCACCGCCGCTTCCATCTCGGGCGAGCTGAGGCGCCCGTCGCGGCCGACAGAGACCCTGGTCCCGCCGTTACGGACCACGCGGGTGCCGAAGGCGCGGCCGAGCGCGCGGGCATCCGCGGCGCTCAGGGTCTCGCCGATCACACCGCGTACGTCGTATTCGCGCAGGATGGTCGGCGGGAACTGATGCGCGCTCATTTCGGTGCTCCGGCTTCGGTGGTGCCGCGCCCGACACAGACATAGTCAAAGCCGGCCTTCCGCATGTCGTCCGGATTGTAGACGTTCCGGAGATCGACCATGAGCGGCTGCTTCAGCAGTTTCTTCACCCGCTCCATGTCGAGCGCCCGGAACTCGTTCCACTCGGTGACGATCGAGACCGCGTCCGCGCCTTCCATCGTGGCGTAGGCGTTCTCGCACATCTCGACGCCCGGCAGCATCTCGCGCGCTTCCTTCATGCCTTCCGGATCGTAGGCCTTGACCGTCGCGCCTGCCGCCTGCAGCGCCGGAACGATGTCGAGGCTCGGGCTGTCCCGCATGTCGTCGGTGTTCGGCTTGAAGGTCAGGCCGAGCACGGCGATGGTCTTGCCGGAGACCGATCCGCCGCAGGCGGCGATGATCTTCTCCGCCATCTGCTTCTTGCGCTTGTCGTTGATGTCGACGACCGTCTCGACGATGCGCAGCGGCGCGTCGTAGTCCTGCGCGGTCTTGACGAGCGCCAGAGTGTCCTTCGGGAAGCAGGAGCCGCCGTAGCCCGGCCCCGGATGCAGGAACTTGCGCCCGATACGGCCGTCGAGGCCGATGCCGCGGGCCACGTCATGCACGTCCGCGCCGACCTTCTCGCAGAGATCGGCGACCTCGTTGATGAAGGTGATCTTGGTCGCGAGGAAGGTGTTCGCCGCGTATTTGATCAGCTCGCTGGTCTGCAGCGTGGTGAAAACGATCGGCGTCTCGATCAGGTAGAGCGGCCGGTAGATCGCCCGCATCACTTCCTGGGCGCGCTCGCTCTCGGTGCCGATCACGACCCGGTCGGGCCGCATGAAGTCGCTGATCGCCGCGCCCTCGCGCAGGAATTCCGGGTTGGAGCAGACGTCGAAATCGGCGTCGGGCCGGGTCTCGCGAATGATCCTCGCCACCTCACGTCCGGTGCCGACCGGGACCGTCGACTTGGTGACCACGACGGTATAGCCCTCCATCGCCTCGGCGATTTCCTTGGCGGCGCCGTAGACGTAGGAGAGATCGGCATGGCCGTCGCCGCGGCGGGTCGGGGTGCCGACAGCGATGAAGACCGCGTCCGCGTCCTTGACCGCCGATTTCAGGTCGGTCGTGAAGGTCAGCCGTCCAGCCCGGACATTGTTCGCGACCAAGTCATCGAGGCCCGGCTCGAAGATCGGGATCTCGCCCCGGTCGAGGCGGGAGATCTTGACCTCGTCCTTGTCGACGCAGACGACGTCAATGCCGAACTCCGAAAAGCAGGCTCCGGACACCAGGCCGACATAGCCGGTACCGATCATGGCAATACGCATGAATTCGCTCCGTTATCAGGCGTAATTCTTCAGAAAGGTCCGGACGGCGTCTGCCATGTCCGGACGGTCGAGAGCATAGGCGATGTTGGCTTCGAGGAAGCCGACCTTGTTGCCGCAGTCGAAGCGCGTGCCCTCGAACAGGTAACCGTTGAAGGGCTGCAGGCCGAGCTGACGGGCCATGGCATCGGTCAGCTGGATTTCCCCGCCCGCGCCCTTCTCGAAGCGCGCGAGATCCTCGAACACCTTGGGCTGCAGGATGTAGCGCCCGATGATCGCGTAATTGGAAGGCGCGTCTTCCGGCTTCGGCTTCTCGACGAGACCGCGGACCTCGATCAGGCGGCCATTGACCTCGCCCGGTGTGATCACGCCGTATGACTGGGTCTCATCGCGCGTGACCTCCATCGCCGCAACCATGTTGCCGCCGACCTTGTCGTAGGCGTCGACCATCTGCTTCAGGCAGCCGGCCCCGTTCAGGATCAGGTCGTCGGCGAGAAGCACCGCAACGGGCTCCATGCCGACGAAGTTGCGCGCGCACCAGACGGCATGGCCAAGCCCGAGCGGCTCCTGTTGACGGGTATAGGAGAACTGCCCCGGTTCCGGAATGGTCGCCTCGACGACCTTCAGCGCGTCCTTCTTCGCGCGGTCCCGCAGCATGGACTGCAGTTCGAACGCGTGATCGAAATGATCCTCTATCGCCGACTTGCCGCGTCCGGTGACGAAGATGAACTCCTCGATCCCCGCGGCACGGGCTTCCTCGACGGCATATTGGATCAGCGGCTTGTCGACGACCGGTAGCATTTCCTTCGGCATCGACTTTGTCGCCGGAAGGAATCGCGTGCCAAGCCCCCCAACCGGAAAGATCGCCTTCCGAACTGGCACTGGCATATCTGAACCTCAATTCGTTATCTGGATACGCCGCCCGACCGTGGCTTCCGGCAGAGCGCACCGTTATTGGCACATAACCGGAGAAAACCGCAAGGATCGCTTGGCTCAGGAGCCGAGCAACACGTCTTTCGCCTCGTTGATCTGGGCCGCGAGGTAGTCGGAGCCACCACGGTCCGGGTGATTGACCATCATCAGCCGACGATGCGCTTCGCGAATCGCCGCCTCGTCCGCCCCCTCCTCGAGCCCGAGAACCTCGAAGGCCCTCGCGCGCGTCATATTTCCAGAGGGGTCCCGATGATGGCCGCGCGGGCCTGCAGCGGATGCAGCCTCCTCACGCCAGTCCGGCCCATGGGCCGCGTCGAGATAGCTCTCCAGGACGGCGACCGACTGCGGGTCGTTCCGGCTGCAATCCTCAAGCAGTTCGAGGAGCTCGGAAAGGGAAAGCTCCGATAGCGGGGCGCCGCTGAAGCGCCCGCGCAGCACCTCGCCGTCGATGCCGCCGCTGTCGTGGTCGAGAGTCATTGCAAGCGTCTCGGTGCGCACAGAGCTACTCTGTCCCGACGAAGGTCCGCGCGCCGTCTTCACGGCATTGCGGAAGCGCCGGAACAGCGCCCCGGCCCGGAGCAGGAACGGCAACCCGACGACGCCGGCATACATCAGCCAGTCGAACCTACGGAAAAAGATCAGCGCGACGACGACAAGACCAAGCAGCGTCAACCCGACCCACTTGGCAGTCTGGCGGATCTTCGCGGGATCGGCATTGAGGAACCAGTAGCCGATCAGCCCGAGCCCGATGAGAAGGCTCGCGCCCAGTATCAGAAACTGCACGTCCGCCCTCCTCCTAGCGGCCGAGACGATGCGTCAGCTGCAAGGCAGCGCCGCCGCGTCTTTCGGAGAAATTCCGCAAAGCCTTCCGGCCGCCGGCCGCATAGACCGCGACGGCGCCGAGCAGGTCGCGGAGCTGCTGCGCACTTCCGGCATCGAACGGGCAGCAGGCCCCCTTGGTCAGGCGGGCGATCTGCTCGAAAGCGCGCCGCGCCAGCGGATCGCCACCCTCGTGAAAGACAAATACCGGCACCCCGAGCACACCCAGTTCGCCCGCCTGATGGCAGACCGTGTCGATATCCTCCTCGAAGGCATCGCCGACGAAAACCACGGCCTGCACCCGCTCCTGTTTCGTCTCGGCGATAACGTGCTTCATCAGACGCCCGATCTGGGTCTGTCCGCCGAGACAGAAGACCCCGGTCATCTCGCGCAGCAGCTTGCCGGTTTCCGTCAGCCAGGGACTGGCCTTGAATTCTCCGAAGCCGCGGTAGTAGGCAAGCTGCACCGAGAGCCCGCCGAGCGCAGCGGTCTCCGAGAACATCTCACCCTGAAGCTGGCAGGCGCGGTCCCAGCTCGGCTCGCGGCTCGCCGTCGCGTCCATCGCGAAGACCAGCCTGCCCGGACGTTCGGAGGGCGCGGCGGCCGGACGGGAGCGGACCTGACGGAGAAACGCATCGATATCGGACTGGCTCGACACCGGTCCCCCGGCGGTTTGCCGGGTCTCTACCGCTCCTGCACCTTTTTTCCGCGTGGTCATGTTCGCTGCTTCACTTTCCACAATGCTTTAGCATTATGTTGCATCGTGGCCGCCGGTTTCCAGCCCGGTGCCCCCCGATTTGCCAACGGCGATCGCCAAGCCGGAGGAGACCGAAATGGAATTCCACATCAGGGCACTCCGGCAACAGGATGCCGAACGGGTCGCTGAGATGGCGGCCAAACTGTCCGATCACGAGGGCATGCCGCCGCCGCCCTTCGGCTCCGAGGACGTCATCAAGTACGGTTTCGGCCCCTCGAAACGCTTCGATGGTCTCGTCGCCGACAACGGCCAGGACCTGCTTGGCTATACGCTCTTCATCGACAGCTTCAACATCGGCCTCGGCACGCCGGGAATCCACATGCTCGATCTCTATGTCGAGAACTGGGCCCGCGGCAGCGGCGCCGGACGGGCACTGATCGGCGCTGTCGCCGCCGAGACCCTCGCCCGCGAGGGGGCCTGGATGGTCTGGCAATGCCTGCCTACGAACAAGACGGCGATCGACTTCTATCACCATATCGGCAGTCGACAGTACCAGGCCGCCGACTTCGAGCTCAGCAACGAACGCCTGACCGGGCTCGCGGCGGAATCTACCTGGCGCTAGCTATCCTCGCCTTCCCCCATCAGGGACGGCGTTTCGATTGCCTCGTATTCGGCCGTGCGATCATGCGGCGTCGGTGTCCGGTTCGGGAGCTGCAGCGCGTTCAAAAGGCCGCGCACTTCCTGCCGGGCAGCGACATGGGAGAGCTGCGGTTTTCCGCTGTCGCCGATCTCGAACACGTCGAGCATGGTGAGGCCGCGCAGAAAGAGCTCGCGGAAAATCACACGCTCGCTGAAACCCGGCGCAACGCGGAAACCGACCCGCTTCGCGAGCGTGGCGACCACGCGCTCCATCTCCTGCTTGTTGCGCGCGGCGAGGCTTGAGAGCCGGTTGCGCATGACGATCCAGTCGAGCGGCGCGCCGCCCCTCACGGCACGCTGCTTGCGCGCCTCCCAGACCATCTCGGCATAGACGCTCGGCTTGATGATCTCACCGGTATTCCCGTCGACATTGGCGAGCATGTCGAGATCGATGAAGCTGTCGTTGATCGGCGTCACCAGCTTGTCGGCGTAGCCATGCGCCAGACGGCCGACATAAGTATCGGTTCCGGGACAGTCGATGACGACGAAATCGCATTCCGAGCGAAGCTTGGTGAGCACCGCTTCGAAACGCTTGCGGTCTTCGACCTCGGCCTCCGCGCGGTTCGGCTTGTCACTGCGAGAGAGAAAGACATGGATTGGCATCGGCAGGTCGATGCCGTCATTGCGCATCGAGGCCGCGCGGTTGGAGAGATACCGCGTCAGCGTCCATTGCCGCATGTCGAGATCGAGGGAACCGACTTTGAAGCCGAGCCGGAGCAGAGCCACGATCACATGCATGGAGCCGGTCGACTTGCCGGACCCGCCCTTCTCGTTACCGAAGACGATAACAGTGGCCGGATCGGCCTTGCCGAGGGGCAATTGCGCCTCGGGCTTTGTCCCTTGGGACTGGTCGCTCACTTCTACACCTCGCGAATGGACCTCACCGGTTCATATCTCCGGTACCCTAGCGCGTAAAGAGCGAAGCCGCACCGCCGGATGCGCCAGTGACGGGCGGCCTTTTCCCCGGCCCCGGCGGATGCTCGAGGTTTACCCGCATACCACAGTCCAAGGCATGCGCTTCCGAATGGACATACCCGGACCGGTTCAAGAACCAGCGTTTCGCACCAGCGCACGATCTGTCGCCACTTAATATGCAATCCATCAATTTTCCGACTTTCGCCCAAAAATCAGCAAAAAAATTGGGGTAACCGCTGGAAAAACCGCAAATCGACCATTTCCGCTCCTCAGCGGCGGCACTCAACAAAATCCAGACCAATATTTTTTGAATTTTCGAACATTTTATTGGGCGGCGGTCTTCACCTCCGTCACGGTTTTCCGTCAACTGGTGTCGCCATTAGGTGTGGGAGGTGGTGATGAATCCTGGAACGGAGAGCCGGGCGGCACGGTATACCGGCGACATTCATGCATTGCTCTACAATCGAGTCGGCAAGATCGCGAAAGCGCGGGGACACGACGATCCGTCTTCTCCGGAGGTTGGACTCTGGGTCTTCCTGCCCTCGGAACAGGATCTGGATCCAGTTCTGGTCAGGCGCCGCGATTGGGAAGAAGCACTGCATTGAGTCTGAAGCGACTAAATTTGACGCTGTCCCGATTTGTATCGCCTGTAGGTGAGCGGGACAGCGCCAATCCGTCCGAGCCGCATGCTTAATGCTTGCATGGTGCCAGCGCGCCGAGTAGGGCCATCTATTTCATCTCGCACATAAGAGGCCACTTAATAGGCCTTGACCGGCAGAATTTCCGAACAGTCTTTATATGGATAATTGCCGCGAATTCTAGCCCTCACACACGACGCATTAAATTCAGATATAAATAGCGCTGCAAGATCAACATCTTCTGTGTCCTCCAAAAAGACATTGAATACGTTCCAATAATCATTTCTTGTATTGATACTTGTAAAGAACATTCTATTGTTATTTTTTTTCCAAACTTGATATGGCGGTGAAGACGTTGAAATCTCCTCATCACGACCCCAATTATAGAGCTGAGAAAACTCAACATCCAATACCGGAGCCGGATTATCTTTTTCGTATATTTCAATTCTCTCAATATATATATTTGGCTTTCTCCCACTCGATTTATCACAACGCGTCTTCATCATAATATCAAATTGTCTCGTTAAATTTTCTTTATAGTCCCTAACTAAAAGTGCAAAAACTTCGACGCCATGAGACTCACCGCCAAGAAATTCTTTCAAAGTGATGACTTCTGATTTCTTTTTTGAAGCCGACGCACGAAATTCTAAACCAAGGACCGTATCGATAATTGACGCAAGCGAGAAGCCAAAAGACCCTTCTACTTTTACCGCACCTGACACTCCTTTCTCGATTTGATCATACGAGACCTTCTCGATGGGACTCCCACACTTGGTGGAAAGACTTTCCACTTTCGCCTTGCTGAGTCGCAAGTAGCGCGGATATTTTTTCCGAAGATCGGTTACGAGTCCCCCCTCTATCAAACTATCCAGCTTTTCTTTCGATAAGAAAACCTTATCAAAACGCTTATCGTAAAACTTCAGCTCCACCCAACCGGCATCAACACCTTCGAAAACCTGAGAGACGTCTCCGCGGCTAATCGGAACTTTACTATCTTCATCACAGGATCCATACCGATCAGAACTGTCTGAAGAAACTAAACATGCCGCAAAATTCCCCCTAAATACAAGATGCTGATCCCCATATAGATTTGAAACGGTCCTATCTTTAATTGAACCATTTTCATTCTTAAAATATATATTTTCTTTATCAATAAGATATCTCTGACCAAACTGACTAATTATTCTTATCTTTCCATCACGCTCTTGTTTTTCTGGATCAAGGAAAAAGATAGAGCCGTACGGCAGATAAATTGGGATACGAAACCCCCGATCATAAACATGGTCGCTCGGATACAATCCCGACTTAACAATGTATCGGCTACCGAAGTCTGCGGCCATCGCTGCCGTAACGAGCAGCATGTTCAAGAGAAAAAATGTTCCTAAGACTTCCAACGCCTGATGGCGCCACGAAATTCCGCCCATGGTCAATCTCCTGCGACGTATTTCGGAATTGCTTATACAAACCCAGATTTCTCGTTATAGATGATTTTCCATTAGAAAAATAGAGAGCGGGTTTTCGCATTATTGCTATCCAGTTTCGAGTCTTGATATTTTTCAAACCACCTAAGGTCGCATTGATGATCAGAAAAAGCGGATCAGGGTAAGCCCGACAAAACTGTCCCGTCGGAGGCCATAGGCGCTGTTCTGTGCTTGACCCATCGCAAAGAACCGCGCCACGGCCTCGACTTTCCAGCTGTCGCCGATCCGGCGCTCCGCCTCGAGCGACAGCAGGGCCGAGCCGTCCTCGTTATCGACGACCGCCCCGGCCAGCAGCGAGCTGTCGTCGACATCGTTCAGCGTCAGCCGCGTGCCAATGAAGGTGTCGTTGTTGCCGAGCACACCGGGAGCATCCCCGTTCTCGGTGCGGCCGTCATATTGGTATTCCGCGAGCAGGCCGAGATCCATGTCGGTTCCGGCGATCCCGAAGAGGGTGTATTCGAAGCCCGCGACGGCGGCACCGAAATAGTCGCCGTGCCCGCCGCGCCCGATCGCCTCCAGCTTCCAGAGCCAGGCGTCGGTCGTGTATTGCAGATCGAGGCCGGTCTGGTCGATCAGGTCGTAATGCTGCGTGAGATTGGTCGGATCGCCGGCATCCAGCTGAAGCAGCCTCGGCTCGCGGCTGGTGCCGTGGAAATGCGACAGACCGATATCGAAATCGCCGATGACCTGCGACCAGCGCACGGCGAGGTCCGGATGGAACTCCTCGGCAGATGAATCGTAGCTCGCGCTGCTGTCCACCCGGGCGCCGCCGCTGAGCCGGGCCCGGCGGTCAGCGAAGGTGCGCTCGCGGAAATACGGCATGACGAAGAAGCTCGCCGTCCCCCAGTCGCTCGGCACGGCGAGCTGGACCATCGGCTGGCCGAGCTTGTCCTCGAGATCGACATCCTCAACGGCGTCGCTCTGGTTGATGATGTCGACCAGATGACGGGATTCCGTCACCCCCCAGAAAACCTTGTCCGCGCCGACGACGAGATCGTAGCCGTCGCCGATATGCAGCCAGTTGGCTTCCCGGATATCGGCGTGAGCGCGCCGGTCGTCGTCACGATCGAAGCGGGCATAGGGCACCAGCGTGAGACGGTCGTCTCCACCGTTCCAGTCGGCGGTGAATTCCGGTTCGAGGTAAAGGGACGGGCTCAGCGCACGGTCGCGCTGGCTCCCGTAGGCCGGATCCTTCGGAAAGACACGGAGCTCGGTTCCGAGCTCCAGGGTGGCGTCGAACCGGGGCTCTTCGGCGCCGGCCGGCAGAGAAAGGGCGGCGAGGCAAAGCCCCGCCGCCAGGCGAGCGGACCTGGATCTCATTGCACGCGCTTCAGCCGGTTCTTGTCGAAATCGTCTTCCGAGAGACCGACCTTGAAGCTGTAATCCTCGAAGGTCAGCGTCGTGGACTTGCCGGTCTGGTGGTTGACCATGTCCATCCGGTGGGTGCGCCAGTACTGCCCCTGATACTGCCGGTAATCAAGCATGAGCAGGGTCTTCAGCAGAGCGTCCTTGCGGTCGTAGAACTCGACCTTGCGCGGCTGGTAGTCCTGCTTGTCCACCCAGCTGACCAGCTTGGTGTAGCCGGAATGCTCGTAGAGCGGCGTCCGCTCGACGACAAAGCACTCCCGGTCCGGCGCAGCCTCGCCGCAGGCCTCGTCCCTCAGCCATTTGTAGGCGTAGCGGTCAACTTCCTGGCTGACCAGATCCTCATAGGCGAACTCGGAACCGACGAACGGGCCGGACTTGTTCTTCGAGGAGATCCGCTTCACCCGCTTCAGGGCCGGCAGATAGAGCCATTGGTCGTCCGGATCGAGGATCCTGGTATGAGAGAGGAAGGCAGTGCCCTCGATGTCCCGGGGTTTGTTGAAAACGGTGATGCTCTTGTCCCCGAGCTTGCGCTCTGGCACCTCGAGGGAGCGCAGACGCAGATCGCGCACGCTGCTCTCCCCTTCGGCGTTGCGCAGGATCATCTGCATCACGACGTCGCTGTCGCCCCAGCCGAGATCCCGGCGGTCGGTCTCCTCGGCGATCGCCAGCCCTTTGTCCTCTGGGCTTTCCGCATAGGCGGATTGCAGCACCGGACTGACGGCGAGCACCGCCAGGGCGAGAAGTCTTTGCAGGTTTCCCATGTTCCTACTCCGCAGCTTGAGCGAGGGGAGCCTTTCCGGCTTCCCGGTCGTTGCGCCGGCCGTCCAGCAGGAGCAGCAGGGCCGGCAAAAGGAGGAAGTCGATGACGATGGCCATCACGAGAGTGACCGCCGTGAGCAGCCCCATCGACCCGTTGATCTTGAAGGTGGAGAGGGCGAGCACCGCGAAGCCGGCCACCAGAATGGCGGTCGTCACCCAGAGAGCGGTGCCCACCGTCGAGAAGGCGTAACGCACCGCGTCCTCGGCATCGGCCCCCTTCTCGACCCGGGCGCGCCGGTATTTCGAGAGGAAGTGAACCGTTGCATCGACGATGATGCCGAGGCTGGTCGCGGTGACCACCGAGGAGGCCATGCCGACTTCGCCGACCGTCAGCCCCCAGAAGCCGAACGCCATGGCAGCCGGCATCAGGTTCGGCGCCAGCGAGATGGCTCCGAGCTTCAGGCTTCTGAGCGCGACCGTGAGCGTGACCGAAATCAGCACGAAGGCGAGGAAGGTGCCGGTCAGCATGCCCTCGATATTGCGCTCTGAAATATAGGCGAACATGACGAACGGTCCCGACGCCCGGGTCTCCGCCGCGCTCGGGAAGTTCTCAGAGAGCCAGGCCGACGATTCCCGGTCGAGCGCCCGCAGATCGTTGGTGCTGATATTCTTCAGCGTCGCGATCACCCGGACCGCCGACTTGTCGACATTCACCTGGTTGTTCAGGTCGAGCCCGAACGGCAGGGACATCTCGAAGAGCAGCAGATATTGCGCGGCGAGGTCGCGTTCCTCCGGCAGGCGGTACATCGCCGGATCGTCGCCGTGCATGTTCCTGTTCAGCCGCTTGAAGATGTCCGTCAGCGTCATGACGTGGACGACCTCGCCGCGCGCCCTCAGGAACTCGGTGAAACCTTCGAGGCGCTTCAGATAGTCCGGGTCCGAGACCCCGCCGCTGCCGGCGGCCGGGACGGACCACTGGGCCTGGTAGATCCCGGAGAGATGCTCCATCGCCCAATCGGTATCGTTGCGGAACGGGATGCTCTCGTCGAAATACTTCACGAACTGGTCGTTCAGCTCGATCCGCGGAATGAACACGGCGAACAGTGCGACGAGCGCGAGCGTGCCGAACATGACCTGGCTGCGCCGGGCGATGACGAACTCCGCGAGCCGCTCCATCGCGGCCGACTGTTCCTCCGCCCGGACCTTCACCCGGACCGGCAGCACCGCCATCATCGCCGGGAGGAATCCGACGGAGAAGAACCAGGCCGCGACCACGCCCATGGCGGTGATGTTGCCGAGATCGCGGAACGGCGGGGCGTCGGAGAAATTCAGGCTGGCGAAGCCGATGACCGTGGTCAGGCTGGTCAGGAAGACCGGCTGGAAATTGATTCTCAGGCTCTCGACCAGTGCCTCGCGCTTGCCGAGCCCGCGCCGCATGCCGTGGAACATACTGATCAGGATGTGGACGGAGTCCGCGATCGCCAGCGTCAGGATGATCGTCGGCGCGGTCACCGAGGGCGGCGTCAGCTGAATGCCGACCCAGCCAGCGAGCCCCATCGCCGTCAGCGCGGAAAAGGCGATGACGAGCAGGGTCGCGAAAGTGCCGGAGACCGACCTCAGCAGAACCGCCATAACCAGCAGAAGGACGCCGTACATCAGCGGGACGAGCGTCTGCATGTCGTTCTGGGCCGAGACCGAGAAGGAATTGTTGAGAGCGACCGAACCCGTCACCGCCAGGGTGATGTCGGGATGGGCCGCCTTGAATTCCCCGACCAGCCCGTCCACATAGGCCATCGCCTCGGGGGTTTCAGTCAGCTTTTCCTGCGGCAGCGTCAGGGTGATGTTCACCATCGTCGTCCGGGCGTCCGGCGCGATGATGCGGTCGGTCAGCAGCGGCTCCGCCAGGGCGGCGGCGCGGATACGCGAGAGATCCTCCGCGTCGAGCGAACTGTCCCCGGGCACGAGATCGTCGACCACGAGATCGTCCCCGTCGGCCGTGCTGTTCTGGAAGTTGGTGAGGCTGTCGACCCGGGTCGCGTAGGGCGTTTTCCAGGCCTTCTCGGTCAGATCCCGGATCGCGGCGAGGACGGCGGGCTGGAAAACCTCGCCCTCGTCCGGCTGCAGCACCAGGGAGACATTGTCTTCCTTGAGATAGATCCGCTGCAGGGATTCGAAGGCCTGCAGCTGCGGGTTCTCCTTGCTGAAGAAGACCCGGTAATCGGTCGAAAAAGTGAGAAACTGGCCACCTGCGGCGGCGGCAAAGGCGACAAGTATCGAGGCGGCAATCACCGCCCAGCGCCAGCGGATGACCCAGTGGGCATAGCCCGTCACCCAACTGGACTTTCGCACTGTGGAACGTTCGTCCGACATCGGCCCCTCCTGCGGTCACGAGAACGTGCTATTGTTTTTGAAAGCGTAACAAAATAACTATACTGCACGGTGTAGTTTCCGTAAACTAGGCAGTGTACTGGATCACTTCAAGGCCCATGGCGCACGTTGAACAGATTTTTCCTGAGCGCGGACCGTTGACCGAAAAGGAACGGCAAATCGTCGAGGCGGCGTGCAAGCTGTTCACGGAACAGGGGTACGAGGTCACCTCGATGGACAAGGTGGCGGCCGAGGCCAACGTCTCGAAGCGCACCGTCTACAGTTACTTCGAGAGCAAGGAGCACCTGTTTTGCACCGTCATGGGCGGAATGTGCGCCGGTTTCGGAGAACCCTCGCCGGACGACTTGGATTTTTCGGGGGACCTCAAGTCAGTGCTGATCGAGGGCGCCAAGCTGGTCGTCGGAAAGGTGACCGATCCCGATAAGCAACGCCTGATGCGGACGGTCATCGGCGAGGTCGAGCACTTCCCGCTGATCGGGCAAACCTTCTGGAACGAAGGCCCGGGCAAGATGCGGGACGAGCTTGCGGACTATTTCCGCCAGATGCAGGAAAAGGGCCTGATGAAAAAATCCGATCCCGTCCTGTCAGCGGCCCAGTTCCAGGGACTGGTGGCTGGACCGTTCATGATCCAGACCATGTTCTCGGGCAGTTGCGACTGGTCCCAGGAACAGGCACTCGCGACCATAGAGGCCGCGGTCGACGACTTCCTGAGGGCCCACGCGCCCGACTGACGGACTGCTACCTGTAGGGATGCGTCTCGCGCCAGTGCCGCGCGATGTCGAGCCGTCCCGTCACCCAGACATCCTCGAAGCCCTTGATGTAATCGAGCAGACGCGCCAGGCCCGCGGCCCGGGCCGGATGCCCGATCAGGCGCGTGTGCAGGCCGATCGACATCATCTTCGGCTGCGCCGAGCCTTCCGCGTAGAGCATGTCGAAGCCGTCACGGATGAACTCGAAGAACTGCTGCCCGGTATTGAGCCACCCGCGGGAGAATTTCGAGTCGTTGTGGACGAGCGAATAGGGGACCACGAGATGCGGCGTACCCTTCACGTCGGTCCAGTAAGGCAGTTCGTCGTTATAGGCGTCGCTGTCATAGAGAAACCCGCCCTCTTCCACCAGCAGCTCGCGGGTCGCCTCGCCCGGACCGTGGCGGCAATACCAGCCGAGCGGCCGGTGACCGAGGGTCTGCTTGAGGGAAGCGACGGCCTTGCGAATATGCTCGCGCTCCTCCTCGCGGGAGAGCTTGAAATGCTCGATCCAGCGCCAGCCGTGGCAGCAGATGTCGTTGCCGCTCTCCCTCATTGCCGCCGCCATCTCTGGATTGCGCTCGACGGCAAGAGCGCAGGCGAAGAAGGTGACCGGCATTTCCCGTTCCTCGAAGAGTCGCAGCAGGCGCCAGAAACCGACCCGGCTGCCATACTCGAACATGGATTCCGCGGCGAGGTCGCGGCTCCCCGGATTGTTCGGCGAACCCGGCGATTCCGTGAGCCCCGTCTCCGAGAACCCGTCGCCGTCGGGGATCGAATATTCCGATCCCTCTTCGATATTCATCACGAAGTTGACCGCCAGCCGCGCGCCGCCCGGCCAGCGAGGGTTCGGTGGGTTGGCCCCGTAGCCGATGAGATCGCGCGGATAGTCGCTCATATGCCCTGCTCCCTATTGCCTCCTGACCAGATTAGCGCGGGCGCGCGGGCGCGGCGATGCCCCGGATGACACTTGGCAATTTCCCGCCACGCACTAGGCTCTGGGGACGACCATGTCAGACACGGGAGAGAAGAATGGCGGTCCTGATCCTCGGCGGCGCCGGATTTGTCGGCCTCAACATCGCGGAGACGCTGCTGAAGACCGGGGAGACCGCCGTGGTCTTCGACCGGCGCCCGATCCCCGCTGCCGCGAAGCGCGCCTTCGCGGCGCATCCCGGCGATTGCATCGAGGTCATCGGCGATGCCCTCGCGGACGGTGTGCTTCTCTCCGCGCTGAAGGAGCACAAGGTCGACCGCATGTTCTGCGCCGCCGCCATCACCGCCGGCCCGGAACGGGACGCCAACGCGCCGCGCTCCATCCTCGAGGTCAACCTGATGGCCTTCACCGCCGCGCTCGAGGCGGCGCGCGACGCCGGGCTCGCCCGTGTGATCAATGTCGGCTCCACCGCCGCCTACGGCACCACCGCCTTCGGCGACAGACCGCTCTCAGAGGACCTGCCCGCCTGGCCGCACAATCTCTACTCCACCACAAAATTCGCCTCGGAATGCATCACCCGGCGGCTGGCGGAACTCTGGGAAATGGATCTCTTCAGCGTCCGCCTCTCCGGCGTGTTCGGTCCGTGGGAAGTCGACAGCGGCCTCCGCGACACGCTCAGCCCGCAGATGCAGGCCTCGCTGATCGCGCTGAAGGGCGGCGAGGCGACGCTGCGCTACCGCGACATGCGCGACTGGACCTACAGCCGCGACATCGCCGACGCCCTGGTGCGCCTGATCAACACCACGGAGCGGCCCTACGACGTCTTCAACATCAGCTGCTCCACCGCCTGGAGCACCGCCGACTGGTGCGAACTCCTCGCCGGCGCCTATCCGGATTTCTCCTGGCGCCTCGCGGAAGAAGACGAGGAGCCGACGGTGAACCTCCACGGCGACGTCGATCGCCAGCTTCTCGTCAGCGACCGGCTGAAGGAGGCGTTGCGCTGGTCGCCGGAGCTGAAGCCGGAGCGGAGTTTCGGAGATTTTAAAAGGTGGGCGGATGAGTACGGGGATTATTGGCTGGGCTAGCAGTGCAATCTATTGCTTAAAGCAGTTTTCGCGATGCCATTTGAGAAATGTCGGATGTGGCCGATCTGATGGACGAATTGTTGGAAGCGCATGACGCGTGCTATTAATGAGGGCTCGCACTGCTCCTTGATCGTTCGCTTGCCGTGAGACGAGCACCTCCAAGTCGTCTCCAAGACTTATGAGGCCTCGGTCGAACATCCAGTGAACAGTTCCGGAAAGCGCGAGACCGTTATTCACTATATCCGGCCCGTCGTTCGCGACAGGCTGAATATGAGCAGCCTCAACCTCGGCTCTACCGCCTCCATTTATCAGTTTAATTCCACTAATCGCACAGCGCTCATCGTAAGCGCGCAAAACAACCTGTCTGAAGACGCGGTCGCGAACAGCACGCGTTGATAGGATAGATATACGGCTTCGCTCAAACTCATGAATAAATGGCGTTTGGGGCTCGTCAATTTCGAAGGCCCGAGTCTCGTCCGCTTCTCGCGGCAGAACAGCTACCTCTTCACCCAGTCCAATATCCAATATTCGATGGAAATCTTCGTCCGAAAGCGGGCGAACTGCCGCCTGAATTCGACCGGTCAATTTTCCGTCCGGATTGACCAAGCCATGCTCTACGTACTCACCCTCGATCGACAGTGGCACAGGCCTCGGGAACGGCAGATAGCTTCCGGGCTCGATCAGAGCCAGAAAGTGCCCCTGTTTGGTTGGGTCTGGAACGATCTCAGATACTTTCGCGACAGCATAGTACCCACGCGTATTGCGTACTTTCGTCGGTTCGTAATAGATGATCCAATCGCCTGCACAACCTGAAGCCCGTCGCAGATACTGATTCGGAAACTGATAGTGCTTAGCCGGACTATCGTCGTAGATCGAATCAGCTTTGTGAATGAAGACCCCAAATCCCATTGGGTTTTTTTATCCTGCAGCCCAAAGGCAGTCTAGGCTAATTCAATCTCTTCACCCCGCCTTCTTCAGGCACACCATCTTCGCCGTCGTGCAGAAAACCTCCATTGCGCGCTCCAGCTCGTCCGGGGTCGGCATGGTCGGGGCGAGGCGGATGTTGCGGTCGCGCGGGTCCTTGCCGTAGGGGAAACAGGCTCCGGAAGCGGTGAGTTTCACCCCGGCCTCGGCGCAGAGCCTGACGGTCTCGGCCGCACAGCCGTCCGTCAGGTCGACGCTGACGAAATATCCACCCTGGGGCTTTGTCCAGCTGGCGAGGTTGGTGCCCGCGAAAGCCTCCGAAAGCGCCTTTTCGACCACGGCGAATTTCGGCGCGATGATTTCGGCGTGCTTCTTCATATGCGCCTCGATACCGGCCTGGTCCTTGAAAAAGCGCACATGACGGAGCTGGTTGATCTTGTCCGGGCCGATGGTGGCGAAGAACATCCGCTCCAGCGCGTCCTTCACGTTGGCCTCCGAGGCCGACATCGCGGCGACGCCGGCACCGGCGAGGCTGATTTTCGAGGTCGAGACGAAAGTCAGGATACGGTCCGCGTTCCCTGCCGCCTCGGCCACCTTCTGGATGT
This sequence comes from Nisaea sediminum, assembly GCF_014904705.1. Lineage (NCBI taxonomy): Bacteria > Pseudomonadati > Pseudomonadota > Alphaproteobacteria > Rhodospirillales > Thalassobaculaceae > Nisaea > Nisaea sediminum. The sequence goes on from NZ_JACZCQ010000004.1 coordinate 31,748, forward strand.
TCTTCACCGAGGCAATCTCGCCGGTCAGGTGGTGCACCACATAGGCGTTGTCCCAGATGATGCGGAAATCCGGCGCGGCGCATTTCATCGCCGCCAGCCGATCCACCGTCAGGTCGGAATAGACCGCGCCGGTCGGGTTCGAATATTTCGGCACGCACCAGATGCCCTTGATCGAGGCATCCTCGGCGACCATCGCCTCGACCGCGTCCATGTCCGGACCGTCCTCCAGCATCTCGACCGGCAGCATCTCGATGCCGAGCCGCTCGCAGATCGCGAAATGGCGGTCGTAGCCCGGCACCGGGCAGAGGAATTTCGCCGCTTTCCAGGGGCCTTCGCCACCCGGCACGCCGAAAGTCACGGCGCCGGCCAGCGCGTCGTACATCATCGCGAGGCTGCCGTTGCCGCCGACGATGACCCGGTCTGGCGTCGTCTCCATCAGATCGGCGAAGAGCTTCCGCGCCTCCGGAATGCCTGCGAGAATGCCATAATTCCGGTAATCGGTCCCGTCCTCGCCCCGGCAATCGTCGCTATGGACGAGATCGAACATGCCCGCCGCAAGATCGAGCTGGGCGGCCGAGGGTTTGCCCCGGGTCATGTCGATATTCTGGTTCCGGGATTTCAGGTTCTGGTAGGCAGCCGTGAGGGTTTCGAGCTCGGACATGGGTCCCGATCCGTTGCAGGGAATAATGCGGTGCGGCGAAACCTACCAAAGCCCGGCACGCGAGGCCAGAGGAGCTTCAGGAGGCGACAGACAATCTTCCGCGCTGTCCGAACTCGTTGATCAGGCCGGCGACGAGACCGTTCGATTTCGCCTCGGAGACGAAACGCTTCATGGACTTCGCGAATGCCGGATTGCCCGGCTTCACGCCGACCGCCTGACGGACGGCCGTATAGGCACCGTCGAGAACCCGTGACCCGGGGAGCTCAGCGGCATTCTCCAGCAGCGCTGGGCGCAGTCCCGCAAGCACGTCGAGCTTCTGGTTCTGGAACAGCTCGAAGGCGGCTGCGAGGCCCGGTGCCCGCTTCAGTTCCGCGTGCTTGAGCGCGCGGGACAGGTAGAGGTCATAGGCGGACCGCTCAGACACCGCGATCCGGATGCCCGGTTTGTCGACCTCCGCGAGGCTCTGGATTTTGGAGCCCGCCGGAACGAGATAGGTCGCCTCGATCTCGGCATAGGCGCCGCAGAACTCGATGGTCTCGGCCCGCTTCGGGTCTTCGGCGATCAGACAGATATCCCACTCGTCCCGGTCCACCGCGTCCGCCGCCGCCCCCGGAGAGGGATAGGTGTTGTACACGATCGAGAAGCCCAGATGCCGTGCGATCGCTGCCGCCATGGAGGGCGAGACCCCCGTCGGGTTGCCGATCTCGTTTTTTCCGGTCACCAGCAGAATATTGCCGAGATTGATCGCCGCCCTCAGCTTTCCCGGTTCCGTCAGCCCGAAATCCTCGATCTCGATCATCCCGGTTTCTCTCCCCACACAAGACACGCCGAGAGCCGTCACCAACCGCCCTCTTTGCAATTGAAGTCACACTATACTGCTCATCAAATTCCGGGGGAAGTCTTTGTAGAATCTCGGAAATTTCGGATGAAAAGATAAAATTAAAGCTAAATCGTGCAGGCGCCGCGGCCCGATCCCGAGCCCGCGGCATTTGCCTCTTGACCTTCCAGTAAGTGGAAACTCCACATAGCTGCTCATGTGGCGCTCGGCATTACTCGCATTCGCGATCCTTCTGGTCACCGCGGCACCCTCGTTCGGACATGGATTGTCCGGAAGCGGGAGCGGGACGGCGAAGCATTCCGCGATTTCCGAAAACGGGGCTTTGGCGCTTCCTGGCACCTCCCAGCCCGACGGCACGCCGGCGGCCTGCACCCACATGATCACACCGCATTGCCTCGGTGCCATCGATCTGGCGGAGCACCAGCCCGCTCGTCCAGCGGAATATTCCGTCCGCTGGCAGTTTCACCTGCAGAATCTGCGCCTTCGCGGCATCCCGCCTGCCGCCGATACGCCGCCTCCACGAGGCTGACGCGACTTCAACCGAAATCCGCGCCCCGTTCGGGGGTCGCACAGCGAAGTTCCGTCATCTTGTGAAGGATAGAAACATGTCCCGTTCCAATCTCCTGGGCGCCATCTTTGGCACTGCCCTTTCCCTTGCTATTGCCTCGTCCGGCGCAGCCCTCGCGGCAGGCTCGCATTCCGGCGGTCACGGCATGATGCACGATATGAAGATCGGCCAGCCGGGTGACCCTTCGAAGGTGTCCCGCACCGTCGAGATCACCATGTACGACAATTACTACGAGCCGGAATCGGTCGACATCAAAGGAGGCGAGACCGTCCGTTTCGTCGTCAAGAATGCCGGCGAATTCGTGCACGAGTTCAACATCGCCACCGCCGCGATGCACGAGGCGCACCGGCCCGAAATGATGATGATGGTGGAACACGGCGTTCTGGAGCCGGACCGCATCAATCACGAGGCGGCAAAAGCGATGCAGGCTTCCATGGGCCATGGCATGCATGACGAACCGAACAGTGTCCTGCTCGAGCCTGGCAAGAGCAGCGAGATTGTCTGGACTTTCCCGGACCATGCAGACCTCGAGTTCGCCTGCAACGTGCCCGGCCACTACGAGACCGGCATGCACGGCACGGTCAAGCTGCACCGCTGAGCCCCCGGCACTTACTTCTCAAGGAGTACAGCAATGTCCTTCGGACTGTTGCGCCGGGCATCCCTGCTCGGCGCCGGCTTGGCGGCTGCGCTTTCCGGCGCCGCCATGGCCGGCGAATACAATCTCACCGTCGACCGGGTCACCGTCGACACCGGCAGTTTCACGCGTTCCGGGATCGGCTACAACGGCGCCACGCCCGGACCGGTCCTGCGCTTCAAGGAAGGCGAGGACGTCACCATCAACGTGACGAACAATCTCTCCGAGCCGACCTCGATCCACTGGCACGGCCTGATCCTGCCGTATAAGCAGGACGGCGTTCCCGGGATCAGCTATGACGGGATCGCCCCCGGCGAGACCTTCACCTACCGCTTCCCGATCGTGCAGAGCGGTACCTACTGGTTCCACAGCCACACCGGTTTCCAGGAACCGGACGGGGCCTACGGGGCGATCATCATCGAACCAGAGAAGCGGGAGCCGTTCCGCTATGACCGCGAATATGTGGTCCAGTTGACCGACGCGCATCCGCATTCGGGCAACCGGATCCTGCGCAACCTCAAGATGATGCCGGACTATTACAACCGGCAGCAGCGCACCCTGTTCGACTTCCTGAAGGACAGCCGCGAGCAGGGCTTCGATGCCACGCTCTCGGACCGGGCGGACTGGGGCGACATGCGGATGATGCCGACCGACATCGAGGATCTGCAGGGCTTCACCCCGCTGATCAACGGCAAGAGCACGAAGCAGAACTGGACCGGGCTGTTCACCCCGGGCGAGCGCATCCGGCTCCGTTTCATCAATTCCTCGGCAATGACCTATTTCGACATCCGCATCCCCGGCCTGAAGATGACGGTCGTGCAGGCGGACGGGAACAATGTCCTGCCGGTTCCGGTCGACGAGTTCCGCATCGCCGTTGCCGAAACCTACGACGTCATCGTGCAGCCGAAGGAGGACCGGGCCTACGCGATCTTCGCCGAGTCCATGGCCCGCACCGCGTCCGTCCGCGGCACGCTGGCGACCGCCGAGGGCATGGCGGCGGAGGTTCCGGAACTGCGCCAGCCGCCGCGCCTCACCATGGCCGATATGGGCATGGCGCATGAAGGCATGGATCACGGGGGCATGGCCATGGGTGGCATGAGCCACACCATGTCCGACGGCAGCACCATGTCCGGCATGAGTCACACGATGCCGGACGGCACGGTGATGCAGGGCATGAACCATGGCGGCGGCACGATGTCCGGATCGCACACGATGCCCGACGGTACCGTGATGCAGGGCATGATGGCCGCTGGCGATCCGTTCTACGCCCCGGGCAGCGGCCTGACCCCGACGGCGGCCAACGGCGGCAAGTTCCTCTCCTACAACGACCTCCGCGCCCAGAGGCCGCTCTACGAGCACCGAGAGGCCACGCGCGAGATCGAACTCCGGCTGACCGGCAACATGGAGCGCTATATCTGGTCGATCAACGGCATCAAATACGCCGATGCCGAACCGATCCGCCTGACATACGGCGAGCGGGTGCGCTTCAAGTTCGTCAACGAGACGATGATGACCCACCCGATGCACCTGCACGGCATGTGGTCGATCCTCGATACCGGCAAGGGCAAGTGGAACCCGGTCAAGCACGTGGTCAGCGTCGCGCCCGGCACGACCGTCTACATGGAGACGGAAGTCGATGCCCCGGGCGAATGGGCCTTCCACTGCCACCTCTCCTACCACGCGGACAGCGGCATGTTCCGCAAGGTCATTGTCGAGGGCGGCCCGAAAGGCAAGGCCGCAGCGCTCCCGTCGAAGAAGACGGAGGGCTGAGACATGCGGAAAACATTCACATTCCTTTCCGCTCTTTCGGCAGTGTTCCTCGCAGCTCCCGCTTCGGCCGAGCAATGGCTCTGGGGAATCCAGGCCGAGCAACTGGAATGGCGTAGCGGAGAAGGCTCGGAAGCCTACGCCTGGGACGCCGATGCCTTTATCGGCAGGGACGAGTTCAAGTTCGTCCTGCGCAGCGAGGCGGAGTACGCCGCCACGCCCGACAAGTTCGAAACGCTCGAGAACCAGCTCCGCCTGCAGGTTCCGGTCTCCGACTTCTTCGATGCCGTTGCCGGGGTGCGTTACGACAGCCCGGACGAAGGTCCGCGCCGGACCTACGGCGTGATCGGCCTGCACGGGCTTGCCAAGCAATGGTTCGAGGTGGATGCCGACCTGTTCCTTTCGGAATATCCGTCGGCCCGCTTCGAGGTCGAGTACGAGGGGCTGATTACCAACCGGATCATCTTCACCCCCAGCTTCGAACTCGACGTCCCGCTCGCCGATGACGAGGCGACGGGACGGGCCGCCTTCGGCCCCAAGCTCGAGCTCGGCGGACGCCTCAGCTACGACCTGCTCGACCGGGCCGTCGCACCCTATGTCGGCGTGCACTGGGAGCGCACCCTCGGCGAGAGCGGACGCCTCATCCGCGCTGAAGGCGAGGATGACGACGTGGTCTCCTTCGTCATCGGCATGAGGCTGATGTTCTAGAAACCCGGCCAGAGAGACGGGGAGGTCCGGTCCGTCCTCGTCTCTTCTCAGGCGCTGCCGCCGGAAAGCTCCGGCGGCAGGCCGAGACAGCGCACCGCCGAGGGCCGGTCCGCAGCACGGGCGAAACAGCGCCTGACGGCGGGAAACTCCGCCAGCAGGGCGGCCTGGTCCTGGAACCACATCACCAGCATCGCGAGATATGGTTCGAGCAGGCTGAGGCGCTCGCCGAGATGACAGGGACCGTGAGCGGCAAGATGGCGCTCGACCGGCCGCCAGGCATCACGGACCAGTTCCAGGGCCTTCGCCCGCATTGCATCATCCTGACCGGCCACGAGTGAGTAGCGGTGCGGGTAGTAGTAAAGCTTGTAGGACGGCTGGACGCTGTTCGAGAGGTAGAAGAGCCATTGCAGGTAGGCGCCGCGCGCCTGATCGCCTGGCGGCGGCGCAAACGAGTCGAGGCCGTGCCGCTCGATGAGAAATTGGCAGATCGCTCCCGTCTCCGAGACGAATCCGCCCTCCGGAAGCTCCAGGGCAGGCACCTTGCCCGCCGGATTGCGCGCGAGAAAGGCCGCGCCGCCCTGCTCACCCGCCTTCAGGTCGACCGGCACGATTTCGTGCGCGATACCGGCCTCCTCCAGCACATATTGCGGCAACGCGGCGGCGGTCCGGTCGGTCCAGAAAAGCCGGTAGCGGGCAGTCTGATCTGTCATGGTTCCGTTTCCCCCGATCGCAGTGCATGACTTTATACTTGGGCCCGCTATCCTGCCGGAAAGAAACGCGGGAGGAGTTCACGCATGTCCACCAAACCCTATTCCGGCATCTGGCCAGTCGCGCCGACGCCCTTCACCGATGACGGTGCAGTCGATTTCGAGAGCATGAAGCGGGTGATCGACTGCATGGTCGACCAGGGCGTGGACGGGATCTGCATCCTCGCCAATTTCTCAGAGCAGTTCCTGCTGAGCGACGCCGAACGGGCGGACATGACGAAACTCTGCCTGGAGCACGCGGCGGGCCGCGTGCCGGTGATCGTCACGATCTCCCACTTCTCCACCGGCATCGTCGAGGCGCGGGCGCGCGAGGCGGCGGCGATGGGCGCGGCCATGGTGATGATGATGCCGCCCTATCACGGTGCCGCCCTGAAAGCCGACGAGGAGGCGATGTTCGAGCATTTCGAACGCGCCGGAAAAGCCGGCGGCATCCCGATCATGGTGCAGGACGCCCCGCTCTCCGGCGTCGCCCTCTCGGTGCCGTTCCTGGTGCGGATGGCGCGGGAGATCGAGCAGGTGAAACTGTTCAAGATCGAGGTACCGCAGGCGGCGGCCAAGCTGCGCGCGTTGCTTGAGGCCGGCGGCGAGGCCATCGAGGGGCCGTTCGACGGCGAGGAGGCGATCACCCTGCTCGCCGATCTCGATGCCGGCGCCACCGGCTCCATGACCTCGGCGATGATCCCCGACCTGATCCGTCCCGCCATCGCGGCCCATCTCGCGGGCGACCGTGCCGGGGCGAAACGCGTCTACGAGCGCCTGCTGCCGCTGATCAATTTCGAGAACCGGCAATGCGGCTGGCGCTCGAGCAAGGCGGTGATGAAGGAAGGCGGCGTGATCGCCTCGGAACATGTCCGCCACCCGATCCGCCCGCTGCATCCGGAAACCCGGGCGCAGCTGCTGGAACTCGCGCGGGAAGCGGACCCGCTGGCGCTCAAGTGGGGAAAGTAGCATGCGTCTGAAGGACAAGGTCGCGATCATTGTCGGTGCCGGGCAGCAGCCCGGCGAGACCGTAGGCAACGGGCGCGCGGTCGCGCTCCGCTTCGCCGAGGAGGGCGCGAAGCTCCTGCTGGTCGATGCCAACGAGGAGTGGGCGCGGGAGACCGAGGCGCTCTGCCGGGAGAGCGGCGCCGAGACCGAAGTGCTGCAGGCCGACATTACGCGCGAGGAGGACTGCCGCCGTATTGCCCAGACCTGCGTCGCGCGCTTCGGGCGGATAGACATCCTGCACAACAATGTCGGCCGCTCGCGCGGCGACCGGCCCACGCCGGAGATGGATGCCGACATGTGGGACGAGCTGATGGCGATGAACCTGAAGGGCATGTTCCTGACCGCCAAGCATGTGCTCCCGATCATGCGGGAGCAGCAGAGCGGGGTGATCCTCAACATCTCCTCCACCTCCTCCCTCGCCGCCCGCGGCACCGTTGCCTACAAGACCTCCAAGGGGGCGGTAAACACGCTGACGCATCATCTCGCGATGGAGAACGCGCCCTACGGCATCCGCGCCAACGCGATCCTGCCGGGCCTGGTCGACACGCCGATGGCGATCGAACGGCGGGCGCAGGAGACCGGCAAGTCCCGCGACGTGATCCGCGCCGAGCGCAAGGCCGACGTGCCGCTCGCGGGGCGAACGGGCACCGCCTGGGACGTCGCGAACGCGGCGCTTTTTCTCGCGTCGGACGAGGCCGGATACATCACCGGTATCTGCCTGCCTGTGGACGGGGGCCTGACGGCGAATATCGGGTAGAGGCAAAATCGCGCCTCCCGAAATCCCCGCCGTCTGTCGCCTGACGAGACAATTTGAAATAAATACTCTATTTCAGGTGCTTGTCAGCATTTTAACGGCGAAATATACCGGGTCACCCATTCATATTCGAAAGCCCTTTATTCATGCCCGCGACCCGAGATTCATTGTTCTCCAACTTCGCTGACCTGATCGGGTCGGAGGCTGCGGATTCCATCATCGGCACCGGCACCGACATCATCTCCGGCGGTTCAGGTAACGACACGATCCTTGGCGGCGACGGAAACGACCTGCTCTACGGCAACAAGGATCTCGACAGCATTCTCGGCGGGGCGGGCGACGACACCATCTTCGGCGGGCAGAATTCCGGCACCCCACGCGCCGACGCGTCCGGCCTGATGCGTCAGCAGGACGGGATCGAGACCCTGTTCGGCGGCGACGGAAACGATCTCGTCTACGGCAATTACGGCGCCGATATCGTCTACGGCGAGGCGGGCAACGACACGCTCTATGGCGGTCAGAACAACGACACCATCTCCGGCAGCGCCGGAAACGACCTGCTGCTCGGCAACCGCGACGACGACAGCCTGTTCGGCGCCGACGGGAACGATACCCTGTTTGGCAATGACGGCCGCGATTTCCTCGCCGGCGAGGCCGGGAACGACGTGCTGAGCGGCGGCGCGGGAGAGGACTCTCTTTCCGGCGGCGATGGTAACGATACGATCTATGGCGACGCGGGCAACGACATCCTCATCGGCGGGGACGGCAAGGACGTCGTCTTCGGCGGCGCGGGGGACGATCTGTTCGACACCAGGGGGGTGCAGTCGGATATCCGCTACAATGACGGCGACACTTTCTACGGCGGCGACGGGGCGGACACCTTCATCGTCGGCCATGAAACCGGTGTCGACTTCGTCTACGATTTCGACCTGACCGAGGACAAGATCCGCGTGATCGACTCGGGCGTGGTCTCCTGGGAAACCTTCGGGAGCTACACGGCCGCACTCGACGGGTTCGCAGATTTCACGCTGGTCGGCATCACGCCGGCTCAGGTCCATGCGAGCGACATCTTCATCTGGGGCTAGGCGACGCCCCTGAAGCCGCCAACCGGTATCGCTAGGAACCGGGAACGAAGGTCTGCGGGGCGCCGTTGTAGCCCATCTCCTCAACGAATGCGTATCCGATCGCCTTGGCGGCGAGAGTTTCCTGCTCGATCGACGTGAGCTTCTCGCGGCAGATCACCGCCGCCCCCTCGAAATAGCGGTCCGCCTTCACCGGCAGCACGTTTTCGCAGCATTCGCTGATCGCGTAGAGATAGAGATAGTGCGGCACGCCATGGGCCTGCACGGCTCCGGAGAACTCGATCTCGACCGCTGTGGCGTAGATGTTTCCGGACAGCGGCGAGGTCCAGTGGGGCGATTTGTCCGGATCGCTCCAGTCGAGAATGTTGACGTCGAAGTCCCAGCCGTCCTTCTGGTCCTTGCTCAGGCGCGGCTGCAGGAACATGCCGCCGTTTCCGGGCTGCGGCCCGCCTTGCACCGCCTTGAAGAACATGTTGCCGAAACCGCCGAGCGGGGGATGGCCGGTCTTGGTGCCGCTGATCCATTGCGGCTGCAATGCGTGCCAGAACTCGGCCAGCGCGAAGCTGATGCCGCTGTCGAGGGAGATCCCGATCCAGGTGCCGCAATAAAGCGGTTTGGCGCCGCCGGATGCCTGATCGCTGAGGCACGCGACCAGATCCTCCGCCGTTGCGACGGTCCGTTCCGAGAGCGCGGTGCCGCCGGGCGGGGAGGCGACCATCTGGCGGTCCATCCAGATATTGCCCCTGACGATCTTGTGCGACGTGCCGCCAAGCGTGAGGGTACCGGAACGGACATCGAGCAGGGGCTGGGCGCATTCATAGGACCCGCCGCCGACCTGCCCGGACCCGCCCCCCCCCCGATCATCAGCGGGCCGACATAGCCCGAGAGCCCCTCCATGACCGTGCCGCGCTTGTCCTCGAGATCCAGCGCGAGGGAGAAGGCCATCGACGAGCCTTTCCCGCCGCGCGCGAGCGAGTGGTATCCAGTGCCCTCTCCGGCCAGCGTGTAGGTGCCGCCGATCTCGCCGAGATTGCCTCCTGCGGGCCCGGCGCCGGTATAGGAAATCGTGTAGTTCGGCGCCTGGCTGCTTCGGAGGTGGATCATCTTCCAGATATCCGAACCGTCCAGGTCGACAAGTTCGAGCAGGGCGGCAAAAGATGCACTGAAGGCCGTGTCCTCGGCGTTCGGGATAACCAGGGAATTGAGCAGCGGCGAAACCGTGCCGCCGGTTGAGGCGCCGAGGCCATAGCCCTGCGAGAAGAGATACTGCGCCCCGTCCTTCTTGTCCGTCCATCCGATGCCGGTAAATCCGACGCCGGCGGACGCCCCCGGCCAGAGCGTGGCGCGCAGGACCTGGAACTGCAGGCTGAACAGCGTGCCGTCGTCCGCGACCAGCGTTCCGACATAATACCACCACTCGGTGGCGAAATCGGGCTGGATGGAGAACAGGCCCGGAAGGGAGACCCGTGGCACCGACCAACTGTTGACCGCCGCGTTCGGAGGATAGGAGACGCCTGTCGTGCTTGAGCCTGTCATGGTTTGCCTGCCGGTCCTGAGGGTGGGTGGACAGACTCCAGCGTCGTAACTTGGTATTACTTGAGCAACAGGCGACGTTTTCTTTTTTACGCAGACAGCCCGCTCACGCCCCTATTCGGCCGCGGCGCCCTCCGCCCGACGCCGCTCCGCTGCCGCCGCCATGCGCCAGCCGAGGCGAGGGTTGAGCCGCCCCGCGAGCATCCATGAGGCGAGCAGGCCGAGCCCGGTCGCGGCGAAGATGCCGGAGACCGGCGCCACCAGCAGGACGAGCCAGGCCACGCCCGGCGAGAGGATGCCGGAGACGTCGCGGAAGCTGGAATAGACCGCCGCCATGTCGGTGCGCTCGGATGGCTTCACCGCCATCAGGAAGGGCAGGCCGCCGCAAATGTCGAGCAGTACCAGGAAGGTCGAGCCCGCCATCAGCAGCAGCACGGTCGCCCAGGGCAGCGCGCCCACGGCGCCGGCGGCGATGAAGGCGGTCCCGGCGCAGAGGAAACCGGTTCGGACGGCGAAGCGCACGCTCCGGCGCTCGACCCAGCGCAGCATCAGCGGCGAGGCGAAGAGCATGGCGTTGCTGAGCGAGAGCGCGATCCCGCCGACCTGCTCGCCGAGCCCGTTCTCGATCGCGAAGACCGGGACATAGACCACATAGGTCCACCAGCCGGCGGAGCGGAACACGGCGAAGAGCCAGCCCGCGACCAGCCGGGGCTGGGCGAAGAAGCGGCCGAGATAGGCGATCGGGTTCGGCGTCGGCGCACGGGCCCTTGTGATCAGCTTGCCGTTGCCGAGCCGCATCCACCAGAACACCACCAGCAGTGCCAGTGCCGCCCCGCCCGCAACGAGGAAGGGCGCCGGCTCCCAGAAATGCAGCAGCCAGACCCCGCCCGCCGGACCGAGGGTCCAGGAGGCCGCGCTGTAGAACAGCCGCAAAGTCTCGCAGCGCCCGAGATCGGCGCTCGCGACATAATCCAGCACATAGGCGTTGAAGCAGACGAAGACGGTCACCGTCGCCGCCATGTTGAAGCAGAGCGCGGCCGCCACCAGTTCGCCCTCGCCGAAGATCACCAGCGCGGCGGCGACGACATAGAAGAGCGCGCCCGCGGTATAGAGCCAGCGCCGGGGGATCCAGCGCACCAGCCAGGGCACCAGCAGCCCCCAGCACATGGAGAACAGCCCGAGGGTGAAATAGATCCCGGAGACGAGGCTCGAATCCTGGTAGGCCCGGTACATCACGATCGGGAAGACCGAGATCAGCATGCCGCGGGCGATCGCCTCCGTGCCCGCAAGCACGGCGAAGCCGCGCGCGCCCGGCCGGGGCGTGTGGCGGAGGAGTTCGGGGATGTATCTCTGGAACATGGGATATCAACGCTGGTGATATCCCGAGGCAATCAGGGATCGGGCGGGGATGCTTCCCCGGATGCGACTCTTCCGCGGGTTTTTCGAAGGCGGGTGACGGGTTCTGGACAGTTGCGCCGGAGACCCGTGCGGTGGGCCGACGCTCAGTCGTCGAGACGGCGTTCGCGCACCAGCATGTCGCGGCGGAGGCCGAGATCCCTCAGCTGATGCTCCGGCAGCGCGTGGATGCGCGGCCCGGGTCCGCCGATCCTGAGCTGGCGGAGAACCTGTCCGGCGCCGCTCAGCAGGGCGGCGAGCGCGGGGTCTATCCGGCGCCAGAGGCTGAGGCCGGGCGCGGTGCGGTCGATGAGAGAAGTCTGCATGGATCCGTCTCCTCGAAGGAAAGCAGCGAGGATCGGAGATGTAGCGCCGCCGGTGGCCGGATGCTTGGCCAGGCCGTGAGGGAAGTCTGGATTTTTCCTGATCTCTTCTTGGGCTTTGCCGGACCTCAGGCGTCCTGCCGGGCCTCGTCCGCTCCGTCGCCGCCGAGGTCGCGTCCGACCCGGGAGACGATCTCGGCCGCGATCTCGTCCTGCAGCGCGAACCCGTCCTCGTATCTCCGGTCATAGCGCTCGTTCCAGAGCTGGGTCTCCGCCGCCGCGTCGATCAGCTCGCCGGTCACCCGGATGCGGTCGCCGAACAGCCGCACCGCGCCCTCGAGGATGAATTGCACGCCGAGCTCCGCCGCCGCCTCGCGGGCGGTCAGGGCGCGGAGGCGGGGCGCAAAGCTGGAACTGCGGGGCGCCACGTCGAACCGCCCGATCCCGGCGAGCCCGGTGATCACGTCCTCCGCCAGCCCGTCGGCGAAATGCTTCAGCGCCTCGTCGGAGCTCAGGTTCTTGAACGGCAGCACGGCGATGGCGGGTTTTGCATGGCGCGGCACCGCGGAGACCGGCACCGGCGCGGGCGCGCCGCCGGTTGCGTCCGGGGCCTCCACCGTCACTCCGGCGACGAAATGGAAGCCGACGCCGTGCCGGGTGCGCAGCACGCGCTGCGTCCGGCCGTCGTCGCCGAGCACCCGCCGGATCGCCTTGATCTGGCTGCTGAGCGCGGTGTCGGAGACGATCCGCCCGTCCCAGCCGATCTCCAGCAGCTCTTCCTTCGGCACCACCCGGTCCCGGTGTTCGATAAGGTAGGTGAGGATTTCGAACGACTTCTTCTCGAGCGGCACGGGACGCCCGCGCGCGAGGAGTTCGACACGCCCGGTGTCGAGAACGAAATCTCCGAACAGATAGCGCATGGGTGGGTCCGCAACGATCGACGACATCGTCTTGATGGACCGAAAACCGCTCCCGTTCAAGCGAGCAGACGGAACGCGCCGCTGCGCTCTTCGTCGTCATCCCGACGGACGTCGGGATCCACTGGCTCCGGAAGAGCGCGGACATCGGCAGTGGATCCCGGATCGGGGTCCGGGATGACGGCGCGTTGGGAATTGGGTCGTGCACCCTTCCCCGCGCCGGCGTCCCGTCACGCGCGGTCACGAGTGCTTGACGGAGGGACGTGACCGATTGCGCGCCATACACGAACCGCCTAGCTGTCGGACAAAACCGGCGCGCGGAACCGCGCCGCTGCGAAGGAGAGGATCCCATGGCCACGAACGACAACATGACCGCCACCCGCGCCGTCCCGCAGCTTAACGCCGCCACGCTCGGACTGATGTTCGTCGCCGGCGCCGCCGCGACGACGGCCTTCGACCTCTGGGGCCAACTGATCAGCCCCGCGCTCGGCTGGGCCAACCTCTCGCCGCACGGCCTCGCGCGCAGCCTGCTCGGTGCCCTCGGCCTGCCGCACAACGATTTCGCCGGCTATTTCGTGCATTTCTACCTGGTCGGGCTGATCGGCTATCCGGTCGGCTGGCTCTACATCTTCCGGCCGGCCTGGGAGCGGGTGACCGGCGGCCCCGGCGGCTGGTTCCTGCCCTCCGCGCTCTACGGCTTCGGGCTCTGGGTCTTCGCCATCGGCGGGATCACCTGGATCGCGGGGCTGCCGTTCTTCCTGAACTTCACCGGGATTACGTGGGTCGCGCTCGTCGGGCACGTGCTCTACGGGATCGCGATGGTGGCGGTGATGCAGGGGATTGCAAGGCGGTGACGCTCAGATTCGGTGTTCGAAACTAAGTAAACGTCATCCCGGCCGCAGAGCCGGGACCTTGTCGAACATCGGGCCCCGTCCTTCAAAAGGTCCCGGATCGGGGTCCGGGATGACGGCATGGGGATATGAGTCGTGTATCCCCTCGGTTCCCTATCTGACCATCGTCTGCAGCTCGGCAGCGAACCGGAGCAGGCTGAGCGGGATAGCCAGGATCCAGCCGAAGAAATAGACGTTCAGTATGATTGGCGCCCAACGCTGGAGATCCGTCCGCACTCCGGGCGGCACCTCCAGCGCATGACCGCACCACCTGTTGAGCCGAAAGAAGCCGAGCAGGATGAGCAGGAACAGGACGTAGAAACCACCGATGTACGCGGCTCCGCTGCCCCCAACTATTGGCGCAAACGTCTCGGTGAAAGAGAACATCCCGAAGGTCAGAAATCGAGCCACCATGTCGATCGTGATCCCGACGATCCAGAAAACTGGCGGCACGAAATAGGCCACGGACAACAGCAATGTCCGCTCGAGTGTCAGCCACGGAAGCAGAATCAGCTCAGTCAGGAAAGATATCGATGACCGAGCGGAGATCCAACATTCGGTGCGTAACAAGGGTGATATAAGGACAAATTCTACCCAATATGCACAATTGAATGATTTAAATATCTAATTCAATACCCACTCTTCAAAAGATTTTGCATCAGATTTAATCGCGTTAAATAGAGTCGGCTTCCATCCATTGACGGGTTCACCTAATAACGGACCGTTGATTTCATGAGTTAATGCCCGCATTTTTACATTATCACTTCTCTCTGAAACAGATTTTTTTAGCGCAATCAAGTACCCCAGCGCACGTTTCCTGTAACGCGCCGCTAATCCTAAAAATTCAAAATGACGCTTGGCAATCTCAAGTTCTGTCTTTGGTAATAAATTTGAATCACCAACGCAGTAAGAAACCTGCAAAGAATTATCACCATAACTTATTTCCGCCTCCAATATTTGACCTTCAACACTAGGTTCGAATAATGGATTCAGAAAAATCCTCTCTCTACCCACACGCGTATACAAGCGCTTAGACTTCTTTCTATTACAGTTGGGACATATTGGCACGAGATTACGCCCATACAATGAGTATTCCGGAAATCGTGCCTTTGGAAGAATATGATCTAAATCTGGATTTTGATCTAGCGAACAATACGGGCATAGATCCGCATTTTCTTGGGCTAAAGTTTCTAACATTGCAGAAAGCCGACGATTTATGGCGGCGGTTCTACTCTCAAATCCATCAATTAGCGCATCCTTTTCCGTATTCGTAAGGGTAATTTTTCTTAGTCTATGCACATTAGGGGTTGCACTATTGAAACGAGCTATCGCTGCGTCAACTCGCGAGATTAGTGGCGTCAACAATACTTCGCGTTCCGGCGTAGAATCACTGACCATATCCCGAGTTGATGGAACTGCGCCCGACAAATACGGACCAATGCACCTCACGTAGAATTACCTCCTTCGTATTCATCCTCCTCAAGACAATACAAGTGCGCCATTGCAGGAACTCCCAACTGAAATTGAAACAATTCAGCCACCGCTTCCGCGCTTCCGTGTTTTTTATAGAGATTTTTTAGGACATCCGTAAAATCACGCTCCGGGTCCGCCAAGCCCAACACCTTTCTTGATAACTCCCCCAAATCCTCCCCGAAACTCTCAAAATTCAATTTCCTTATTCTCGGCGTGTCCGTATTGTCACGCATATAGTGTTTGACATAATTACTGGGCACCTGTTGCAGCAATATAGGAGAATGACTAGCAACAACCGCATATGAGTCAAATTCTTCAAGAGTTTCATGCAATGCGGACACAAAGCTACTCAACAATCCTGGATGTAAATTTGTCTCTGGCTCATCGATCAGCAAGAGAGATCCTTCTTCAATGAACCCAATAATGTTGCTAAACAATGCTACCACTAGCCTTTGACCCGCGCTCAACAAACGAATGGCGTCAGATCTATTGCCATCATCTTCCGAAGTGAGCGCCAACGCCTCGTCTGGACTTAGGAGTGTTGACAACACTTTTCTGAGAACGTCCAAACGATCACTATCCACAACTGGCTCTAGTGATTCCTCCATCATCTGATTGATTTCATTCGCATTTATGTTGCCATCCGCGGTTCGCAATCCGCAATACTTGTAGGAACCTCGAGAACGATAGGCTGATCCGTCCATTCGTGGCGCCCGCCCCCCCGGAGAACGCGGCAGCGGAAATTCATCAAATATATTGTAAGAAATAGCAATGACCCGGCTTATCTCTAGGTCTGGTGTGATGGTTGTCTCTGGAACAATCGAAAGCGTATTCGGATCAAAAACCTTTGCGGGCATTAGACCTGCGGCAAGAGCACTTAAAGTTTGCGTCTTACCTGTACCATTGCGCCCGATCAGCAAGATCATCCTGTTCGAGAGGCCGTTTATTTGCGTAAAATCGAATTCTGTTAAGTGTGGACCTGTCGCACCATCCAGCCTCATCTCAAATGCAAAAGAAGGTGGTTCGACTTCTTCATACTTGGCGCCAATGTAGTACCCTCCTCGTTTTAGAGCATGGCGAGATGACGCTTCGCGCATAAAGCACTTTTCCCAAAGACCTTCGCTTTCAATCTGGTTCGCCCGATCCGGCTTTGCAACAACGTCCCCAACAGCGTTCAGATATTTTCTGCGCAATCTAGCATTCAAATTTCCAATATATCGGTAATAAGCAATCGACTCTCCTAAAGACGCTCTTGCAGACGGCAACCTTGAAAGAACTTTGGGTGTCTCCTTAACTCTAAATGATTCGCCCCCATCAGAAATCCTTAGAGGCCCTAAGAATATTTCATCATCATCTGAAATATGTAGCGTAGCAACAAAACGACACTTCCAGCCAAAGTCATCCCAGTTATCTTGATAAAGACTAACGTATGGAAAATTTAAACTTTCATCATCGGGAGGAGTGCGACGATTGCGATATACGAGAAATTGCATTTTAGCGCCAATTTGAGATTAAAATGAATGTGGAAAACTCAATTCATTCAAGGACATACCCGAATCCATCGCAACCTTAACCATTGCAATCATTTTCGCAAAACTGATTTACTGCTGGAGCAGAGTAAGAGACGATAAAGCGGTTAAGATGTTTCCGTCTACCACTATGAACACGAGAAACTTATTCATCCAATCAGCTTCCCTCCCCGCACCCCACCCCCTACATTCCCCCTCATGAGCACCCAACTCGAAGACGCCCCCGCCCTCGTCGGCGCGCGGAAGCCCGACCTCAAGTCCGATGCCGCGCCGCAGGATCGCGGGCGGCCGTTCGAGATCGTTTCGGAGTACAAGCCGGCGGGCGACCAGCCGGCGGCGATCCGGGATCTCGTCGCGGGGATCCAGCAGGGCGAGATGGATCAGGTGCTGCTCGGGGTCACGGGCTCGGGCAAGACCTTCACCATGGCGCATGTGATCCAGCAGGTGAAACGCCCCGCCCTCGTGCTGGCGCCGAACAAGACGCTGGCGGCGCAGCTCTACGGCGAAATGAAGAGCTTCTTCCCGAACAACGCGGTCGAGTATTTCGTCTCCTATTACGACTATTACCAGCCGGAGGCCTACGTCCCGCGCACGGACACCTATGTCGAGAAGGAAGCCTCGATCAACGAGCAGATCGACCGGATGCGGCACTCGGCGACGCGCGCGCTGCTGGAGCGCGACGACGTCATCATCGTCGCCTCGGTCTCCTGCATCTACGGTATCGGCGCGGTCGAGACCTACGGCAAGATGACGGTGAACGTGAAGGCCGGATCGACCATCGACCAGACGAAGCTGATGCGCCAGCTGGTCGAGCTGCAGTACCGCCGCAACGACGCCAGCTTCCACCGCGGCACCTTCCGGGTGCGCGGGGATTCGATCGAGATCTTCCCGGCCCACCTCGAGGACCGCGCCTGGCGGCTCTCGCTCTTCGGCGACGAGGTCGACCAGATCCACGAGTTCGACCCGCTGACCGGGCAGAAGACCGCCCAACTCGAGCAGATCCGGATCTTCGCCAACAGCCACTATGTGACGCCGAAGCCGACGCTCCACCAGGCGGTGAAGGCGATAAAGCAGGAGCTGAAACTCCGGCTCGACGAGATGAACAAGGCGGGCAAGCTCCTGGAGGCGCAGCGGCTCGAGCAGCGTACCGTGCTCGACATGGAGATGATGGAGGCGACCGGCTCCTGCGCCGGGATCGAGAACTATTCGCGCTATCTCTCCGGCCGCAATCCGGGCGAGCCGCCGCCGACGCTGTTCGAGTACCTGCCCGAGAACGCGATGCTGATCGTGGACGAGAGCCATGTCACGGTGCCGCAGATCGGCGCCATGTACAAAGGCGACTTCGCGCGCAAATCGACGCTGTCGGAATTCGGCTTCCGCCTGCCCTCCTGCATGGACAACCGGCCGCTCAAGTTCGAGGAATGGGAGGACATGCGCCCGCAGACAGTGTTCGTCTCGGCGACGCCGGGCCCCTGGGAGCTCGACCGCACCGGCGGCGTCTTCATCGAGCAGCTGGTGCGCCCGACCGGGCTGATCGATCCGGTCTGCATCGTCCGCCCGACCGAGACCCAGGTCGACGACGTGATCGCCGAGTGCAAGGACTGCGCGGCGCTCGGCCAGCGGGTGCTGATCACCACGCTGACCAAGAAGATGGCCGAGGCGCTGACCGAATACATGCACGAGGCCGGGATCAAGGTGCGCTACATCCACTCGGACGTGGAGACGCTGGAGCGGATCGAGATCATCCGCGACCTCCGGCTCGGCGTCTTTGACGTGCTGATCGGCATCAACCTGCTGCGCGAGGGGCTCGACATCCCGGAATGCGCGCTGGTCGCGATCCTCGATGCCGACAAGGAGGGTTACCTCCGCTCCAAGACCTCTCTCGTCCAGACCATCGGCCGCGCGGCGCGGAATATCGAGGGCAGGGTCCTGCTCTATGCCGACCGGATGACCGACAGCCTGCAATACGCGATCGACGAGACCAACCGGCGCCGGGCGCGGCAGGAGGAATACAACGCCGCCCACGGCATCACGCCGGAGAGCGTGAAGAAGTCGATCGGCGACATCCTGGAGAGCGTCTACGAGCGCGGCGATCATGTCACGGTCGAGACCGGCTCCGACGAGGGCGAGCTGGTCGGCAAGGACATCAAGCAGGTGATTTCCGAGCTCGAGGCGGCGATGCGCACCGCGGCGGCGGATCTCGAGTTCGAGGAGGCGGCGCGGCTGCGCGACGAGATCAAGCGGCTGGAGGCGGCCGATCTCGGCATGACGCTGGAAGGCAAGCCGCTGCCGAAAGGCGCGGTCGTCCGCATCAAGGGCCCGGTGCAGCCGCCGAGAGGCAAGCCGCCGAAACGCACCTCGGGCAAGCGGCGGAAATAAGGCAATGACGGCAGCGCTGTCGCCACCGGCTGCTCGGCAAATCCCGATTCCCCGATCAATGCCATTGAAAGCAGGGGCATAGCTCTAATATCAAGGGGCAGTCATTCAGGCTCGCCGAGCTCTCCTGAAATACCGGGAGCGACCGGAGCCGTCCCGAACCGAAGCGCTGGAAGGCATACCCCGTGACCGCAGAAGGTTGTCATCTCTCCCGAGATTGTATGCAAGCGGGAGCCGCTGCGTGATCCTTCCCCTCGCCCTTGCCATCGGCGGCCTTATCGTCCTGCTGGTCGCGGCCGAAATCATGATCCGGGGCGCCGTCGGCGGCGCCCGCATCCTGAAGATCTCGCCGCATGTCATCGGCCTCACCGTCATCGCCTTCGGCACCTCGGCGCCGGAACTCTTCGTCAGCCTGAAGGCGGCGCTGCACGGCCATGACGGCATCGCGATCGGCAATGTGGTCGGCAGCAACATCGCCAACATCCTGCTGATGATCGGCACCGTCGGAGTGATCTATCCCTTCGCCTGCGGCGACCCGGCGCTGCGCCGCGACGGCTTCATGCTGCTGTTCTCCACCGTGGTCTTCGTCCTGCTCTGCCATGCGGGCATGATCGAGCGCTGGCACGGCTGGGTGATGCTGACCGTGCTCGCCGGCTATCTCTTCTACTGCTACCGCGAGGACCGCAGGTGCAGTCAGGCGGGCGACGAGAGCGTCCACGCGAAGGAAGTGGAGGAATTCGACAGCCTGCCGGATTCCATGCCCAAGGCGGCGCTCTACACGATCCTCGGTCTCGCCGGCGTGATCTTCGGCGCGCGGATGCTGGTCGACGGGGCGGTCGACGTGGCCCGCCTGCTCGGCGTCTCCGAGACGGTGATCGGCATCACCATGGTCGCGCTCGGCACCTCGATGCCGGAACTCGCCACCACCATCGTCGCCGCCGTGCGCCGGCACAACGACGTCGCCCTCGGCAACATCATCGGCAGCAACATCTTCAACACGCTGGGCATTCTCGGCGCCGTCGCGGTCGTGAAGCCGATCGGCATTCCGGAGGAAATCATGGACAGCGACCTTTGGGTGATGGTCGGCGTGACCGTGATCTTCGTCGCAGCCGCGCTCAGCCTCCGGACCCTCGGCCGGCCGATCGCGATCGCGTTCTTCCTCGCCTACGGCCTCTTCGTGATCGGCCAGTTCACGACCTTTCCGGTGACGGCACTCGCGGGCGGCTGACTTCCCCGGCGCTCCCTAGCGCTCGTACAGCAGGCTGAAGCCGACCGCCTCGCAATCCTCGTAGACGTCGGGCTTGCGCGTCGTCGCCCGGACCCAGCGCACCGCCGAGCGTTCGGCGATGATCTGGATGATGGCGTGGCAGAAGGTCTCCTGCAGATTGAAGCGGCGGGTCTTCACCAGCTCCAGGATCTCGGTGCGGACGAAATCGTAATCCAGCACCCGCTCGATGTCGTCGCCGGCGCCGGTCGGATCGACATCGACCTCCATCTCGACGCTGACCAGCACCCGCTGCGGCTGGCCGCGCTCGAAATCATGGATGCCGATATCGACATTGACGGCGAAATTCTCCAGCAGGATCCGGGCACTGGTGATCGGCATCTCTGTCGCTAGTCCTTCCCGCCCATGAAGGCGATGTCGCGTGGCAGCGCCTGCAGTGCCTGGCCCCCGTCTAGGGTGATGGTCTGCCCGGTAAAGGCCGGCGCCGCAAGGATGAAACGGAGCGCTGCGAGAATCTGATCCGGCGAGCAGCCGCGCCCGAGCATCAGCGCCTTCTGGGATTGCACGAACTCCTCCTCCGTCTGCGGTCCGCTCGGCAGGGCGACGCCTGGCGCGATACCGGCGACACGGATAACCGGCGCCAGTTCCATCGCCAGCATCCGCGTGAACCCTTCAAGGCCGAACTTGGTCAGCGAATAGGAGAGATAGTCCGGATTGGGCGCGAAGACCTTGTTGTCGAGCAGATTGACGATGCAGCAGTCGAGTCCGGGCGCGAGGCCCCCGGCCGCCTGCGCGTGGACCTGGCGGGCGAAGGCCTGGGAGAGCAGCACCGGCGCGCGAAGATTGACCGCGTGGTGCCGGTCCATCGCCTCGGCGGTGAGACTGTCCAGGCGGTCGCCCTCGAACAGCGAGGCATTGTTCACCAGCAGACCGATAGGCGGTACGCTGCCCGCGAGCGCCGGGATCAGTGCGCTCACCGCCGCCGCGTCGGCGAGATCGCATTGCACCGTCGAGGCCGCTCCGCCCGAGGCGAGAATCTCCGCCTGCAGTTCTTCTGCGGCATCGGCCGAGCCGTTGAAGTGAATAACGACATGCCAGCCGTCCGCGGCGAGACCTCGTGCAAGTGCCGCCCCGATACGGCGCGCACCGCCTGTCACGAGTGCTGTCCGCAGGTCTCCGGCAGATCTGGAAATCATCTGGGAATCAACTTCACATGGAGCTGGTTATTTACCGGGGCGAGCCTAACCCCGTATGACAGCAACGAAAAGCGGTAGCGTAAATTTCCCTGCATTTTTTACACATTCGCCGTTAATCATGAACTAAGTCATGGAAGGGTCACGATCCCGTCACAAATTGTGATATGAATCAGCACCTTAGGATATTTATTGTTTATTTTCATTATCTTAGCGCTCATGCCCAAATTTTGGGCAAAGCGTCCGGAATGAGGGAACGCGGGCCCTCGAACACGCCGCTCAAGAGTTATGCACAGCCTTTTCCACACGGAACGGGGATAGAGTCGGACAGACATTGCCCGCCTTGTTGGACGTTCCAGAAACGTTCTGCGTGAAGCCATTTCCGTAACCCTGCCGATCCGCTAGAAAGATCACATGTCGTCAGTCAAGCCAGCTCCCGCAGACTCTCATTCCGACGCCGCGGGCGCGAAAACGGCAGCCGCGCCCAAAGCCCCGGCGCCGAAACCGGATATCGAGCGCGGCGTGAAGGTGATCCAGGCGCAGGTGAAGCTGCTGCCGAACGCGCCTGGCGTTTACCGCATGCTCGACCATGCCGACGAGGTGCTCTATGTCGGCAAGGCGCGCAACCTGAAGAAGCGGGTCTCGAACTACACCTTCCCGGCGAAGCTGCCGCACCGCATCTTCCGTATGGTCAGCGAGACCCAGCGCATGGAGTTCGTGCGCACCCATACCGAGGTCGAGGCGCTTCTGCTCGAGAGCAATCTCATCAAGAAGCTGCGCCCGCGCTTCAACGTGCTGCTGCGCGACGACAAGTCCTTCCCCTACATCCTGCTGACCGGCGACCATGAATGGCCGCAGCTGGTGAAGCATCGTGGCGCCCGCAGCCGCAAGGGCGACTATTTCGGCCCCTTCGCCTCGGCCGGCGCGGTGAACCGGACGATCACCGCGCTGCAGCGCGCCTTCCTGATCCGCAACTGCTCCGACGCGATCTTCGCCAGCCGGACCAGACCGTGCCTGCAGTACCAGATCAAGCGCTGCGCCGCGCCCTGTGTCGGCTATGTCAGCGAGGAGGAGTACGGCGAGCTGATCGTCCAGGCGAAGGCCTTTCTCACCGGCTCCAGCCGCAAGGTCTCCCAGCAGCTCGCCGAGCGCATGCAGGAGGCAAGCGACGCGCTCGATTTCGAGAGCGCCGCGCGCTATCGCGACCGGATCCGGGCGCTTGCCCATATCCAGTCGCATCAGGACATCAATGTGGAAGGTGTCGAGGACGCGGACGTGCTCGCGCTGCATGGCGAGGGCGGGACCGCCTGCATCCAGGTATTCTTCTTCCGCGGCGGCAGCAACTACGGCAACCGCGCCTATTTTCCGAGCCACGACAAGAGCCTCGAGGCAGGCGAGATCCTCGCTGCCTTCGTCGGCCAGTTCTACGACAACAAGCCACCACCGAAGCTGGTGCTGGTCAGCCACGACATGCCGGAACAGGAACTGATCGCCGAAGCGCTCAGCACCCGGGCCGACCGCAAGGTGGAGGTGCTGCGCCCGCAGCGCGGCTCGAAACGCAAGCTGATGGAGCATGCGATCGCCAATGCGCGAGAGGCGCACGGGCGCCGGCTGGCGGAAAGCTCCTCGCAGCGCCGGCTGCTCGAAGGCGTCGCGGAGGCGCTCGATCTCGACCAGCCGCCGGAGCGGATCGAGGTCTACGACAACAGCCACATCCAGGGCACCAACGCGATCGGCGCAATGATCGTCGCCGGGCCCGACGGCCTGATGAAAAACGCCTACCGCAAGTTCAACATCCGCAATGTGGTGCCCGCGGATGCGCCGATGCCCGCGCCTGGGGAACTTGAAGAGGGTGAGGACGCGCCGGTCCAGGCTGGCGACGATTACGCGATGATGCGCCAGGTCCTGACGCGCCGCTTCAGCCGGGCGCTGAAGGAGGACCCGGACCGGACCTCAGGCAACTGGCCGGATCTGGTTCTGATCGACGGCGGCCAGGGCCAGGACAGCGTCGCACGCGAGGTCTTCAGCGAACTCGGGATCGAGGACGTCGCGATCGTCTCCATCGCCAAGGGTCCGGACCGCGATGCCGGCCGGGAGCGCTTCTTCACCGGCAAACGCTCGCCCTTCTCGCTGCCGATCAACGATCCGGTGCTCTATTTCCTGCAGCGTCTGCGGGACGAAGCGCACCGCTTCGCGATCGAGACCCACCGGGCGAAGCGCGCCAAGGCGATCGGCCAATCGAAAGTCGACGAGATTCCCGGCATCGGCGCCAAGCGCAAAAAGGCGCTGCTGCACCATTTCGGCTCCGCCCGCGAGGTTTCCCGCGCCGGCCTGCAGGACCTTGAAGCCGTGGACGGGATCAGCAAAACCGTCGCAAAACGAATATATGAATTCTTCCACGACGAGGGCTGATTGGTGTAGCTTCGGCCCTCAAGAAGAGAGCGGCCGCGCGGTCGCCGAAGCCAATCTTCAGACCGAAGCAGAGATATGACCGGCCTCCCAAATCTGCTGACCCTGTCGCGAATCCTGGTGATCCCGTTCATCGTGGCACTCATCTGGATCAACGAACCGACCTACCGCTGGATCGCCCTGGCGCTCTACGCGTTCGCGGGGATCACGGACTATCTGGACGGCTATCTCGCACGCTCGATGAACCAGCAGTCCGATTTCGGCCGCCTGCTCGATCCGATCGCGGACAAGCTCCTCGTCGGCGCCTGTCTGCTGATCCTCAGCGCGTTGGATCATATTTCCGGCTACAGCCTGCTGCCGGCCCTGATCATCCTGCTGCGGGAAATCCTGGTATCCGGCCTGCGGGAGTTCCTCGCCGAAATCCAGGTCCGGATGCCCGTCAGCCGCCTCGCGAAATGGAAGACCGCCATCCAGATCGGCTCGCTCGGCTTCCTGATCGTCGGCGAAGCCGGTCCCGCCTGGCTGCCGACCGTGCTGATCGGTGAAGGGCTGCTCTGGGTGGCCGCGATCCTGACGCTCGTCACCGGCTACGATTACCTGCGCTCCGGCCTGCTGCATGTCACCCCGGAAGCCGCGGCCGAACGCGCCCGCCGGAAGACCGCGAAGGGAAAAGGTGCCCCCGCGGATGCGTGACTTGAGTCCGCGGCACCCTCACCTCTAGACTTCGCCCCATGAAAATTTTCGGTCTCGTCGGATGGAGCGGCAGCGGCAAAACCACCCTGCTCGTCAAATTGCTCCCTGAGCTCGTCGCCCGCGGCATCCGGGTGTCGACCATGAAGCACGCCCACCACACCTTCGACGTCGACAAGCCGGGTAAAGATTCCTACGAGCATCGGGAGGCCGGTGCGACGGAAGTGCTGATCACCTCCGCCAACCGCTGGGCGCTGATGCACGAAAACCGGGGGGAGCCGGAGCCGACGATCGAGGACCTCCTGCCGCATCTGAGCTCGGTGGACCTGCTCATCATCGAGGGCTTCAAGGAACATGCGCACGAGAAGCTGGAAATTTTCCGGCGCGAGACCGGAAAATCCCTACTGCAGCCGGGCGATCCGATGATCCGGGCAGTGGCGTCGGACGGTCCGGTCGAGGAAGCGACCGTTCCCGTGCTCGATTTGAACGATGTTCCGGCGCTGGCGGACTATATTCTCGACATTACTGGTCTTTCGAAAGCCGCGTGAGCCATGTCGCAACTGACAGATGACTGCTTCGCCTTCGGCGGCAAGCTGATTCCCGTCGCCGACGCGCTCGCCCGCTTTCGCGAGATCCTGACCCCGGTGGTCGATCCGGAGGAGGTGGTGCTCGGCGCCGCGCTCGGTCGCATCCTGGTCGAGGACGTCGTCGCCAGCCGGTCGGTGCCGCCGCACGACAATTCCGCCGTGGACGGCTATGCGGTCTTTTTCGACGATCTCTCGCCCGACGCGGAGACCGTTCTGCCGGTGGCAGCGACAGTCGCTGCCGGTCATCCGCACACAGCGCCCCAACAGCACGGAACCGCCATCCGGATCTATACCGGCGCGCCGATGCCCGCAGGCGAAAACGGCGCCGGCCCGGACACGGTGCTGATGCAGGAGGATTGCCGGAGCGACGGCGATCACGTCGTCATCCCGCCCGGTATCAAACGCGGCGCCAACCGTCGCTTCGCAGGGGAAGACATCTCGGAAGGCAACCGCATCCTCGAAGCCGGGGTCCGGCTCAGGCCGCAGGATATCGGGCTGGCCGCGGCGACCGGGCTGACAAGCCTGCCGGTTTACAAGCCGCTGCGCGTGGCGATCTTCTCGACCGGCGACGAAATCCGCGAACCCGGCACCGAAGCTCCCTCGGGCACGGTCTACGATTCGAACCGGCACACCCTGGCGGCCCTGCTACGCGGAATCGGCGCGGAGGTGGTCGACATGGGGATCCTTCCAGACCGGCTTGAAGATATCCGCGGCGGGCTGGCCGGGGCCGCGAGCGAAGCGGACATGATCCTCACCTCGGGCGGGGTCTCGAGCGGCGGCGAGGACCATGTGAAAGCCGCCGTCGAAGCCCTCGGTTCGCTGCATTTCTGGCGGCTCGCGATCAAGCCGGGCCGCCCCGTGGCACTGGGCCAGATCGGCCGCACGCCATTCGTCGGGCTTCCCGGCAATCCGGTCGCCGTGATGGTCACCTTCCTGCGCGTCGCCCGCCCGCTGATCGAACTCTTGTCCGGCGCCCGACCGAGTGCCCCCGAACTCTTCCCGGTCCGTGCCGCCTTCGACTACAAGAAGAAGCTCGACCGGCGGGAATATGTTCGCGTCACACTGCGCCGGAACGGCGACGGCGTGCTGGAAGCGGAAAAGTTCGAGCGTGACGGCGCCGGAGTGCTTAGCTCTATGGTAGCCGCCGACGGGCTGGTGGAGCTGCCCGAGAGCTGCACCCGGATCGAAGCCGGCGATATTGTTGATTACCTGCCCTTCAGCGAGGTTGGCCTGTGAAGATTCTCTATTTCGCCTGGATGCGCGGCAAGACCGGTATCGGAGAGGAAGACGTCACTCCGCCTGCCGAGGTGACCGACGTCGCCGGCCTCGTCGCATGGCTGAAGACACGCGGGCCGGGATTCGAGGATGCCTTTCAGAACATGGAAGTCGTCCGCGCCGCCGTGAACCAGGAATTCGTCGAACTCGACGCGCCGGTGAAAGCCGGAGACGAGGTCGCCTTCTTCCCGCCGGTCACCGGAGGCTGAGGCGATGATCCGGGTCCAGAAGGAGGATTTCGATCTGGGCGAGGAGCTTCGCGCACTCGGCGCCGGCAATCACAATATCGGCGGCATCACCAGCTTCGTCGGTCTCGTCCGTGACATGGCGGGCGGCGAGCATGTCGGCGCGATGACGCTCGAGCACTATCCCGGCATGACCGAGAAGATGCTGGAGAAGATCGAGGCCGAGGCGAACGAGCGCTGGCCGCTCGAGGCCAGCCTGATCATCCACCGTTATGGACGGATGGAACCAGGCGAGCAGATCGTGCTGGTCGCCTGCGCCTCCCCGCACCGCGAGGCCGCGTTCGAGGCCTGCCATTTCCTGATCGACTGGCTGAAGACCAGGGCGCCCTTCTGGAAGCTGGAGGAGAAGGACAGCGGCGCCGCCTGGGTGGACGCCAAAGCGAGCGATGACGACGCCGCGGCGAAGTGGGATTGACGGCCCGAACTCGCCGCACTTCGGCACAAACGATGTCGTTTTCGAAGCAATTTTCATCGCTGCCGAACAAGGTTGTGCAGTCCAAGCTATACGTATGAAATAGCAAGTTAAATTTCCATTTTTCCCATGCCCTGACTGCATGCGGCCTATGCAAAAAACGCAATTGCTGCAACGCGCCCTCTCGACGATACGGGACGCGGCAATTGAACGGGCCGTCGGGCCGCCTGCGTTACCCCGCAGACGGCCTTTGCTCTTCCCGGAGCAGCTCACGCCCGTCGCCGGACGAGAACCGACGATGTGGCAGGGAGACCGGGCGATGGGCATTCGCTTGGAAGAGCGCGATTTGCTTGACGTGGCCGTCGAACACGGCCTCGAGGATTACCCGTTCTGGGCAGGTGCCGAGCGCCGCATCACCGACGCGGATATCGATCGTGCGCTCGCCGAAGAGCGCTTCATTGCTCCCGACGACAATCGCGACCCGAACACGCCGATGAGCGCGGAAGAGCATGCAGCCCGCGTCGCCTGGCTGGTCCGGCACGGCGACTTCCGCCGCATGAGCCTGGTCTTCCGCAACGGGCGTCTCTGCGACGGCAACCACCGTTTCGCGGCCTGCCTCTATGCCGGGATCGAGCGCATCCGCTGCGTCTTCATGGAAAGCGACGCACTCGCCGCCGCCGCCTGATCCCTCGCCGCCTCACTCCGTGTTGTGAGTGCCGCCGGGACAGCGCTAGACTCCGTCCAGTTCCAGTCGTCGGAGTTCCCCATGATCGGTGCCATTACCCTTCTGCTCGGATGTCAGCTTCTGGGTGAGCTCTTCATCGCGGCCACCGGCCTGCCATTGCCCGGCCCGGTCGTCGGCATGGTCATCCTCTTCACCGGGCTGATGATCCGCGGCGGCATTCCGGAAACCGTGGCGAAGGTCTCCGATACCCTGCTCCGCAATCTCTCTCTGCTTTTCGTCCCCGCCGGCGTCGGGGTCATGCTCCACCTCTCCCTGATCGAACGCGAGTGGGTTGGCGTCACGGCCGCCCTGATCGGCAGCAGTGCGATCACCATTCTGTTTACCGCCCTCGTCATGATCGCCCTCAAGAAACTCTCGCGGGTCGGGGGAGAGGAGTGATGGACGGAAATTTCAGCGATATCTGGGTCTACCTCTCGGCGAGCCCGCTGCTGCACCTGTTTCTGACCCTGCTGGCCTATCTCGGCGGTCAGAAACTCTACGAACGGCTCGGCATGCACCCGCTGGTCAATCCGGTGCTGCTCGCGGTGATCGTGCTCGTCGTCATCCTCACCGTCACCCGGACGCCCTATCTCGTCTATTTCGAGGGCGCTCAGTTCGTGCATTTCCTGCTCGGCCCGGCGACGGTGGCCCTGGCTCTGCCGCTCTACCGGCAGGTCGCGCGGGTCCGCAAATCGCTGGTGTCGATTCTGTTCAGCGTGATCTTCGGCTCGGTGCTCGCCACCGGAAGCGCCCTCGCCATCGCCTGGGCCTTCGGCGTTTCCGAGGCCACGCTCATCTCGATCGCGCCGAAATCGGTGACCACGCCGGTCGCCATGGGTATCAGCGAGAAGCTTGGCGGCCTGCCCTCGCTGACCGCCGTCTTCGTCATCCTGACCGGCATCATCGGCGCGATGATCGGCCCGCTCGTGCTCAATATCTTCCGCATCAAGGACTGGTCGGCGCGCGGCTTCGCCATCGGCGTCGCGGCGCATGGGATCGGGACCGCGCGGGCGATGCAGGTCAGCGAGGTCGCCGGTGCCTTCTCCGGCCTCGCCATGGGGCTGAACGCACTGGCGACCGCGATCCTGCTGCCGCTGCTCTGGCGGCTGTTTTTCTAAACTGTCTCCCAGGCGCCCATACGCGGGCCTTTGAACGGCGCTTGGGGACAAGACACAGGCGATCGAAAGGCATAGTCTCCGTCCGCCATGACCGATACGACCGCTTCCCCACTCGACCGCCCGAGCTTCGGCATCGCCTTCATCCTCGTCGGGATGCTGGCGATCTCGATCAACGACATGCTGATCAAGCAGCTCTCCGGCGGATACCCGCTGCACCAGATGGTTTTCACACGCTCGGCGATCGGGATCGCCTTCAGCCTGGTGATCGTGCAGTTCGAGGGCGGATGGCAGATTCTGAAGACAAACCGGCCGGGCCTCCACGCGTTGCGCGGGCTGCTGGTCGTGATCGCCAATATGTCCTATTTCGCCGCGCTTGCCGTCCTGCCGCTGGCCGACGCGACCGCCCTCTTCTTCGCCGCACCGCTCTTCATCACCCTGCTGTCGATCCCGGTGCTCAGGGAAAAGGTCGGTCCGTTCCGCCTCGGCGCCGTTCTCGTCGGCTTCATCGGCGTGGTGATCATGCAGCGCCCCTGGGCCAGTCCCGAGGATCTCGGCGTCAGCCGCCTGGTCCTCGTGCTTCCTGTGATTTCAGCGATCACCTATGCCGGGATGCAGATCATGACCCGCAAGCTGGGCATGAGCAGCAAGCCGTCGGCGCTGGCCGTCTATATCCAGACCATGTTTCTCCTGGTGGCGGGTCTCTTCTGGGTTTTCGCCGGGGACGGGCGCTTTGCGGCGGGAACCGACAACGAAAGCCTGGTCTTCCTGCTGCGCGCCTGGGTCTGGCCGGAAGGCGTGGATTTCTGGCTCTTCATCGGCCTCGGATTCAATTCGGCCGCCGTTGCCTATTGCCTCTCGGCCGCCTACCGCTCTGCCGATGCCGCGATCATTGCCCCGTTCGAATATACCGGCCTTTTGCTCGCCGTGTTCTGGGGCTGGACGATCTGGGGCGATATTCCAGGGCTCGAGGTCCAGGCCGGGATCGTGCTGATCATGGGATCCGGCCTCTTCGTCTTCCTGCGCGAGCGTCAGCGCAACCGCCCGCTCGCAAGCGATCCGCCGCGCGGCACCGGGGCAACGCGGCGCTAGCCGGACTCAGAGGCCTCGGACCCAGAACTGCATCGGTTTCGCGGTTTCCTCCGCTTGGTCGATGTCCCGCCAGGAGAAATCGGTGATCAATCCCGCGACCTTGCGGTAGCCGAGATGGGTCCAGACCGGATCGAGCGGCGGGATCGCCGGGTCGCGGAGCGGATGATTCGCCGGACGCACGACTCCGCAGAAGGTCTCCCAGCGGAAGCCGCCGAGATCGATCGCATGCTGGCGCCGGCGTTCGAGGAAGCTGCGGTAGAGCCCCTGTCCGCGATAGTCGGGAAGCATTACCGTCTCCGCGCCGTAGAACACCTGCTCCGGCGGGAAATCCGAACCGCGGAACGGCGCGATCAGTTCGTCGTGCTCGGACAGAAGCGGCATGCCGGTCGAGACCCCGACGATCTTTTCCCCGTCGCGGGCGGCGATGACCACGGCACCTTCCGCCGCGGCGAGCTTGGATATGTAGCGGCGCTCCCACGTCTCGGTCCCGTCATAGAGATAGGGCCATTCGCGGAACACCCTGATCCGCAGCGCGGCGACCTGCTCGACGGCCCCCTCGAATTCGGCGGAGCCCGGCGTCAGTGTCAGAAAGTCGATGCTCATGCGCCCTCGCCCGTGACCTGCGCGATCCAGTCCTGAAGATTGTAATAGGTCGTCACACGGGAGATTAGTCCACCGGAGATCTCGAAGAAGGTCCCGGCCGGAAGACAATAGGTCTGGCCGCTGGCGGCCGGCAGCCCTTCATCGTCGGCGAGATAGGTGCCGTTCACCGTAAACTCGGCCGCGACCCGGCTTCCATCTGCCGCTGGCATGACGACGATATCCGTCAGCTCTTCCCGGTAGCAGCGGGCCATATGGGCGCAGAACTCGGCGAACAGGTCCTTGCCGGTGCGCCGTCCGCCCTGGTTCACGTCATGCGCCACATCCTCGGTGAGGCAGGCGAGCATGCCGCCCGCGTCGCCGGCATTGAAGGCCGCGTAATAGCGCTCCACCAGAGCTTTGGCGTTCTCGGAGGATTGGGTTCCGGCTGACATGGTTTTACCTCGGACTATCGGGAACAAACGGCAATTGCGATCCGGCTTCCTTAATGAAGCCGGTGACCGCGCAAATCAATCGCGGCGATCCTAGTCCCGCATGCCGGCGCGATTTTCCTTCACCGCGACATTTATTTCGCCGCAGCGGCACCTCCGCTTGACCTCCGGCGCATCCGGACCCTATCTCTAGCGCGGATCAGGCGGTTGGATGGCCGCTGGCGGTTTCGACCGCTGGAGGAAAGTCCGGGCTCCACGGAGACACGGTGCCGGGTAACGCCCGGCGGGGGCGACCCTAGGGAAAGTGCCACAGAAAGCAAACCGCCCGCCCGCTTCGGCTGGCAGGCAAGGGTGAAAGGGTGCGGTAAGAGCGCACCGCGCGGACGGTAACGGACGCGGCACGGTAAACCCCACCGGGAGCAAGACCAAATAGGGATGGCCGGTCGCGCCGCGAGGTGGCGGCAGATGGGTTTTCGCATCGTCATCCGGGTAGGTCGCGCGAGGCGGTCGGTAACGATCGTCCCAGAGGAATGGCCATACAGGTGCTTTCGGGCACTGGACAGAACCCGGCTTACAGACCGCCTGATCCCGACTTCCCGCACCGATGCCTCCGATGGTGAGAGTTTTCTCACCTATCGCAAATGCACATAGAACAGAACAAACCAGGAACAATTTATTAATACTGGAAGCGACCGACTTTCTCTTTGCTGCTCATTTCCGGCAGAACCGCAACCGTTCAGCGAGTTCTGTTCGTTAATCTTAAATCCTTCAAAAATCACAGTAAAAACGCCACGAATACCGCAGTTTCCCGCCATATTCCCATTGCGCTCCAGTTTTTCCCATGATATCCCAGTATATCCCATAAGGGACCGTGCCGATCCCATGCCATCTCCACGGCAGCGGCGCGCCGGCCCCGGACGGATGGACACAAGGCCGGACCGCAACGGTTCCGGCTTCTGGGTGGAACGGACTTCCGGACGCGGAAGACCGGATTGAAACGGGGGACGTCGTGGCAGTTTTTCTGTCCACATTCGCGAACAAGGTTGACCGGAAGGGCCGCGTGTCCGTTCCGGCGTCCTTCCGCAGCGTCCTCGAACGGCAGGCTTCCTCCGGCCTGATTCTCTACCCGTCCTTCAAGCATCCCTGCATCGACGGCTGCGGCGACGAGCGCATCCAGGAAATGGTCGACTCCATCGACCGGCTCGACGCCTTCTCCGAAGAGGCCGAAGACCTGCAGACCATTCTCGCCGACGCGCGGCAGCTCACCATCGACGGCGATGGCCGGGTGATGATGCCGAAGGACCTGCTCGACTACGCGGGCATCTCCGACACGATCATGTTCGTCGGCCTCGGCAAGTCCTTCCAGCTCTGGGAACCGGACGCCTATGCGGCGCACCGGGACGAGAAGCGCAAGCGCGCACGCGACCGCGGCATCACCCTGCCGATGGCCGGGCGCGGGAGCGACAAATGAGCGGCGCGGTGCATATCCCCGTCCTCCGCGACGAGGTCGTCGACGCCCTGAAGATCGCCGGCGGCAAGATTTTCCTCGACGGGACCTTCGGCGCGGGCGGCTACACCACGGCCATCCTCGAGGCCGCGGACTGCCGCGTCGTCGCCATCGACCGCGACCCCGACGCCATCGCCCGCGGCAAGGCCCTGACCGACCGTTTCGGCGATCGGCTGACCCTGATCCAGGGCCGCTTCGGCGACATGGACATCCTGCTCGAGGAGGCAGGCATCGGCCATGTCGACGGCGTCGCGCTCGATATCGGCGTCTCCTCGCCGCAGATCGACGAGGCGGCGCGCGGCTTCTCCTTCCGCGAGGATGGCCCGCTCGACATGCGGATGGAAAAATCCGGACCGAGCGCCGCCGATGTCGTGAACACCGAAAGCGAACAGAACCTCGCCAACCTGATTTACCGGCTCGGCGAAGAGCGGCATTCGCGCCGCATCGCCAAAGCCATCGTCCTGGCACGGACCAGCGGCGCCATTCTCAGGACCTCCCAGCTTGCTGAGATCGTCCGGGGGGTGGTGCCGCGCGCCCGGGGCAAGGACACGATCGATCCCGCGACCCGGACCTTCCAGGCGCTGCGCATCCATGTGAACGACGAGCTCGGCGAGCTCGACCGCGGCCTCGCCGCCGCCGAGCGGATCCTGCGTCCGGGCGGCCGCCTCGCCGTGGTTTCCTTCCACAGCCTGGAAGACCGCCGGGTGAAGACCTTCATCCGCACCCGTGCCGGCAAGACCGCGCGGCCGTCCCGTCACGTGCCGGAAACCGGCGAGACCGGCCCCGCGCCGAGCTTCATCGAGATCACGCGCAAGCCGATCGGTCCGGGCGCGGAAGAGGAAAAGCGCAATCCGCGGGCCCGGTCCGCACGGCTGCGCGTCGCCGAGCGCACCGATGCGCCGGCCTGGGACGACAGGGAGGCCGCGTGATGGTGCGCCGCTCCACCGCCCTCTGGCTGATGCTCGCGACCTGCGCCGGGATCACGCTCTTCCTCGTCAAACACGAGGTGCAGGAGCGCGAGGACCGGCTGAACGCCCTGCACAGCGAAATTCTCGACAACCAGGAAGCGATCCAGGTGCTGAAGGCCGAATGGAGCTACCTGAACCGCCCCGAGCGGCTGGAGCGCCTGATCCGCGAATTCAGCGAAGAACGCCCGGCGGACCGCCTGCAGCGCGCCACACTCGACATGCTGCCGCAGCCGCTCAACAGCGACGGGGAGGCGCCGCTGACGGAAGCCGCCCATATCGGCGGCATCGTCCTGCCGATGGCGCGCCCGGTGACCGTGGGAGCACCCCAATGACCCATACCCGGATCGATATCAACGACATCCCGAAACCGGACAAGACAGTGCGGATCGAAGGTACCGGACGGCAGGCGCTGGAGCAGGGCCGCACCCGGCTGCTGATCGCCGGCTCAGTCTTCGCCCTCGCCTTCTCCGTGATCGCGGCGCGGGTGGTGGACGTTTCCGTCTTCGACCGCGGCGCGGAGCCGAACCTGGCGCAGGAAAGCAGCAATCTCGCGCACAAGACCGGCCGCGCCGACATTGTCGACCGCAACGGCATGCTGCTGGCGACCACGCTGTCGGTGCCCTCGCTCTATGCCGATCCGAAGAGCGTCATGGACCCGGTGGAAGCGGCCGACAAGCTGCTGACGGTGCTGCCGGAGCTGGACCGCGCCGAGCTGGTCGAGACCCTTTCTTCCGACAAGCGATTCATCTGGATCAAGCGCAACCTGACGCCGCGCCAGCAATATGCGGTGAACAAGCTCGGCGTGCCAGGGCTCTATTTCCAGAGTGAATCCAAACGAGTCTACCCGCAGGGCCGACTCACCGCCCATATCGTCGGCCGCGCCGGGTTCGACGATGTCGGGCTCTCCGGCATCGAGAAAAATTTCGACTCGCTGCTGCGCGACGGCACCGAACCGCTCGCCCTTTCGGTCGACCTCCGGGTGCAGCACATCCTGCGCGAGGAACTGCAGACCCAGATCGATGCCTTCGACGGCATCGGTGCGGCCGGCATCGTGCTCGACACCCGGACCTCCGAGATCGTCGCCATGGTCTCGCTGCCGGACTTCGATCCGAACCGCCGCGACCAGGTCTCAGACGACGCCCTCTTCAACCGCGCCACCCTCGGCGTCTACGAGATGGGCTCGACCTTCAAGATCTTTAACACCGCCATGGCGCTCGATTACGGCACCACGACGCTGGCCAACGGCTACGATGCCAGCAAGCCGATCCGGGTCGCCCGCTTCACCATCAATGACGATCACGCCAAGAACCGCTGGCTCTCGGTACCGGAAATCTTCATGTACTCGTCGAATATCGGCTCCGTGAAGATGGCGCTGGATGTCGGCGGCGAGCGCCAGAAGGCCTTCATGGAACGCCTCGGCTTCCTCGAGAACGCCTCGATCGAACTGCCCGAGCGCGGGCGCCCCCTGGCGCCCAATCCCTGGCGCCCGATCAACACCATGACGATCTCCTTCGGGCACGGCATCGCGGTCAGCCCCGTCCATCTCGCCAACGGCGTTGCCAGCATCGTCAACGGCGGCATCTTCCGCCCGGCCACACTGCTGCGCCACCAGAGCGGCGAACTGCTGATCGGCGAGCGGATCATCAAGGAACAGACCTCGCTCGCGATGCGGCGCCTGTTGCGTCTCGTGGTCGAGAAAGGCACCGGCCGGAATGCCAGCGCCGAGGGCTATCTCGTCGGCGGCAAGACCGGCACGGCGGAAAAGCCCGGCGGCCGGGGCGGATACCGCCAGAAGGCCCTGCTCTCCTCCTTCGTCGGCGTCTTCCCGGTAACCGATCCTCGCTATGTCGTGCTGGCGATGGTGGACGAGCCGAAAGGCAACAAGAGCTCGTTCGGATATGCCACCGGCGGCTGGGTCGCGGCGCCGGCGGTGAAGCGGATCATCGAGCGTGCCGCACCACTGCTGAATGTGGCGCCGGTCGACGAGGATGCGCCCGAAATCCGCCGCGCTCTCATGGTCAATATCCCCGAACCCAAAGGGAAAAAAGCACTTGCGTCTTTCTGAGCTGATAAACGGCGACCTGGTCCGCCGCGATCCCCGCACCGCCTCGCTGGCGGCGTCGGGCGCGCTTGAGCGCGATATCGCGGGCCTGACCGCCGACAGCCGGGACGTGAAACCGGGCTATCTCTTCGCTGCGCTCTCCGGCAGCCATCTCGACGGCCGCAAGTTCATCACCGATGCGGTGCGCCGCGGCGCGGTCGCCGTGCTGACGGAGAACGGCACCGATCCGGTCGAG
This sequence comes from Nisaea sediminum, assembly GCF_014904705.1. Lineage (NCBI taxonomy): Bacteria > Pseudomonadati > Pseudomonadota > Alphaproteobacteria > Rhodospirillales > Thalassobaculaceae > Nisaea > Nisaea sediminum. The sequence continues at coordinate 67,720 of NZ_JACZCQ010000004.1, forward strand.
ACCGACATCGCACTGATCGCGGACGACAATCCGCGCCGCCGCCTCGCCCTGATGGCCGCCCGCTTCTACGGGCGTCAGCCGCAAACGGTGGCCGCCGTCACCGGCACCAGCGGCAAGACCTCCACGGTCGAATTCGTGCGCCGCATCTGGGCCGCGCTCGGCAAAAAGAGCGCCAGCCTCGGGACCCTCGGGATCACCACCGACGCAGGTTCGGAAGGGCCCGGCCTGACGACGCCGGATCCGGTCGCGCTCCATGCCGCGCTCACCGGCCTCGCGGACCGCGGGATCGATCATCTCGCCATGGAGGCCTCCAGCCACGGACTCGACCAGTTCCGGCTCGACGGCGTGAAAGTCGGGGTCGCCGCGTTCCTCAATCTCAGCCACGAGCATCTCGACTATCACCGCACCATGGCCGACTACTTGAAGGCCAAGGCCGGACTGTTCGAGCGCGTGCTGCAAACCGACGGCACCGCGATCCTCTCGGCGGACGCCCCGCAATCGGCGGAACTGGCCGAGATCGCGGCCGAGCGCGGCATCCGCGTGCTCACCTTCGGCCGGAAATGCGGTGCCGATTTCCGCATGACCGACTGGGAACCGACGGCCACAGGCCAGCGCTTCTCCGTCACCCTTGCCGGCCGCACCCATCTGGTCGAGCTGCCGTTGATCGGCGCCTTCCAGGCGATGAACATCCTCGCCGCGACCGCCATCACCGTCGCCTCCGGCGCGGATCTGGAACGGGTCATTGCCGTGCTCGCAACCCTCGAAGGCGTGCGCGGACGCATGGAACTGGCGGCGCAGCATCCGAACGGCGCCCCGATCTTCGTCGACTACGCCCACAAGGCCGAGGCGCTGGAGACCGTGTTGAAGGCGATCCGCCCGCATGTCGCCGGCGCGCTGCATGTCGTGTTCGGCTGCGGCGGCGATCGCGACCGGGGCAAGCGCCCGATCATGGGGCGGACCGCCATCGAGCTCGCCGACCATGTCTATGTGACGGACGACAATCCGCGCACCGAGGACCCGGCCGCGATCCGCGCCGAAATCATGGCCGCCTGCCCCGGCGCCGCCGAAATCGGCGACCGGGCGAAGGCGATCGAGACGGCGATCCGGGCGCTCGGCCCCGAGGATGCGCTGATCGTCGCCGGAAAAGGACACGAAACCTATCAGATCGTCGGGACCGAGATCCGGGACTTCGACGACAGAGACGCCGCGCGCGCTGTCGTTTCAGCGCTTCTGGGGGACGTCCGATGACCGAAATGCTCTGGACATCGGATGAGCTGGAACAGGCGACGCGCGGCACCCTGCACGGCCCCGCCTTCGAGATCGCGGATCTGGTCATCGACAGCCGCAAAGTGACGCCCGGCTGCCTGTTCGTCGCCCTCCCCGGCGAGCGGGTGGACGGTCACGACTATGTCGGATCCGCGCTCGAGGCCGGGGCCGCCGCCGCGCTGGTCAGCCGCATTCCGGCCGGGCTCGGTGCCGACGCGCCGCTGCTTGAGGTCAAGGACGTCCTCGGCGGCCTCCGCGACATCGCCGCCGCGGCGCGGAAACGTTGCAAGGCGACGGTACTCGCCGTCACCGGCAGCGTCGGCAAGACCGGCACGAAAGATTCGCTGGCGGCCGCCCTCGCCGCCTTCGGCAGCGTCCATTCGAGCGCCGGCAACCTGAACAACCATATCGGCGCCCCGCTCAGCCTGGCGCGGCTGCCGAAAGATACCGAATACGCGGTGTTCGAGCTCGGGATGAACCATCTCGGGGAGATTTCCGAACTCACACGACTGGTCCGCCCGCACCTGACGATCATCACCAATGTCGAGGAAACCCATATCGGGCATTTCCGCGATGTCGAGCAGATCGCCGAAGCCAAGTCCGAGATCTTCGAAGGCCTCGAGAAGGACCGGGGCCTGGCCGTCCTGAATCGCGACAACGCGCATTTCTACTTCTGCGCCGAGCGCGCGGAAGCGGTTGGCGCGAAGATCGTCAGTTTCGGGCGCAGCGAGGACGCGGATGTCCGTCTGATCGGTGCCGAATGCGGCCCGGACGGCTCGAACATCGTGGTGCGGGTCGAGGGCCGGCAGCTGGTCTACCGGATCGACGGCATCGGCCTGCACTGGGCCTTCAATTCCGTCGGCGTGCTCGCCTGCATGCACGCGCTCGGTCTCGACCTGCAGACGGCGGCGCGGGCGATCCGAGAAGTCTCCGCCAAGGCCGGCCGGGGGCGGCAGGAAGAGATCGCGCTCGGCGAGACCGGCCTGCTGTTGATCGACGAGAGCTACAATGCCAGCCCGGCCTCGGTCACCGCCGCGCTTGAAGTGCTGGCGATGACCAAACCGAAGGACTCCGGCCGACGCATCGCCGTGCTCGGCGACATGCTGGAACTCGGCGACCGTTCGGAATTCCTCCATCTCGACCTGCTGGCCAAGGTCTGCGGTGCCGCCGATCTGGTTTTCACCGTCGGCCCGATGATGGACCGCCTGGCCCGCAACCTTCCGCCGATCCTGCTCGGCGGAAGCGGGAACAGCGCCGCGGAAGTCGCCGACATGGTGACCGAGCAGCTCGAAGACGGCGACGTGGTGCTCGTGAAAGGCTCTCTCGGCATGGGGATGGCGCCGATCGTCGCCGCGATCCGCGCGCTTCCGGAAACCCGACTTTCAATGCCGCGAAACGCGGCCTACGGAGGCTAGGCCGCGTCATGCTGTACAATTTCCTCGCTCCGCTCGCCGACCAGGCCCAGATCTTCAACCTGTTCCGCTACCTCACCTTCCGGACCGGCGGCGCGATCATGACCGCGCTCCTCATCGGCTTCGTGCTCGGCCCGTGGCTGATCGACTGGCTGCGCTCCAAGCAGCGCGAGGGTCAACCGATCCGCGAGGACGGCCCGGAGAGCCACCTGCTGACCAAGAAGGGCACGCCGACCATGGGCGGGCTCCTCATCCTGATCGCGCTCTCGGTCTCGACCCTGCTCTGGGCCGATCTCAGCAACAGTTTCATCTGGGCCGTGCTGCTGGTCACCGGCGGTTTCGGTCTGCTCGGCTTCGCGGATGACTTCCTGAAACTGACCAAGCGCAACACCAAGGGCCTGCCGGGCAAGCTGAAGCTTGCCGGTCAGATCGCGATCTCCCTCGTCGCGGTGCTGATGGTGCAGGCCGCCATGCCGGCCAACCTCGCCAACGGCCTCGCGGTGCCGTTCTTCAAGGACGTGCTGATCAATCTCGGCTGGTTCTTCGCGCCCTTCGCGATCTTCGTCATGGTCGGCGCCTCGAACGCGGTCAACCTGACCGACGGGCTCGACGGGCTTGCCATCGTCCCAGTGATGATCGCCTGCCTCTGCTTCGCGCTGATCGCCTATCTGACCGGCAACACGGTGTTCGCCAACTACCTGCAGATCAATCACGTGCCCGGCACCGGCGAACTCGCGGTGTTCTGCGGCGCCCTGCTCGGCGCCGGTCTCGGCTTCCTCTGGTTCAATGCCCCGCCGGCCATGGTCTTCATGGGCGACACCGGCTCGCTCTCCCTCGGCGGCGCGCTCGGCACCATCTCCATCGTCACGAAGCACGAGCTGGTGCTCGCCATCATCGGCGGCCTTTTCGTGCTGGAGACGGTCTCCGTCATCGTCCAGGTCGCCTCCTTCAAGCTGACCGGCAAGCGCGTCTTCCGCATGGCGCCGCTGCACCATCACTTCGAGAAGAAGGGCTGGGCGGAGCCCACCATCGTCATCCGGTTCTGGATCATCGCCGTCATCCTGGCGCTGATCGGCCTGTCCACCCTGAAGCTGAGGTAGAGATGATCCCCTGCCACAGCAAATCGGGTAAACGCCTCTTCGTCATGGGCCTCGGCCTCAGCGGTCTCGCGACCGTCGAGGCGCTGGTCGAGGGCGGCGCCGAAGTGCTTGCCTGGGACGACAATGGCGAGCGGCGCGCCAGCGCGGGCCGGCGGGACGCGACGATCGCCGCCCCAGACTCCGTCGACTGGTCCAGGATCGATTACCTGATCCTGAGCCCCGGCATTCCGCACACCCATCCGGAACCGCACCCCGCGGCCAGAATGGCGAAAGCGGCGGGCGTGCCGATCATCGGCGACGTCGAGCTGATGCTCGCCGAATGTCCGGACGCAAGAGTGATCGCGATCACCGGGACCAACGGCAAGTCGACCACCACCGCGCTGATCGGACATATCTTCGAGACCGCCGGCAAGAAGGCCGAGGTCGGCGGCAATCTCGGAACGCCGGTGCTCTCCTTCGAGCCGCTCGGCGCCGACGGCACCTACATTCTCGAGCTCAGCTCCTACCAGCTTGAGCTGACGCCGTCACTCGCTCCGGAAATCGCGATCCTCCTGAACATCTCGCCGGATCATCTCGACCGGCATGGCGGGCTGCGCGGCTATATCGAGGCCAAGACCCGGATCTTCGCCAACCAGACCGCCGGGGACACCGCCATCGTCGGGATCGACGACACGGAAGCCGCCGCCGTCGCGGAGCGGATCGATGCGCAGGCGCCGAAGCTGATGCGGATCTCCGGCAAGGACAATGCGGCGGCGGATCTGCGCTATTCCGGCGCCTCGCTCGTCGCCTGCGGCAAGCCGGTCCTGAGCCTCGCCCCGGCCAAGACCCTGCCGGGAGACCATAACCATCAGAACGCAGCGGCCGCCTATGCCGCCTGCCGCGCGGCGGGGATCGACGCTTCCGTGATCGCCGAAGCGATCTTCAGCTTCCCGGGCCTCGCGCATCGCCAGGAACTGGTGACCGAACGCGACGGCATCCGCTATGTGAACGACAGCAAGGCAACCAACGCCGACGCGGCCGAACGCGCGCTTGGCTGCTACGACCCGATCTACTGGATCGCGGGCGGCCGCGCGAAGGAAGGCGGCATCGCGCCGCTGAAGCCCTATTTCCCGCGCATCCGCCATGCCTTCCTGATCGGCGAATCCGCATCGAGTTTCGGCGAGACCCTCGGCGACGCCGTTCCGCACACCCAGTGCGGCACCCTCGACAAGGCCGTCGATGCCGCCCACCACATGGCGCGGAAAGAGCATCTGCGCGGCGCGACGCTGCTGCTGTCGCCGGCCGCTGCGTCTTGGGATCAGTTCGACAATTTCGAACAGCGCGGCGACCGCTTCCGCGATCAGGTCCTCCGGCTGACCGAGATGGGCGATGGCGGGGAGGCGCGGCCATGAGCACGATCGCCCGCACCGATACGAGCATTCTCGGCCGCTGGTGGTGGACGGTGGATCGCTGGACCGCCGGCGTGCTGTTGCTCATCATCCTCTTCGGCGCCCTGATGATCTTCGCCGCCAGCCCGGCCGTGGCCGAGCGGATCGGCCTCGACAGCTACCACTTCGTGCGCCGCCAGCTCATGCTGCTGCCGGTCGCCGCCGGCGTGCTGTTCACCTGCTCACTGATGAGCCCGCTGCAGGTGCGACGCGCCGCGACCATCGGCTTCATCGGCTGCATCGGGCTGCTGGTCCTCACCCTGATCTTCGGCGCGGAGATCAAGGGCGCCCGGCGCTGGCTCAGCGTCGCCGGCTTCTCCCTGCAGGCCTCGGAATTCCTGAAGCCCTGCTTCGCCGTGGTCGCCGCCTGGATGTTCGCAGAATGGCGCAAGGAAAGCGGCTTCCCGGGCCAGTGGATCGCGATCGCGCTCTACGGCCTCGTCGTTTCCCTGCTGCTGCTGCAGCCGGACCTCGGACAGACCGTCGTCGTCTCCCTGGTCTGGTTCGGCCAGTTCTTCCTCGCCGGCCTACCGATGATGCTGGTCGGCGGCGCGGCCCTGCTCGGCGCGGGCGGTCTGGTCGCGGCCTATTTCCTGCTGCCGCACGTCAACGACCGGATCAACCGTTTCCTCGATCCGGCGGCCGGCGACAGCTATCAGGTCGAACGCTCTCTGGAAGCCTTCCGCAGCGGCGGCCTCCTCGGCACCGGCCCCGGCGAGGGCCAGGTGAAGGCCTTCCTGCCGGACGCTCATGCCGACTTCGTCTTCTCCGTCGCCGGCGAGGAATTCGGCGCCATCGTCTGCCTCCTTCTGATCGTCCTCTTCGGCTTCGTCGTACTGCGCGGCTTCGCCCGCCTGTTCTCCGAGCAGAGCCTGTTCGTGCTGCTGGCGGGCGCGGGCCTGCTCGCCCAGTTCGGCCTGCAGTCGATCATCCACATGGCGTCCGCCCTGCAGCTGATGCCGGCGAAGGGCATGACCCTGCCCTTTATCAGCTACGGCGGTTCGTCCCTGCTCGCGCTCGCGCTCGGCATGGGCCTGATGCTGGCGCTGACCCGCAGCCGGGCCGGCCGGATGGAGGCATTGTGATGAGCGGCGGAACCGTCATCCTCGCCGCCGGCGGCACCGGCGGGCACATCTTCCCGGCCCTGTCGCTCGGTCAGGCGCTCATCGCGCGCGGCATCCGCGTCGCACTGGTCACCGACGACCGCGGCGGCCGCTACGAGGGCGAGAACCCGGAGGTCGCGGTGCGCCGCATCCGCGCCGCCAGCCCGAGCAAGGGCGGCATCGCCGGCAAAGCGAAAGCGATCGTCGAACTCGGCATCGGCGCGCTGCAGGCGGCGATCCACATGAAAGGCCTCGGCGCTGCCATCGCTGTCGGCTTCGGCGGTTATCCCTCGGTCCCGACCGTGCGCGCCGCCGCATTCCTCGGCCTGCCGGTCGTGCTGCACGAACAGAACGCCGTGCTCGGCCGCGCCAACCGCTTCCTCGCGCCGCACGCCTCGAAGATCGCCACCTCGTTCCGCGAGATGACCAATCTCTCCGAACGCGAGTCCGCGAAATGCCACTTCACCGGCAATCCGGTGCGCGACAACGTGCTGGCGCTGCGCGGCGAGAAGATTGTCGCCTCGGACGGTCCGGTCAACCTCCTGGTCTTCGGCGGCAGCCAGGGCGCGACCGTGTTTTCCAATGTCGTTCCCGCCGGGATCGCAGAGTTGCCGGAGAACCTCCGCTCCCGCCTGCGCATCACCCAGCAGAGCCGGGCCGAAGACATCGAGCGCGTGAAAGCGGAATACCAGCGCCTCGGCGTCGCCGCTGACATCCGCGCCTTTTTCGACGACCTGCCGGACCGCATGGCCTCGGCCGACCTGGTCATCGCCCGCTCCGGCGCCTCGACCATCGCCGAGCTGACCACGCTCGGCCGCCCGTCGATCCTGGTGCCCTATCCGAGCGCCGCCGACGACCACCAGACCGCCAATGCCCGCGCCGTCGAAGCCGGCAAGGCTGCCTGGGTCATGACCGAACCGGCGGAATTCACCGCGCCGAAACTCGCCGGCGCCCTGCTCGGCCTGCTGAAGGCGCCCGATCGCCTGAACCGGGCCGCCTCCGCGGCGCGCGACCTCGGCACGCCGGACGCGGCCGATCGCCTCGCCGATCTCGTCATTGCCACCGCGCCGGCCCTCGCCGCCGCCCCTTCGACCCCGCAACAAGGACGCGCCGCATGAGAGAGATGCCGCTCAGCATCGGAACCATGCACTTCACCGGCATCGGCGGTATCGGCATGTCCGGCATCGCCGAGGTTCTGCACAATCTCGGCTATTCAGTGCAAGGCAGCGACATTGCGGAAAACCCGAATGTGCGCCGCCTGAGGGATCTCGGCATCAAGGTATTCATCGGCCAGCAGGCCTCGAATATCGAGGATGCCTCCATCGTCGTCATCTCCACCGCGATCAAGCGGAACAATCCGGAACTGCTGGCCGCGCGCGAGCGCATGCTGCCGGTGGTCCACCGCTCCGAGATGCTGGGCGAGCTGATGCGGCTGAAATGGTCGATCGCTTGCGCCGGCACCCACGGCAAGACCACCACCACCTCGCTGGTCGCCGCCATGCTGGACGCCGCAGGGCTCGACCCGACCGTGATCAACGGCGGCATCATCAACGCCTACGGTACCAATGCCCGGCTCGGTTCCGGCGACTGGATGGTGGTCGAGGCGGACGAGAGCGACGGCAGCTTCAACCGTCTACCGGCGACCATCGCCGTCGTCACCAACATCGATCCGGAACATCTCGATTTCCACGGCGATTTCGACAAGCTGCAGGAGGCCTTCCGCGCCTTCGTCGCGAACATCCCGTTCTACGGTTTCGCCACCCTCTGCATCGATCATCCGACGGTGCAGAAGCTGATCCCGAAGGTCGCTGACCGCCGCATCGTCACCTACGGCTTCTCGCCGCAGGCGGATGTCCGCGCCGTCAATCTCGAGATCACCTCCTCTGGCGCGAAATACGACGTCGTGATCGCCGACCGTGCGCACGACACCGAGCGTACGCTCGAGGGCGTGACCCTGCCGATGTACGGCCAGCACAACGTCTCCAACTCCCTCGCCGCGATCGCCATCGGCATCGAGATGGGCCTCAGCGACGACCTGGTCGCCAAGGCGCTCGCCGGCTTCAGCGGTGTGAAGCGCCGTTTCACCAAGACCGGCGAGACCGGAGGCGTTTCCGTAATCGACGATTACGGCCACCATCCGGTCGAGATCAGCGCCGTGCTCTCCGCCGCACGCTCCGCCTGCCCGGACGGCCGCGTCTATGCCGTCGTGCAGCCGCACCGTTATTCCCGCCTGCACGACCTCTTCGAGGATTTCTGCGCCTGCTTCAACGACGCCGACGGCGTCATCGTCGCGGATGTCTATACCGCCGGTGAGGATCCGATCGAGGGCGCCGACCGGGACAGCCTGATCGCCGGCCTCCGCGCCCGCGGGCACCGTCATGTCTATGCGTTGAACGACCCGTCCGAACTCGCCGGCATCGTCGCCGGGATCACCAAGCCCGGCGACATGGTGGTCTGCCTCGGCGCCGGCAGTATCACCAACTGGGCCCAGGCCCTTCCGGGCCAGCTCGAACCGCTGGTGAGCGGCGCCGCGCGCGCCGCCGGGACGGAAGGGCAATGACCATGGCCGCTCTCCGTTCCGACGAGACCCGTCCCCTGATCGAGCGCCTGCCCGAGGTGCGCGGGCGCTACCAGGAGAATGTCGATCTCGCGCAGCAGACCTGGTTCCGCGTCGGCGGCCCGGCGGAAGTCGTGTTCCGTCCGGCGGATGCCGAGGATCTCGCGGTCTTCCTGCGCGGCAAGCCGGCCGACGTGCCGGTGACCGTGATCGGCGTGACCTCCAACCTGCTGATCCGCGACGGCGGTATTCCGGGCGTGGTGATCCGGCTCGCCCGCGGTTTCAACGAGATCCGCTTCGGGACCGACATGGTGACCGCGGGCGCCGCGGTACTCGACCTCAACCTGGCGAAGGCCGCGCTCGCCGAGGGCCGCGACGGTCTCGCCTTCATGTCCGGCATCCCGGGCAGCATCGGCGGCGGCCTGCGCATGAATGCGGGCGCCTACGGCCGGGAGTTCAAGGACGTCCTGTTCTCCGCCGAGCTGGTGACCGGCGACGGCATCATCCGGCGCGTGCCGGCCGCCGCGCTCGGCATGTCCTACCGGCACACCGATGCGCCTGCCGACTGGATCTACACGGAAGCGACCTTCCACGCCCCCGCGGGAGACAAGGCGGAGATCGCGCGTGCGATGGACGAAATAAAGCAGGCCCGCGAGAGCAGCCAGCCGATCCGCGAACGGACCGGCGGCAGCACCTTCGCCAATCCGGAAGGCGGCAAAGCCTGGCAGTTGGTCGACGCGGCCGGCTGCCGCGGCCTCCGGGTCGGTGGCGCCATGGTCTCGGAACAGCACTGCAATTTCCTGATCAATACCGGCACCGCGACCGCATCGGACATCGAGGCCCTCGGCGAATCCGTGCGGCGCCGGGTGAAGGAGAAGAGCGGTGTGGAGCTGCGCTGGGAAATCCGGCGCATCGGAGTCACCAGGCAGGGAGAAGACGCATGAGCAAGCACGTCGCGGTTCTGATGGGCGGCTGGTCCGGCGAGCGCGAGGTTTCGCTCTCGAGCGGTCGCGAGTGCGCCAAGGCCCTGCGCGAGGCTGGCTACCAGGTGACCGAGGTCGATGTCGACCGGCAGATCCCGTTCCGGCTCGCCGAGCTGAAGCCGGATGTCTGCTTCAACGCCCTGCACGGCCGCATCGGCGAGGACGGCAATATCCAGGGCCTGCTGAACATCATGGATATTCCCTATACGCATTCCGGCGTCGAGGCCTCGGCCATCGCGATGGACAAGCCGCGCGCCAAGGAACTCTTCGCCCGTGCCGGCATCAAATGCCCTGTCGGCATCGTGCGCTCCCGTGAGGAAGCCCTCGAGCGCGAGGCGCTGAAGCGCCCCTATGTGCTGAAGCCGATCGACCAGGGCTCCAGCCTCGGTGTCCACATCGTGCGCCCGGGCGACAATTACCGTCCGACGAAGGAAGACTGGCCCTTCGGCGACATGGTGCTGGAAGAGAAGTTCATCGCCGGCCGCGAGCTGACCGTCGCCGTTCTGGACGGTGCTGCCCTCGCGGTCACCGAGATCACCTCGGAACGTGGTTTCTACGATTACGACGCCAAGTACGCCGACGGCGGCTCTATCCACATTCTGCCGGCGCGGCTTCCGGAGGCAGTGACCGCCCGCGCCCTGGAAATGGCGGAGAAGGCTCATTCGGCGCTCGGCTGCCGCGGCGTCAGCCGGGCCGATCTGCGCTTCGACGACACCGAAACCGAAGCCGATCCCGACAATCTCTACCTGCTCGAGGTCAATACCCAGCCGGGTATGACCCCGACCTCTCTGGTTCCCGAACAGGCCAGTTTCCGCGGCATGAACTTCCCCGCGCTCTGCGCCAAGCTGGTGGAGGACGCACGATGCGACTACTGAGCCCCGCCAAAGGCACCAAAGGCAAGAAGACTGCCGCCAAGCGGCGTCCGGCCCGGCGTCCGAGACTGTCGGCCCGCCGCATGCGGCAGGTGCTGATCGGCACCGGTTTCGCCGCCCTGACCGCGATCGTCGCCGGCACCGGCTGGCACGCGGCGCGCACCGGCGCGATCGGTCAGCTCGCCGCCGCCATCGACGATGCCGGCATCGCGGTGTCGAACGAGCTCGGCCTCGTCGTCTCCGACATCCTCGTCGAGGGTCGCTACCGCACGGAGCGCAGCGACCTGGTCGGCGCGATCGCGACTGACCGCGGCACCCCGATCCTCCGCGTCGATCTCGCGGCGCTGAAGGCGCGCGTCGACGCGCTCCCCTGGGTCCGCACCGCCACAATCGAACGGCGCCTGCCGGATACACTGTTCGTCCGCCTCGAGGAACGCACACCGCTGGCGCTCTGGCAGCGCGAAGGCGAGCTGACCTTGATCGACGATCTGGGCGTCGAGGTGCCGGGACAGAACCCGCGCCGCTTCGCCGATCTGCCCATTGTCGTCGGCGATGAGGCACCGGCCCGGGCCCGCGCCTTCCTCGCCCTCCTGTCGCGCGAGCCGGACCTGAACAAGCGCGTGCGTGCCGTCACCTGGATCGGCGAGCGGCGCTGGAACGTGCGGCTCGATACCGGGGTCGATATCGAGCTGCCGGAACGGGCGCCGGAGAAGGCCTGGTCCCACCTCGCGCAGCTTCAGCGCGACCATCACGTGCTCGACCGCGACGTGGTCGCCATCGACCTGCGCCTGCCGAACCAGCTCGTGGTCCGCGTCGCGCCGGACGTCTCGAGCCGTCTCCGCAATCCCGGAAAGGACACCTGATGCGCAAGAGCCTGGTCAAACCGCGCACCGGCACCGTCGCGATCCTGGATATCGGGTCGACGAAGATCTGCTGCCTGATCGCCCGGATCGGCGAGAGCGGCGCACGGATCGCGCCCGGCGAAGGCGGCAAGAGCCTGCCCGGCATCCGGGTCACCGGCATCGGCCATCAGGTCGCGCGCGGCATCCGCAGCGGCATGGTGATCGACATGGCCGAGGCCGAGGAATGCGTGCGCGCCGCGGTCCATACGGCGGAGAAGATGGCCGACGAGACCATCCAGCGGGTCTTCGTCAATCTCTCCGGCGGCTATCCGCATTCCCAAACCGTCGGCGTCGAGGTCGCGATCGGCGGCCAGGAGGTCTGCGATACCGACATGCGCCGCATTCTGAGCCAGTGGCAGAAGCTCGAGGTCGAGGCCGACCGCCAGCTCATCCACTCGATCCCGGTCGGCTATTCGATCGACGGCAGCCGCGGCATCCGCGATCCGCGCGGCATGTGCGGGGTCCGTCTCGGCGCCTCCATGCACATGGTCACCGCCGCGTCCAGCGCGGTGCGCAACATCGCCAGCGTGATCGAGCGCTGCCATCTTGGGATCGAGGCCTTCGTGGTTTCGCCCTATGCTTCCGGCCTCGCCTGCCTGGTCGAGGACGAGCGCGATCTCGGCGTCACCGTGATCGACATGGGCGGCGGTACCACGACCATGGCGGTCTTCTTCGACGGCAGCGTGATCTACACCGACTGCGTGCCGGTCGGCGGCGCGCATATCACGAGCGACATCGCCCGCGGTCTCGCCACCCCGGTGCACGAGGCCGAACGGCTGAAGACGCTCTATGGCAGCGCGATCCCGTCCAGCCTCGACGAGCGCGAGGTCATCGATGTGCCGCTGGTCGGCGAGCAGGACGAGACCCACCCCAATCATGTCCCGAAATCCCTCCTGATCCGGATCATCCATCCGCGTCTGGAGGAAACCTTCGAACTTGTTCGGGGCCGGCTGGAAGCCAGCGGGTTCGACAAGGTCGCCGGCCGCCGCGTGGTGATCACCGGCGGTGCCAGCCAGATGCCGGGGATCCGGGATCTGGCGCAGGAAATCCTGGACAAGCAGGTCCGTCTGGGCCGGCCGATCCGGGTCAACGGGCTGGCCGACGTCGCCAGCGGTCCGGCCTTCGCGACGAGCGCCGGACTGCTCGCCTACGCGGCCGATCCGGCACTCGACGCGTCCCGCCAGGGGCATGTCGCCAACAAGGAGACCGGAAGCGGGCTGTTCGGCCGCGTCGGCTCCTGGCTGAGGGAGAACTTCTGATGATCGAGACCCGGTTCCACCCCACCGCACATGCCGGCCCGCGCCCGAAAGGAACGGCCCGACAACCGAGCCACAGGAATTCAGTGACAGAACGTTCACCGACCCCGGCCGAAAGGCCCAATACCCGCGTGCTTCAGGCGCGCATCCCCCAGAGCACCCTCTAAACGCGAGAACAGGAGGCCACCCCCATGACCATCAACATCTCCGTCCCCACCGAAGACAACGACCTGAAGCCGCGGATCAGCGTGGTCGGCGTCGGCGGCGCCGGCGGCAATGCCGTCAACAACATGATCCGCTCCAACCTCGAAGGCGTCGAGTTCATCGTCACCAATACCGACGCCCAGGCCCTCAAGCAGTCGCTCGCCGACCGCACGATCCAGCTCGGCACCGGCGTCACCCAGGGTCTCGGCGCCGGCTCCCGGCCGGAAGTCGGCCGCGCCGCCGCCGAGGAAGCGATCGGCGAGATCATGGAGAACCTGCGCGACAGCAACATGGTCTTCATCACCGCCGGCATGGGCGGCGGCACCGGGTCCGGCGCCGCTCCGGTGATCGCCCAGACCGCCCGCGAGAACGGCATCCTGACCGTCGGCGTGGTGACCAAGCCGTTCCACTTCGAAGGCCAGCACCGGATGCGCATCGCCGATCAGGCGATCGAGGAGCTGACCCAGTATGTCGACACCCTGATCATCATCCCGAACCAGAACCTGTTCCGGGTGGCGAACGAGAAGACGACTTTCGCGGACGCCTTCAACATGGCCGACGACGTGCTGCATTCCGGCGTGCGCGGCGTCACCGACCTGATGATCATGCCGGGCCTGATCAACCTCGACTTCGCGGACATCCGTACGGTCATGAGCGAGATGGGCAAGGCGATGATGGGCACCGGCGAGGCGAGCGGCGAGAAGCGCGCCATCGACGCCGCCGAGGCCGCGATCAACAACCCGCTGCTCGAGGACACCACGATGAAGGGTGCCCGCGGCGTGCTGATCAACATCACCGGCGGCATGGACATGACCCTGTTCGAGGTCGACGAGGCCGCCAACCGCATCCGCGAGGAAGTCGATCCGGAAGCCAACATCATCTTCGGCTCGACCTTCGACGAGAAGATGGAAGGCACCATGCGGGTCTCCGTGGTCGCCACCGGCATCGCCGCCGAGGGCATGGCCGCCAAGCGCCCGCCGCTGACCGTCGTCCCGACCAAGGCGAAGGCCGCCCCGGCCGCGAAGCCCGCCGCGGAAGCGGCCCCGGCGCCGGCTGCTGCGGTCGCCTCCGCCACGGCCATGCCGACCGCTCCGGCCGCCGACATCCCGGCGATCTCGGCCACGACCGAGACCGTCCATGTTGCCGGCAACACCCTCGTGATCGGCGAGATGGACCTCGACGAGGCCGCGCTGGAAGCCCAGACCAAGGCCGACGCCGCGAAGAGCATGAAGACAGAAGAAGAGCCGGCCGCTCCGAAGGCCGGAGACAGCTTCATCGCCCCGCCGCCGGCGATGCCGGAGACCACAGCCGCCAGCGGCGAGCCGGACCCCTTCCAGGCGGCGGCGATGGTCAATGCCGGCGGGCGCGAGAGCGCCGCGGAGAAGACTCCGAGCCTGTTCACCCGGATGACCGGGATCGGCAGCAAGAAGCCGTCCGAGCCGGCCCAGGAGGCCCGCCCGCAGCGCTTCGTGGACGTCAACGCGGCGGAACCGAAGCAGGCCCGTCTCGGCGCTCTGGAACAGTCGGAAAGGGTCGCCCCGTCCCGTCAGGACGACGACCTTCTGGACATTCCGGCCTTCCTGCGCAGGCAGGCTAACTAACCTGGATTTTAGGCCGTTATATCAGACGTTTACGGCGTAATATTCAGTTACAAAGAGTGATTTGAGAGCCCCGGAAGATATTGATACATCTTCTGGGGCTTTCATTATCCAGAGCAATTCCGTGCAGAATTTGCCGTAAAACACAGGCAAATCCTGCGGTTGCAGCAGGAGCATCGTTAAGTGATTTCGCAACAGACCTTGAAGACGAGCATATCCTGCACGGGTGTCGGGTTGCATGGCGGTGTCGACTGCGTAATGACGCTGCACCCCGCGGATGCCGATCACGGCATCGTCTTCAAGCGCACCGATGTCTCCGGCAAGGATCCGCTGGTCCCCGCGCGCTGGGATATGGTCCACGATGCGACCATGTGCACCCGGCTGCAGAACGGCGACGGCGTGAGCGTCTCCACCGTCGAACACCTGATGGCGGCGTTCGCCGGCTGCCGCATCGACAATGCCCTGATCGAAATCGACGGCCCGGAAGTCCCGATCATGGACGGCTCCTCCGAGCCCTTCGTCCTGCTGATCGAATGCGCCGGGATCCGCAAGCTTCCCGCGCCGCGCAAGGCGATCCGGGTCCTGAAGCGGGTTTCCGCCGCGGACGACAAGCGGCATATCGAGCTCAGCCCGGACGATCATTTCTCCGTCAATTTCGAGATCGAGTTCGACAGCGCGGCCATCACCGAGAAGCAGCTCGACGTGAAACTGGTGAACGGCACCTTCAACGAGAAGATCAGCGGCGCGCGGACCTTCGGCTTCATGCAGGATATCGACCGCTTGCGGGCCGCCGGTCTCGGCCGTGGCGGTAATCTGGACAATGTGGTGATCGTCGACGGCGACCGGATCCTCAACGAGGGCGGTCTGCGCTTCAAGGACGAGTTCGTGCGCCACAAGATCCTCGACTGTGTCGGCGACCTCTATCTCGCCGGCGCGCCGATTCTCGGCCGCGTCGATGCCTCGAAATCCGGGCATCTGTTCAACAACAAGCTGCTCCGGGAGCTGTTCGCGGACGAAAGCGCCTGGGAGCTGGTCGAGATGACGCCGGAGATGGCGGCAGCCGACCACGACCATCCGCTGCTTGCCGCGACCGCTTAATTCCTCTATCCGATCACACAGGACGGAGCGTTCGGGCCGACCCGCGTCGGCCGGAAGCTAGCCCCTTGGCTACAGCGCCCCGGGACCGTATTTTCTAAGGGCACATGTCCGGGGAAATCCGATGAAGTTCGCCTATGGAGGTCTGGGTCCGCTGCGGCTGAAACGCCTTGCACTGCTGGCCTGCGCCCTTGCTCTCGTCGCCTGTAGCTCCAAAGAGGAGAAGCTCGAATATGTCGAGCGGCCGGTCGAGGAGCTCTACAACGAGGCGGTCGATACCGCGCTCGACGGCGACTACAAGAAGGCTGCGCCGCTGTTCGACGAGGTGGAGCGCCAGCATCCCTATTCCGTCTGGGCCACCCAGGCCCAGCTGATGGCCGCCTACTCGCTCTACCAGAGCAACAAGTACGACGACGCGATCAGCGCGCTCGACCGCTTCATCCAGCTCAATCCGAGCAACCAGAATGTCGATTATGCCTATTACCTGAAGGGGCTCAGCTACTACGAGCAGATCGTCGATGTCGGGCGCGACCAGAAACTGACCCGCAACGCGATGGAGACACTCGACGAACTCGTCCAGCGTTTCCCGGAGAGCAAATATTCCCGCGACGCCCTGCTGAAGATCGATCTCACCCGGAACCACCTTGCCGGCAAGGAGATGGAGATCGGCCGCTTCTACCTGCGCCAGGGCAAATATCTCGCTGCCATCAACCGCTTCAAGAAAGTGGTCGAGGACTACGACACCACCGACCAGGTGCCCGAAGCGCTGCATCGCCTGACCGAGGCCTATACCGCCCTCGGCCTTCACGAACAGGCCCAACGGACCGCGGCCGTACTCGGACACAACTACCCGGGCAGCGAGTGGTACGAGGACAGCTACGCGCTGGTGACCACCGGCAGCAGCCGTGGCGGCGGCAAGGACGACGGCCTCCTCGGTCTCGGGCTCTGGGTTTTCTGACCTGACATGCTGACCGGCCTCACGATCCGCGATGTGGTGCTGATCGACAGGCTCGACCTCGCTTTCGGGCCCGGCCTCTCCGTGCTGACCGGCGAGACCGGTGCCGGCAAGTCGATCCTGCTCGACGCGCTCGGCCTCGCCCTCGGCGCGCGGGCGGACAGCGGCCTGGTGCGCAACGGCGCCAAGCAGGCCGTCGTCACGGCAAGTTTCGAGGTCTCCGACGGCCACGGCTCGGCGGAAATCCTCGAGGAGATGGGGATCGAGGCGGACGGGCCGGTGATCCTCCGCCGCATCCTGACCGCCGACGGCCGCAGCCGCGCCTTCGCCAATGACGAACCGGTGAATGTCGCCACCCTGAAGCGTCTCGGCGAGACCCTGGTGGAGATCCAGGGCCAGTTCGACCAGCGCGGCCTGATGGACCCGGCGACGCACCGCGAGACACTCGATCTGTTCGGCGGTCATGGCAACCTGCTCTCCGCCGTCCGCGCGACGCATGGCGCCTGGAGCGAGGCCCGCACGGCGCATCGCCGGGCGCGCGAGGAGCTGGAAAGGGCGCGCGCCGACGAGGAATTGCTGCGCCACAATGTCGAGGAACTCGACGGCGCCGCGCCCGAGGAGGGCGAGGAGACCCGCCTCGCCTCGGACCGAACGCTGCTGGCGAACGCGGCACAGATTCTCGAGGCGATGAACGGCGCCGCCGGCGCGCTTGAAGGCGAGGACGGCGCCGAGCAGGCGATCGCGGCGGCACAGCGGATTCTGGAGCGGGTGCGCGACCGAGCGGGCGACAGGCTCGAGTCCGTGATCGACGGGCTCGACCGGGCCGCGGCAGAGGTGCAGGAGGCCCAACACGCGCTCAGCCAGATCGCCTCGGACGTCGAGACGGACAGCGGACGGCTCGAGGAGGTTGACGACCGGCTGCATCTGCTCCGCGCACTGGCCCGCAAGCACGATATCGAAGCCGACCGTCTGCCCGAGATCCACCGGGCGCTGTCCGCCCGCCTCGCCGCGCTGGACGATGCCGGCGGCGGCCTCGCCGACCTCGCCCGTGCCGAGGAGAAGGCCCGCGAGGCCTATGTCGCCGCGGCGAAGAGCCTAAGCGCGGCGCGCGAAACCTCGGCTACCCGTCTGGACAAGGCACTGACCGAGGAACTTGCGCCGCTCAAGCTCGACAAGGCGCGGGTGAAGACGGAGCTGGAGCCGCTCGCCGAGAGCGACTGGGGCGCCGGCGGCACCGAGCGCGTGAGCTTCCAGGTCTCCACCAACCCCGGGGCGCCCTTCGGCCCGCTCGCCCGGATTGCGTCCGGCGGCGAACTCTCGCGCTTCCTGCTCGCCCTGAAGGTCGTGCTCTCCGAGGCCAACCCGGTCTCGACCCTGATATTCGACGAGGTCGACAGCGGGGTTGGCGGCGCGGTCGCGGCGGCGGTCGGCGAACGGCTCGCCCGGCTCGGATCGGAGACCCAGGTTCTGGTCGTCACCCACTCGCCGCAGGTCGCGGCGCGCGGCGTCCGGCACTGGCATGTCGCCAAGCAGGCAGACGGTGAACTGGTCAAGACCGCGGTCTCCCAGCTCGCCGCAAGCGAGCGCCGCGAGGAGCTGGCCCGCATGCTCTCCGGCGCGACCGTGACCGACGAAGCGCGGGCGGCAGCCGACAGTCTACTCCATCCAGCCTGAGGACGAGACCCATGGCAGCGCCGGCAGACCAGAAGGCGGTCGATACCCTTTCCCGCGCAGAGGCTGATTTCGAGCTGCGCTGGCTCGCGGCACAGATCGCGAAACACGACGCGCTCTATCACCAGAAAGATGCGCCCGAAATCAGCGACGCGGATTACGACGCGATGCGCCGCCGCAACGATGAGATCGAGGCCCTCTTCCCGGATCTGATCCGTCCCGACAGCCCATCCCGGCGGGTCGGCGCGGCGCCTGCCGCCGGATTCTCCAAGGTCCGCCACCAGCGGCCGATGCTGTCGCTCTCCAACGCCTTCTCGGAAGAGGACGTGCGGGACTTCGTCGGCCGTATCCGCCGCTTCCTCAGTCTCGCCGAAGAGGAGCCAGTGGCGCTGGTCGCCGAACCGAAGATCGACGGCCTCTCCGCCTCGCTGCGCTACGAGAACGGCAGGTTCGTTCTCGGTGCGACCCGCGGCGACGGCACCGAGGGCGAGGACATCACACGAAACCTGCAGACAATTTCCGACATTCCGGCCGAATTGCCGGAGGGTGCGCCCGCCGTCTTCGAGGTGCGCGGCGAGGTCTTCATGAGCAAGGCGGATTTCTCCGCCCTCAATCAGCGGCAGGAAGAGGCCGGAAAGAAGGTCTTCGCCAATCCGCGCAACGCGGCCGCGGGTTCGGTGCGGCAGCTCGATCCCTCGATCACCGCCAGCCGCCCGCTGCGCTTCTTCGCCTATTCCTGGGGCGAGGTCTCCGAAATGCCGGCGGACACCCAGCGCGGGTTCCTGGACCGGCTGGAGCAGTGGGGCTTCGTCATCAACCCGATGACCCGGCTCTGCGACGGTGCCGATACCGCTCTCAAAGCCTATGAAGAAATCGGCCACGCCCGTCCGACGCTCGACTACGATATCGACGGCGTCGTCTACAAGGTCGACCGGCTGGACTGGCAGGACCGGCTCGGCATGGTCAGCCGGGCGCCGCGCTGGGCCATCGCCCACAAGTTCCCGGCCGAGCAGGCGGAGACCATCCTCGAGAAGATCGAGATCCAGGTCGGCCGCACCGGCGCCCTCACCCCGGTCGCGCGGCTGACGCCGATTACCGTCGGCGGCGTCGTTGTTTCCAACGCCACCCTGCATAACGAGGACGAGATTCGTCGAAAGGATGTGCGCGTCGGCGATACGGTCGTCATCCAGCGCGCCGGCGACGTCATCCCGCAGGTCGTCCGCGTGGTCGAGGAGCGCCGCCCGGAAGGCACCGAAACCTACATTTTCCCCGATCATTGCCCGGTCTGCGGCAGCGAGGCGGTGCGCCCCGAGGGCGAGGCGATCCGACGCTGCACCGGCGGCCTGATCTGTGCCGCCCAAGCGGTCGAGCGGCTGAAGCATTTCGTCTCGCGCGACGCCTTCGACATCGAGGGACTAGGCGCCAAGCAGGTCGAGGCCTTCTACGAGGACGGGCTGATCAAGCAGCCGGGCGACATCTTCCGCCTGAAGACCCATGCGGACGTGCTGATGGAGCGCGAGGGGTGGGGCGAGAAGTCCGTGACCAACCTGCTCGCCGCCATCGAGGAGCGCCGGAATATCGGTCTCGACCGGCTGATCTACGCCCTCGGCATTCGCCAGGTCGGCCAGGCGACCGCCAAGCTGCTCGCCGCCAATTACGGCACGCTGGAGGCCCTGACCGCAGCGATGCTGGAATCGAGCGATCCCGAGTCGGAAGCCTATGCCAACCTGATCAATATCGACCAGATCGGCCCGTCGGTTGCGGAAGACCTGACGGCCTTCTTCCACGAAGACCATAACCGGGAAGTCCTGCGCGATCTTGAGAATGAGCTGAAGATCGGCAGTTTCGAGCTGCAGGTCGCCGACGACAGCCCGGTCGTGGGCAAGACCGTGGTCTTCACCGGCACCCTCACCTCGGTCAGCCGCAACGAGGCCAAGGCAAAGGCCGAATCCCTCGGCGCCAAGGTCGCGGGATCGGTCTCGAAGAAGACGGACTACGTGATTGTCGGCGCCGATGCGGGCTCCAAGGCGCGCAAGGCCGAGGAACTCGGGGTCGCGATCCTCACCGAGGAAGAGTGGTTGGAGATGATCGGGGCCTCCTAGACGAGACGGCGATCAGAGTCTTCAAGGTGTGCCGAGCGGTATCGTCGCGGAGACCGACCAGAGTCCCTGACTGTTATCCATCAAGGCGATCTCGCGGATATGCGCGCCGACCGGAAGAAGCCCGCCGGCGGCGATGGCGAGTTCCTCCGCGATGCTTTCGCGCCTCGACGGATCGGAGACCGAAGCGACCGTCAGATGGGGGACGACATCCGGATGCCTGCCTTCATAGGGCTGGTACTCCGGAAAGGCTTCCCGGACGCTCTCCGTCAATGCCCGAAAGCGCGCGTCCGGCTCCGGCGCGAGATAAATAAGGCCGGGAAACTGCCTGATCCCGGACAGCTTGCAGTCAAACGGCAGGTGCTGGCCGAAACAGGCCGCAAGCCGCCGCACGATGCCGTCGTCGATGAGCTCCGGCGTCATGAAGGGGTAAAGCACCGTCACATGCGCCGGCACGCCGGCGGCGGCCGACGGGTCATAAACGGCCCTGAACGGCGCCACGAGCGTCTCCGCCTCCGGCAGCAGGACGACGAGCGCCGATTGCGCTTCGGGTATCGGCCATCTCTTCATTCTTGCTCCCCATTCGTCATCCCTGGGCCCCGGCCTACGCCGGGGTAACGGTCTGGGATGGGTACCGAACACCGCCTTGTCATTCTCCAGACGGGACGAGAATGCATCGGGCCATGTAATTGACGCATATCAACCCTGAGATTTCTCGATTACTCGGTTTGCAGTAGATCGCCTATCTGTTTGTCAGCAACGGCGAACGAGCGACGGGCTCAGTGCCTCTAACCCCCGAGGAGGTTGCGATGACGAGTTTCCACTATGTCGGTTTATCCCATATGGCCGCGATCGGCGTTCTTACGCTGGTTCTCGCCATCGTTGCCGGATGAGCCCGAACGAAAGCCTTACAAATCCCCTCCCCTAAAAACGGGTTCCGGAAACGGAGTCCGTTTTTTTATGCGCGGCGGATCGGTGCATCAGCTCTGCAGCCTGGCTCCCTTGGTGACCTTGTCGACCAGCTTCCTTTCGTCGCGGATCGCAAGCCCGACGACCGGCATCTCGCTGGCAGCATGCTTTTTCACCGTCGCCCGGTTCGCGGCGTCGTGGCCGGTCGCGAACATGTCCTCGATATAGAGCGACATTCGAACGTCGCGAGCGAGCGCACGCTCATAGATCTTCTTGATGCCCGCGGCGTCGGCAGAGAGCACGATCACCGGCTGGATCAGGAGCGGGTTATAGAGATTGCCTTCAGCGTCCTCGTAGGCCTCGCCCATCAGCTCCGCGCGCCCGCCGACAATCCCGCTGGTCAGGAACGCGGTCACATTGAGCTTCTGCCAGAGCACGAGGTCGTCCCTGAGGACCAGCGCCACCTTGGTATCGAACATCTGTCTTTCCCGTGTTTGAAATTCAACGCCCGGAGAGCGCGCGGAGGCCTTCGAAAACCGTCCCGGCCGATGGGCCGAGCATGTCGCGGGCCTCGCGGTTGAGCGTGTCCATGGCCTCGTCGAGCGGTTCCGCGAGGGCCCGCGCTCTATCCGTGAGTTCGAGCCGGTAGATCCGGCGGTCCGCCGGATCGTCCCGGCGCTCGACCAAACCGGCTTTCTCGAGGCGGTCGAGGATCCCGGTGATGGTCGCCGCGTCGATTGCAAGCCGGTCGCCAACTTCCCTGGCAGTCTGGCCTCCGGAGCCGGAGAGCACCTTCAGCACCACATATTGCGGCGGCGTCACGTCAAACTGTGCGAGCAGTTCCTTTGCCCGGCGGGAGATCCGCTGAGCCGCCTTGCCGACAAGAAAGCTGACGCACTCCTCGACTCGTTCCATCTCCGCTCCACCGTGCCGTCATTTCATTTGCAAACATATAACTATTATACAAATAATTTGTATACGAATTATATTCTGACGAAAACATTCAGTTTCTTGCACCAATCCGTATTACACAGCCGCACGATGCGGCCGTTCGAAAATAGACAGAGTTGTGAGGTGGGCTGACTCCGCGGCCGGACTAATCAACGATGAAAAGCTTGGCCCCGGTCCGGGTCGATGAACGGTGTGCGGGATCCCCGAAATCGGATACCTGATAGCTCATGCCGGGCGTCAGGACGAAACGCCGCCCGTCACGCAGCTCGGTTTCAAGCTCTCCCTCGAGCACATAGAGGATATGGCCCCGATCGCACCAGTGATCGGCCAGATAGCCCGGCGTGTATTCCACCTGGCGGATACGGATGTCGCCCATAGCGAGTGTGCGCCACAGGGCCTCGCCCGTTTCGCCCGGATGTACCGTCGGCTCGACCGCGGTCCAGTCAACGACGGTAAAAGGATTGTCGGGAAGTTTCATGGGTTCGGGTCTCTACAAATTCCCATAAGCACGAAAAGGAATGGCGCACCGGTGATGCCCCGACCGCTCAGCGGCCCTTGAAGTTCGGCTTCCGTTTGTTGAGGAAGGCGTCGAGGCCCTCGCGGCCGTCCTCGGTCTGGGCGAGTTCCGCGATGGTCCGGGTCTCGTCCTCCATCTGGGCCTCCACCGACTGCTGAAAACTGGAGGCGAGCAGCCGCTTCACGCCGCCATAGGCGCGGGTCGGTCCCTTGGCGAATCTCTGCGCGAGCTTCGTCGCCTCGTCGGCGAGATCGTCATCTTCGACGACGCGGGTGACGATACCCCAGTCCTGAGCCTCGTCCGCACTGAGCGTGCGGTTCGTCAGCATCAGTTCCATCGCCCGCCGCATGCCGACGACACGGGGCAGGAAGTAGCTGGAGCTGCCGTCCGGCGAGAGGCCGGCGGCGGTATAGGCCATCTTGAACTGCGCCGATTTCGCCGCCAGCACGATGTCCCCGATCAGCGACAGGCTGAAGCCGGCACCAGCCGCCATGCCCTGGACCGCGACCACGACCGGCGAGTTCAGCCGGTGCAGCCGGGAGACGGCGGCGTGGAAATAGGCCGTGGTTTCCTTCAGGCAGGCGCCGATCCGATCGCTCTGGGATTCGAAATATTTCAGGTCGCCGCCGAAGCCGAAGACCGTACCGCTGGCATCGAGGATGACGGCGCGGACATCGGGGTCCTCGCTGGCATTGATCGAGGCTTCGAGCAATTCGTGCGCGAGCGCCAGATTCACCGCATGCCCGGCTTCGGGCCGGTTGAGCGTGATTCGGGCAACACCGTCGGTCGCCTCGTAGAGAATGGTCTCATAGGCCATCTTAGTCTCCCCTCTGCCCCTATCCCTGTGACATTTCCTTGCCGGCCAGCGGCGCGGTCGCATCGACCAGCCAGGCCGCGGTTTCCGGATCGAGTTCCGGGCCCAGCGTATCGCGGACCCGTGCATGATAGGCGTCGAGCCAGGCGATCTCGTGACGATCAAGCAGCGAGAGGTCGATCAGCGCCCGGTCGATCGGCGCCAGCGTCAGGGTCTCGAAGCCGAGCATCGGCCTCTCCGCGCCCGCGACCTCACGCTCCTCGACAAACACAAGGTTTTCAATCCGGATGCCGAAAGCGCCCGCCCTGTAGTAGCCGGGTTCGTTGGAGATGATCATTCCGGGCTTCAGTTCCGCCCCGCCTCCGGTCTTGGAGATCCGCTGCGGCCCCTCATGCACGCCGAGATAGGCGCCGACCCCGTGCCCGGTTCCGTGATCGTAGTCAAGACCGGCCGCCCAGAGCGCACGCCGCGCCAGAGCATCTAGCTGGCCTCCGGTCGTCCCTGCCGGGAATACCGCCTCGGAGAGTGCGATCATGCCCTTCAGCACCAGGGTGAAGCAGCGCTGCTCCTCGTCGCCGACGACACCGGTCGACAATGTGCGGGTGATGTCGGTCGTGCCGTCGAGATATTGCGCGCCGGAATCGACCAGATAGATCTCTCCCGGATTGAGGTTCCGGTTGCTTTCCTCGGTCACCCGGTAATGCACGATCGCACCGTTCGGACCGGCGCCGGAAATGGTGTCGAAGCTCGGCCCGCGGAACATCTCGTGCTCGGCCCGGAAGCCGTGCAGCCGCTCGACCAGCGTCATCTCGTCGAGCCCGCCCTGATGCGCCCTGGCCGCGAACCAGCAGAGGAAACGCGCATAGGCGAGGCCGTCGCGGAGATGCGCCGCCCGAACGCCGGTCAGCTCGACATCGTTCTTCATCGCCTTCGCGGCGATGATCGGATCGGCTTCCGTATCCAGTTTCCCGCCACCGGCCCGGATCCGCTCCATCGGCCAGGCGGGCGCACTCTCCGGATCGATCCTCAGCGTCCTGCCGGCAGCGGCGATCCCGTCGAGCGCCGCCCCGAGTTCGTCCCGGCTGCGGATCGTGACAGCATTGCCGAGATGGGCACGGATCTCATCGCCGATCTTGCGCGGATCGACGAACAGCTCCGCCGTTCCGTCGGCAGAGAGGATCGCAAAACAGAGACAGAGCGGCGTGTTGCGCACGTCCTCGCCACGGATGTTGAGGAGCCAGGCGATCGATTCCGCGGAGGTGACAAGCAAGGCATCGACCTTGGCCTCGGAGAGAACCGCGCCGATTTCAGCCCTCTTCTCCTCGGACCTTCTGCCCGCATAGGCCGTCGGGTGCGGCTTCATCGGTTCGGCCGGCGGTTCCGGCCGGTCACTCCAGATCGCGTCGAGCGGGTTGCTTTCCAGCAGCTTCAGCTCGCCGCCCGCCTTCTCCACCGCCTTGCGCAGGCGCTCGAGCTGGCGCTCCGTATGCAGCCAGGGATCGACCCCAAAGCGGCTCCCGCTCGCCAGATGCTCCTCGATCCAGTCGGCAGGCGTCTTGTCCGCACTGTTCAGGCGTTCATAAAGAGCGCCATCCACCTGATCCTGGATTTGCAGGCTGTAGCGGCCGTCGGTAAACACGGCCGCCGTCTCCGGCAGCACGACTGCGGTTCCGGCGGATCCCGTAAAGCCGGTGAGCCAGGCGACGCGTTCCGCCGAGGCGGGCAGGTATTCGCTCTGATGCTCATCGGCCCTCGGCACGATCATGCCGTCCACCTCTGCCGCCGCCAGCGCGGACCTCAATGCTGCCAGCCGTTCCGCAGCGCCGCCCGTTACGGACATGCGATCCCCCCGCTCTCTCTGAATTCATCGATCGTCGCCAGATTAGGCAGCCGAGCGAACGGGAACAAGGGAGCGAAATCCAAACGACAGATAAGAAATATTAACGAGCGATTAATTCAACGCATGGCAATCTTGCTTGCGCATGCATCAAACGCATAACTGCGCTGCAAACACATCG
This sequence comes from Nisaea sediminum, assembly GCF_014904705.1. Lineage (NCBI taxonomy): Bacteria > Pseudomonadati > Pseudomonadota > Alphaproteobacteria > Rhodospirillales > Thalassobaculaceae > Nisaea > Nisaea sediminum. The sequence continues at coordinate 93,429 of NZ_JACZCQ010000004.1, forward strand.
CTCCTCGCATGTCAAGCAAGGATCTATATTCCGGTCATCGAACAACAGAGCCTTACGAGGCGAAGATCATGAACTACTACAAACTGAGCCGCGCCGATAACCTGCGCGTGATTGAAGCGGGCCCCTTTGTTGCCCGGATCAGCGATCCGGACAACACAGTGATCCGCAATCACAGCCTCTATTCCGCCGAGATGCACATCCGCCAGGAATGGAACCGCTATATCGGCACCCTTCTTGTGAACGGAGTGAAAACCATGTTCTCGAACCTGATCAACCGCCTGCGGATCTCCCGTACGATGGCGGAACTGAACGACCTCGACGACCGCATGCTGGCCGATATCGGCCTCTATCGCAGCGATATCGCCCATGTCGCCCGCAAGCTGGCCGCGTCCACGACCGAGCCGGTCGCCGCGAAGACGATCATCGCCCCGATGGCCGCCGTCGCCGAAGCCCCGGCGGTTGTTACCGTCAAGGCCGCGAATACCGACGAGCACCGGGAAGCCGCCTGATATCCCCCTCCCCAAAGGAGGCTTTCCAAGCTCGAATACCGGCGGTTCCGAACCTTCCTCCCATTCGGAACCGCCGAATTTCCCCTAAGTAGATACGTCCCTGCCGGCGCGGGCCTCCGACCGCGCCCTTTTTCTTTTCCAGCCACACCGGCCTCCAGGCGCCCCAGGGCCATTTGCGCACCAGGCGGAGCCCCTGGCCCCGGTGCGCCGCGACGACCGCGGCGGTTTGATGGAAGAGCAATCCCGACAGCACCGCCATGCCGCCAGGCTTGAGCTGAAGCGCCAGGTCGGGCGCCATCCGGCACAACGGACGCGCAAGGATATTGGAGAGGATAAGATCGTAGGAGCCCGACGGCTCCCGGGCGAGGACGTCATAGCCGTTGCCCGCGTCGGCACGGACCCGCGCCGCAACCCGGTTCGCCACCGCATTCTCCCGCGTCGTCGTCACCGAAACGGGATCGATATCGACGGCGCGCACGAGGGCGTCGGGCCAGATCTTCGCCGCCGCCATGCTGAGGATGCCCGAGCCGCAGCCCATATCGAGCACGTTCCGCGGCCGCATCCGGTGCGACAGCATGCCAATCGCGCGCAGACAGCCTTCGGTCGTTCCGTGCGAGCCGGAGCCAAAGGCCTGCGCCGCATCCACTTCAATCGCGAGAACCGCTTTCGGCGTCTTGCCACGGAGGTGCGAGCCATGCACCAGGAAGCGCCCGAATTGCATCGCCGGGAAGGATTCCCGATTGAGCCGGATCCAGTCGGTATCCGGCAAGAGGGCGACCTCCACTTCGGGCAAGGCGTAGCCCTCGACCGCGGCCGCAACCGAGAGCGCGGCAACGATGGCCCGCCGGTCCGGTTCCTCTGTCGTCACGCCCTTGAGGACCCAGATCCCGCGATCCTCTTCCTCGAATACGGAAATCGCGTCGACGAACGGCTCAAGGACGTCGGAAAGCGGGAGCGCCGCCTCCGCGGAGGTCTCCAGCGAGACCTGCCAGATTGGTTTCATGGTTTGCTCACAAAGCTCGCGACGACTTTCTTGCTGCCCGCCTTGTCGAAGGCGATCTGCAGCTTGTCCCCATCGATGGAGGAGACGGTGCCCATGCCGAATTTCTGGTGGAAGACGCGTTCCCCGACCGAGAAGCCCGACGGCGAAGACCGGTCGACGACATAGCCCTTGCCTTCCAGCAGGGGCGGGCCGGCACGGCTTTCGCCCCGGCGCCGACCGTAACCCGGACCGCGTCCCGACTGGGCCGATCCATAGCCGAAACCGCCATCACCCCAGAGATCCGCGGAGCCGCCCCCGGCTCCGAACCCGCCGTAGCGCGAGCCCTGGAACCCGGTCTCGCTGGAAATCTCGACATGCTCGTCCGGCAGTTCCTCGACAAAGCGCGAGGGCACCGCACTCTGCCACATGCCGTGGACGCGGCGGTTCGCGGCGAAACTGATATGCACGCGCTTGCGCGCACGCGTCAGTCCGACATAGGCCAGCCGCCGTTCCTCTTCGAGCCCGGCGGCGCCATTCTCGTCCAGCGCCCGCTGGTTCGGAAACATGCCGTCTTCCCAGCCGGGCAGGAATACGTCGTTGAATTCGAGACCCTTGGCGGCATGCAGGGTCATGATGCTGACCTGCTCCTGGTCCGCACTTTCCGCATTTTCCATCACCAGGCTGATATGTTCGAGAAAGCCGGCGAGGTTCTCGAATTCCTCCATCGCCCCGCAGAGTTCCTTAAGGTTCTCGAGCCGTCCGGGCGCTTCCGGCGACTTGTCCTTCTGCCACATCTCGGTATAGCCGGACTCGTCCAGCACGATGCGGGCGAGGTCGCTGTGATCCTCGACCTCGACGAGGGAGCGCCAGCGCTCGAAATTTTCGATCACCTCCGCGAGCTTGCGCTTCGCCGCCGGTTTCAGCTCGTCGGTCTCGACGATGCGCGCGGCCGCGCGGTAGAGCGACGTACCTTCGTTCCGCGCGAGGTGATGCACAGCCTGCATGGTGCTGTCGCCGATCCCGCGCTTCGGCTTGTTCACGATCCGCTCGAAGGCGAGATCGTCGTCACGCTGGTTGATCACCCGGAGATAGGCCAGCGCGTCGCGGATCTCCATCCGCTCGTAAAACCGTGCGCCGCCAACGACCCTGTAGGGCAGACCGATGGTGAGGAAACGCTCCTCGAACTCTCGGGTCTGGAAGCCGGCGCGCACCAGCACCGCGATCTCGGAGAGTTTCGCGCCCTTGCGCTGCAGCGCCTCGATCTCCTCGCCGACATAGCGGGCCTCGGATTCGCCATCCCAGAGCCCGCGGACCTCCAGCTTTTCGCCGTCCGCACCCTCGGTCCAGAGCGTCTTGCCGAGTCGCCCCTCGTTATGGGCGATCAGGCCGGACGCCGCCGCAAGGATGCGCGAGGTGGAGCGGTAATTCTGCTCCAGCCTGACGATCCGGGCGCCGGGAAAATCCTTCTCGAATTTCAGGATGTTGCCGACCTCGGCGCCGCGCCAGCCGTAGATCGACTGGTCGTCGTCGCCGACGCAGCAGATATTCCGGTTCCTCTGCGCCAGCAGCCGGAGCCAGAGATACTGGACGACGTTGGTGTCCTGATATTCATCGACCAGAATGTGGGTGAACTGATCGTGGTACCGCGAGAGCACATCGGGATGGCTCTGGAAGATGTCGACGACGAGCAGAAGCAGATCCCCGAAATCCACCGCGTTCAGGATCTTCAGACGCTCCTGGTAAAGCCGATAGATCTCGACCATGCGGCCGCCGGCGAGGTCGCCCGCTTCGTCCCGTCCGACCTTGTCGGGGGTCAGGCCGCGATCTTTCCAGCGCTGGATCACGCCCATCATCGCGCGCGCCGGCCATTTTTTGTCGTCGATATTCGACGCCTGCAGGATCTGTTTCAGCAACCGCTGCTGATCGTCCGCATCAAGGATGGTGAAATCGGGCCGCAGCCCGACGAGTTCGGCATGGCGCCGCAGGATCTTGGCGCCGAGGGCATGAAAGGTACCGAGCCAGACCTGCTCCGCCATCGGTCCGATCACGGCGGCCACCCGCTCGCGCATCTCCCGCGCCGCCTTGTTCGTGAAAGTGACCGCGAGCACGTTCCAGGGCCGCGCCGTCCCGGTCGAAATCAGATGCGCGAGACGGGTCGTCAGCACGCGGGTCTTGCCCGTTCCGGCCCCTGCCAGCACCAGAACCGGGCCGTCCAGGGATCGCACCGCCTCCGCCTGTGGCGTGTTCAGCCCATCGAAATAGGGCTCGGCTCCGGTACCGCGCGAAAGCGGTTGTTCAGGTTCACTTTCAAAAAACAGATCAGTCATTCAATCCAGCGCACGATCCGAAAGAGCTTGCCAAATGCTTCGCCCTTTAACAAAGTTTTAGTAAATTAGGCTTTACAGTTCATTTAAATCGAGGTGGTTCCCAGGAATTAAAAAAAACCACCAAGAGCGAATGCCTCGTTCCATTGCCGTAGACGCATCTTGCGCTAGCTATATCACAGATGGATCGGGTCTCGCGTTAATACGGTTTCGAATCCGTTGTCGCACCTTTCAAGAGCCGGTCCCAAATGGTCGCGACAAACGGTAGACGGGGTGCCACTCCATCACTTGTCCCCAACGGGTGAATGGAAGCACCCCGTCGTCCTTTCAGGCTGCTCTTCCCGCTCAGCGTCCCCGGCTTTCGCCATGTTCCTCGTCCCGCAGGCGTTCCAGGGCCTGGTTATAGGCACGCATGACGTCGGCCTCGTCGAGCCGCCCGACCAGAACCGGCCAGCCCGTCTCGCGAACGACCGGAAGCTGCCCGTCGCCACCCGCACCGAACCGGTCCAAGACCGTCCCCAATTCGTCTCCGCCTGCTAGAATCGGGCGCGACCGGTCGATGACCTCGTCGAGCTTAAATTCTGCCTCCGTGTTGGTTTCGAAAGCATATTTTCCGAGATCGGCCAGAGTTATGCTGCCTTGCAGCCGGTTTTTGCCATCGACCACGAAGACAACACCGCCCGCCGCACTCAGCAACGCCTTCCTGACATCCTCCAGTGACGCATCGTCGCGAATCGAGGCCTGGTCGTCCCGCATCAGATCGGCCACGACTACCCCGCTCAGCACGGCGACGTCGTGGCTGCCGCGCACGGTGATGCCGCGCGCCGCGAGCTGATCGTGGAACAGCGACGGTCCGTGCAGGGTCCGGGTCAGCAGCGAGGCGATCACCACGGCCACCATGACAGCGATCGTCAGCCGGTAATCGCCCGTCAGCTCCACGATGATGAGCATGGTCGAGATCGGCGCCCCGAGGACCGCCCCCGAGACGGCCCCCATCCCGACCAGAGTGTAGGCGCCGTGCCCGGATGAGATATCCGGGTTCGGGATCGACGCGATGATACCGAAGGCGCCTCCGACCATGGCGCCGATGAAAAGGCTCGGACTGAAGACCCCGCCGCCGAAGCCGAAGCCGAAGGAGATGCCTGTCGCGACGATCTTGAGCAGCGCCAGCGTGACAAGCATGAGCAGCGCGTAATTCTCGTTCAGCGCGTTATCCATCGCCTCGTAGCCGACACCTAGAATCTCGGGATAGAAGACAGCGATTCCGCCGACCGCGAGACCGCCGACGGCCGGCCTGATCCAGAGCGGCAGCCGGGTGAAGTCGGCCACTTTCTGGGAAAACCGGAACACCCGCATGAAGGCGACCGCGGCGATGGCGGAGGTAATGCCAAGCAGGGCGAAGGCTCCGAACTCGAAGAAGGACGCGATCTCGTGCGGCGGCACGACGAAAGCCGGCACGTCGCCGAAATAGGTTCGCGACACCACCGTTCCCGCGACCGAGGCGATGACGATCGGGGCGAAGGCGGTCAGCGCATAGTGCCCGATGACCACCTCGAGGGCGAAGAAGACGCCGGCGACAGGGGCGTTGAACGATGCCGCAACCGCCGCCGCCACGCCGCAGCCGAGGAGAGTGCGGGACTGCGAGCGGTTGAGCCTGAACCGGCGCCCGATCCAGCTTGCGATGGTGGCACCGAGATGCACCGCGGGCCCTTCGCGCCCGACAGAAGCGCCTGCGCCGATGGAGGCTGCGCTGACGAAGGCCGCCCCGAGACCGACCCGCCCGGAGACGCGTCCCGCCCGCAGCGCATTCGCCTCGATCACATCGGCCACGCCCTGTGGCCGGCCGCCGGGCATGAGATACCGCACGAACAATCCGATCAGCAGTCCGCCGACGGCCGGCGCCAGCAGCACGTGCCACCAAGCGAGCGCGGCGACTCCGGACGCCACCCGCTCGTGCTCGAAACCGTAGAAGCCCGTCTGGATAAGGCCGATCAGTTCCCGGAACAGGACGGCGGAAAAGGCCGCGGCGACGCCGATCACGACCGCGAGGCCGGAAAGCAGCACCTGCTCGTTTCGAAGCACATGGAGCGCTCGTTCACGTCCCTTTGAAATCCACTTTACCGGAAAACCGTCGGACATTTCGTCACCGCCGCCGGATGCCGATCGCGTGTCCGGCGGCGTCTGGCCGCGGCAGCGTTCTATGGAGGTCGTGCAGTTCGGCAATCCGCGACAGCGCGGTAGCCGGAAACGGCGCCGGACGGCGCGTCGTAAGGTCCATATGCATGATCATCAGTTCATTGGTCGCGGCGAGATAGCCCGCCCCGGCATGATACATCCGGTGGAACAGGTGCACGCGTTTCGAATCATGATCGAGAAACTGCGTCGTAAAGCGCAAGCGGTCTCCCGGATGCACCTCGCGGTCATAGGTGACATGCGCCTCCAGAACGAAGACGGAGGCCTCTTCGGCCTGCCTGTAGGATTCTCCGATGCCCAGATGGTCCAGAACGACGTCGGTCGCCTTGTCGAAGGCAACGACATAGTAGCCCACGTTCATATGCCCGTTATAGTCGGTCCACTCGGTGGGGACGGTCAGTTCGCCGGAGGCGAAACACTTATTCGAATCAGCCGGTTCCATAGAGGCGACCATACCGGCAATTCTGCTGTCCTGCCATGGCACAAAAGGAGCGGATCCAGGTGAGGCTGCTGCAATATCTCGGACGGCGCGCAGCGCTCGTCATGGCGCTCGGAGTCTTCATCGGGCTCGCTCTGCCGGATCTCGCGGCCGTGGCGAAGCCGCTGCTCGCGCCGACCGTCATCGTCATGCTGACCCTGGCGATGACCCGGACAGACGCCTCGTCCCTCGGCCAGACCAGCCGGCGCTTCGGAACCCACCTGGTCGCCATCGCGTGGCTGCTGGTCGCGACTCCTTGCCTGTTCTACCTCGCTCTCACCTGGCTGGCGGTTCCTTCGGATCTCGCGGTTCCGCTTTTGATCTGGAGCGGCAGCCCGCCGCTGGTCACAGTTCCGGTCATCGCGCTGATCATCGGGCTCGACGCCGCAGCCGCGCTGTTTCTCATGGTCGTATGCACCTTTGTCTTCCCCTTTATTCTTCCCGGCCTCCTGTTCTGGCTGATCGGAATCGAGGTGGACCTCGGAGCCGGCGCCCTGACCTTGAGGCTCGCCCTGATGATCGCCGGCTGCGCCATCGCCGCCACCGTGCTCCGGCACAAGCTCGGCCCCACCTTTCTGCGGGAAAAATCAGCAATCATCGACGGGATTGCGGTGCTTCTGATGCTGGTCTTCGCCGTGTCCGTGATGGACGGGGTACGGGACTGGCTGGAAAGGGACCCCGGAACGGTCCTGCTTTATACGGGTGCCGCCTTCGCCGCGAGCATCGCGCTGCAAGTCGCCGGCGGGCTGGCCTTCTTCTGGACCGGGAGACAGAATCAACTTTCCGTCGCCCTCTGCTCGGGGAACCGCAACATGGCGCTGTTCATGGCCGCGGCCGGACCAGCGCTCGGCCCCGAGGCGTTCCTTTTTTTCGCCGTCGTCCAGTTTCCCATTTACATCCTTCCGGCGCTGCAGAAGCCGATTTACCGGTATTTTTCCGGCAGAAGGCTCGTATCTCAGGCGGGAAAGACGCATTTGTGAACAGGCTGAACGCCCGTTGTTAACAGAATGGCATAGAATCTGAATTAGATTACATGCCATCTGTCCAACTCCCGTTTCGGGGCAGCGGAAGGAAAAGCGCTTTTGCGTTCTGCGATCACACGAGCGAAACGCCGGGGCCGGCTCGGCATCTGGCAAAGGCGCCTGACGATTGTCGCGCTGACCTCGATCGCTGTGACCGCAAGTTACTTCTTCACCCTCGGCAAGGCGCCGAACTACCAGCACCTGGTGGCGGCAACGATCGGTGTGTTCGGTTTCTGCGGTCTGATCGCCGACTGGGTCGTCTCGCGCGACATTCAGCGCGGCGGCGGCGTCCAGGCGATGCGCTCGGGCGGAACGCTCAGCACCGGCCCCGGAGCGATGGCCGGCCGACTCTGGGCCCAGGGAGAAGGTTTCCGCCTGCACGGCCTGTTCCCGGAGGCCAAGGACAATTTCCAGGAAGCGCGCGACCTGTTCAAGGAGGCCAAAGACAATGAGGGCATCGTCGATTGCCTGTTGAGCCTCGGGAAACTCGAACGCGCGCGTGGTCACCCGGACGACGCGGCGCGAAACTACGAATCTGCCTATAACACGGCAAACACATCCAAGCTCCGTACCAGCATGGCAAATGCCTTGCTTCAGCAAGGCTATCTTCTGATCGAACGGAAAAGCTTCGACGGCGCCAGGGAAGCCTTTGCGGAGGCCGGACGTCTGTTCGCCGACGAGAATTTCCGCTTTGGCGAAGCGAACGCGACCCTCGGGCTCGCAGAAGCGGCGATGCAGCTCACCAAATCGGACGAAGCGGCCGGCGCTTTCGAGCACGCGCATTTCCTGTTCAGCCAGGTCGGCGACCGCAGCGGAGAAGCGCACGCCCTCTATTGCCGGGCGGAAATCGACCGTCAAACGCGCAAGACAGCCGAAGCGCAGAATCGCCTCGAGCGCGCCCTGACACTCTACCGACGCACCGGCGACTTCATCGGCGAGGCGATGACCCGGCTCGCCATGACGGACATCCTGCGGCGCCTGGAAAGGGCTCCGAACGCCCAGGCCACCGCCCTCGAAGCCGCGGACCGGTTTCGCGACGCGGCCCGAAGGGTCGGCAACAGCACGCTGATGGCGGGTCGCGGCGACATCAGACGAGCCCCGATCCGATTCGATTTCGCCCGCGCTCAAGGCACGGTCGCGCGGACCCTGCTCGCCGAATCGAAGGATGACAGCCTGGAAGCGCGCCTCGTCATCGGGCTCGGCGAAATGGAGCGCATGGCGGGGCGCCTGGAAGATGCGCGGGTGAATTTCGAGCGCGCCATTCAGCTCTCCAAAGGCGGCGACAAGCTCCCGATTCTCGCCGACGCCCTCAAGGGCAAGGGCCGCGTCGAAATGCAGAAGGGAAATAACCGCGGCGCCCGAGAGGTGATGAAAGAGGCCCAGAATCACTACCGGAATGCCGGCGGCACCAGGGATGCCGCGCAAACCCTGATGGATATGGGCCAGATCGACCTGCTGATGGAGATGCCGGATCGGGCCCGGGTGACCTTCGCTCAAGCGCGCACGATGTATCGGGGCCTCAACGAAATGGCGCTCGAAGGGGCGGCGCTCCGCGCGATCGGGGATCTCGAATCGCAGCTCAGCCGCCTGCCGCAGGCGCAACAGGCTTATGCCGAAGCCCGCGGTCTGTTCCGTCAGGCAGCCGACCATATCAGCGAAGCCGACGCGCTGCTCATGATCGGCCTGCTCTCGATCAATATCGACAATGCCACAGCCGCCGCCTTCACGATCCAGGCCGGGCGACTCTACAAGGCCGTCGGTACGATCGAGTGGAACCGCCGCGCCTTCGCGCTTGCGCGCCGCGTCAGATAGAGAGGAAAATGATGGCAAGCCGGAGCGCGATATTTTTGCAACATCAGTGCGCTAACAAATCGTGGGTAAATTGCGGGGCTCTGGCCTTGCTTAAACCTCTATGGTACCAGCTACTCCTCGCGGCTGAAGATACGGAGGTTGGCAACTCCATGTCTGCGAAGGCGGTTGCGAACTTTGGAATCAGGGGCGGGCGTCCGCTGGGATGCACAGGTAACGGGTTGGGAAAATGACATTTTTGTCTCGGATGCATCGGGCAGCCGGCGTCTTTCTCGTGCTGTTTTTGCTTGCTGGTTGCGCCTCCGCACCGGAGGAAGCGGCAGAAGGCCCGCAGATTTACGACCCCATTGAGCCGGTCAACCGTGTGTTTTTCGCGATGAATGACGCCGTTGATACGATGGTCCTTCGGCCGACTGCGTTCGTTTACAAGACCGCCGTGCCGAATCCGATCCAGGACATGGTCCGGAACTTCCTTCAGTGGCTGCGCTCTCCGGTCGTGATCGCCAACAGCCTGCTGCAGGGCGATACGGACAATGCCGGCAGCGCGACCCGTCAGTTCTTTGTCAACGGCGTCACCGCAGGTCTGATCGACTGGGGCAACGGGCTCGGCTGGGGTTATCGCGAAGAAGATTTCGGCCAGACCCTCGGCGTGCACGGCGTCGACGGCGGCCCCTATCTCGTCATTCCGATCATCGGTCCGTCGAACGGCCGCGATCTCGTCGGCCGGGTGGTCGACATCTTTTTCGACCCGCTCACCTATATCGTGACCGGCCCCGGGGCCCGCAACGCGATCACCATCGCGCGCGGCACGGGCGAAGCGGTCGATTTCCGGGCCCGGAACTACGACGCGATCAACGATCTGAAAGCCTCGTCGGTCGATTACTATGCGCGCCTGCGGTCGATCTACCTCCAGCGCCGCGATGCGGAGATCAGCAACGGGCAGCCGCCGAAAGGCGTGCAGGCCGCCGATGGCAGCCGTGAATTCGATAAGTTCGAGCCGTCCGACCGCCCGCGTTCGGTGACCGGCGAGCTTCCGGCGAACACGAACTAGCCTGAGGCATCTCGATGACCGTTCTGCAGCGCGCGATCTTCGGCCTTTTGGTCTGCATTTCGCTTGCGACGTATCCCGCGCTTGCCGACAGCAAGGGCGAGAATGCCGAGAAGTTCGTCGCCAAGCTGGGCGAGACCGCTCTCGAGATGGTCACGAACAAGGAGCTTGTCGGAGACGCCCGGCGCGAGTCATTCCGCAAACTGCTGCAGGCGAATTTCGATATGCCCTGGATCGGGCAGTTTGTGCTCGGCAAGCATTGGCGCCGCGCCAGTCCCGATCAGCGGGAAACCTACTTGAAGCTGTTCGAAGAGAGCATCGTCTTCACCTATACGAACCGGTTCGACGAGTATTCGGGGCAGACCTTCGAGGTCACCGGCAATACCGAGGCTGACCGCTTCACCATGGTGAAGAGCAGGATTGTCAATCCAGCCAATCCGGAAGGCAGTGTGCTGGTCGACTGGCGCCTGATCGAGGACAGTGGCGACTTCAAGATCGTCGACGTCGTGATCGAGGGCATCAGCATGGGCATCACCCAGCGCAACGAATATTCCGCGGTCATCGACAGCAACGGCGGGAAGATCGACTCGCTGCTGGTCAAGATGGAAGAGATCCTGGAGAACCTGCGCAAGCGCGCCTGATCGCGCCCCCGGAAACATCCGCTTTCCCAAACAAAAACGCCGGCCCGAGGGCCGGCGTTTTGCATTTCGGGCTCTTCGCTCAAGCGGGGGAGGACGGCTTGTACTTGGTCCGGTGCGGCTCGAGCGCCTCGGCGCCGAGACGGGCCTTCTTGTCTTCCTCGTAAGCCTGGAAGTTCCCCTCGAACCACTCGACGTGGCTGTCGCCCTCAAAGGCGAGGATGTGGGTCGCGATCCGGTCGAGGAACCAGCGGTCGTGGGTGATGACCACGGCGCAGCCGGCGAACTCGAGCAGCGCCTCTTCAAGCGCCCGCAGCGTATCGACGTCCAGGTCGTTGGTCGGCTCATCGAGGAGCAGCAGGTTGGCGCCGGACTTCAGCATCTTGGCGAGGTGGACGCGGTTGCGCTCCCCGCCGGAGAGCTGGCCGACCTTCTTCTGCTGGTCGGCCCCGCGGAAGTTGAACTGGCCGCAATAGGCGCGGCTCTGGATCTTGCGCTTGCCGAGCTCGATCTCGTCCAGCCCGTCGGAGATTTCCTCCCAGACGGTCTTCTTCGCATCGAGCGAATCACGGGACTGGTCGATATAACCGAGCACGACAGTGTCGCCGACGACGAAGCTGCCCTGATCGGGCTTCTCCTGACCGGTAATCATGCGGAACAGGGTCGTTTTGCCGGCACCGTTCGGGCCGATCACGCCAACGATGCCGCCCGGCGGCAGCTTGAAGGAGAGATCGTCGATCAGCAGACGGTCGCCGAAGCCCTTGGAGAGGTGCTCGGCCTCGATCACCTGGCCGCCGAGACGCGGGCCGGCCGGAATGACGATTTGCGCGATGTCATTCGCCTTCTCCTGGCTCTTGGCAAGCAGTTCCTCATAGGCATTGAGGCGCGCCTTGCTCTTGGCCTGACGCGCGCGCGGCGACTGCCGGACCCATTCCAGCTCCTCCTTGAGGGTGCGCTGGCGCGAGTCCTCGGCCCGGCCTTCCTGTTCCAGCCGCTTCTGCTTCTGCTCGAGCCAGCCGGTGTAGTTGCCCTCATATGGGATGCCGCGGCCACGATCGAGTTCGAGGATCCAGCCGGCCACCTCGTCGAGGAAGTAGCGGTCGTGGGTGACGGTCACGACGGTGCCCGGGAAATCGTGCAGGAAACGCTGCAGCCAGGCGACGGATTCGGCGTCGAGGTGGTTGGTCGGCTCGTCGAGCAGCAGCATGTCCGGCGCGGAGAGCAGCAGCTTGCAGAGCGCGACGCGGCGGCGCTCGCCGCCGGACAGGTTGGTGACGTCGGCGTCCCCCGGCGGCAGACGCAGCGCGTCCATTGCGATCTCGACCTTGCGGTCCAGATCCCAGGCGTCGGCGGCATCGATCTTCTCCTGCAGCTCGGCCTGCTCGGCGAGGAGATCGTTCATCTCGTCGTCGGTCATCTCCTCGGCGAAGCGGGCGCTGACCTCATTGAAGCGGTCGAGCAGGTCCTTGGTCTCGCCCATGCCTTCCATGACGTTGCCATGCACGTCCTTGTCGGGATTGAGCTGCGGTTCCTGTGCCAGGTATCCGATCTTCACGCCGTCTGCCGCCCAGGCCTCGCCCAGGAATTCCGTATCGACGCCCGCCATGATCTTCAGCAACGTCGACTTACCGGCGCCGTTGCCGCCGAGCACGCCGATCTTGGCGCCCGGCAGGAAGGACAGATGGATGTTCTTCAGAACCTCGCGCCCGCCGGGATAGGTCTTGCTCAGACCCTTCATCACATAGATGTACTGATAGGCTGCCAAGGGGCCGCTCCTGTCGAGAATGAAAGACGTCAGAGGGCGCAGTTTTAGACAAGTGCGGCGGCGGCGGCAACTAGCCGCTGATCGCGCCCTGAACCATCGGCTGAAGCAAATCGATCACCTCGAGGTGGGCGCGCAACCTGCGGCGCTCCTGGCGGTCGAGAAGCGCGGGATCGATCTTCGACGAGGGCGGCAGTCCAGCTTCGAGATCGGCCAGTTGCTGCCGCAGGACAATGGCCATGATCGCTTCGAGCGCCTCCGCCGCTGCCGCGGCGTCGCCAGTCGAGAGCACGCCCTTCTCCCTTAGTAGCCGCAGACGCTCGGTCGTGGAGGTTACCTCGATCTGATGACGCAGTGCGAGGACACGGGCGGCGGAGACCAGCGGCAGGGTCCCGCCGATTTTCAGATCCACCCGCCCGTCCTTGAGCTGGAAGCCGCTCAGCAGCCCGAAAGCGTCCCAGGCGAGCGGCGGTCGGAATCCCCCGATATGCTGCACGAGATTGCCGAGGAACACGGTCTGCTTCTCGACCGCGCCGATCGCGTCGCGGCGCAGCGATGCTGCGAGAGCCGCATCTCCCAGCACCGGAGCGAAATCGAAGAAGATATCGACATTCATGATGCTCTCGCCGCGCCCGCTGCGGATCCAGCCCGCGACCCGCTCGCGCCAGCTTGCCGGCGTCCCGCGCCAGAGCGGGTTCGACGCCATCACGCCGCCGTTGCAATAGGGCACGCCGGCCGCATCGAGGATATCGGATAGCCGCTTGCCCCACTCCGCGAACCAGGCGTCGTCCGCATCGGCCCCGTCGAAGATCACGGCATTGTCCTGGTCCGGGGAGAGCAGGCTTTCGCCGCGCCCGCCACTGCCGAGCACCAGCAGGACGTAAGGTGCGGGCGGCGGACCGAGACCGTCTCGCTCCATAGAGGCAAGCGCCAGCAACCCCGCCCGCTCCGTCGAATCCCTCATGGCCGCGCTGATCGCGCCGGCGACCGTCGTGCCCCGGCCGCCGTCCTGCATCAGGGCCCGCACCAGGTCCGGCAACCGCGCCCGTGCGGATGCGATGGCCGCCGCGTCCGGCGCCGCCTCGATCGCATCGCCGAGCGCGAAAGCGGCGGTATTGCGGGTCTTCAGGATGGTCCGGAGCGAGATCACGCCGACGATCCGCCCGTCAGGATCGGTCACCGCGAGATGGCGGATACCGAGCCGTTCCATCCGCCCCATCGCCTTGTAGACGAGGGCGTCAGCCGGAAGCGACTGGACGGGCGACGACATGACCGTTCCGACCGCCGCGGCGGCGCTCCCTCCGGCTGCGATGTGGCGGACGATATCCCGCTCGGTGACAATGCCCGCATGGATGCCGGTGCCCCCCCGCACCAGGATCGAGCCCACATCGCGTCCTGCCATGGCCGCAGCGGCCTCCTCCAGGCTCGCCTCCGGAGCTATATCCAGCGGTTCCCAGGCCACCACGTCGCTGAGACTGTGGCGGTAGGGATAACTGTCGAACGTGGCGCCCTCTTCCATCACTCTCTCCCCGACAGCCTATTCCCGGCCCCATGGGCGCGGCGCCGCCACGTCCAGTGCGGAGCCGTAATTGGAGATGCCCAACTGACGCAGCTCCGGCACCATCGCATTGAACAGCTCTGCGGTGACGATCGCGTCGCCGAGAGCGGTATGGCGACCGAAGATGCTCAGCCCCATCGCCTCCGCGGCACTATCGAGGCCGATCCGCTCGTCCGGCGCGATCAGCTTGAACAGCGCCATGGTATCGAGGGCCGGCACACCGATCGGGGGCAGCTTGTGCCGCTTCGCCTCCGCGGCGAGCACCGCCAGATCGAACCCGATCTGGTGCCCGACGATGACACACCCCTCACAGAACCGGGTCAGCTCCTCCCACAGCTCCGGCAGCGGCGGGGCGCCGGCGACCAGTTCGTCGCCGATCCCGTGCACCCGGAAGGATCGCTCCGGGATCTGGATTCCCGGCTTCACCAGAAGATCGAGGCAGGCGCCTGTAAAGACATGACCGTCCTGCACCCGGACCGCGCCGATGGAAACGATCCGGTCGCGTGCGGCCTCCAGCCCCGTGGTCTCGAGGTCGAGGCTGACGATAGGCAGGGAGCCGAGCGGCGTGGAATTGAGAAACGGCGCCGGCTCCGGAGCTACGCTCCCGAGGCTGAGGTCCATCGCGGTCTGTTCCGGGAGCACCTCCTCCACCGGAGCGAGGAAGGAAATGACGCCGCCTTCCGCCAGTCCGGCGATCTGGGCCTCCACACTCTTTCCCTCGGTATCGGTGAGAGCGAATTCGACCGGACGCCGGCTGTCCCGCGCGCGCCGGAGCGCCGCCCCCAGCAATCCATGATCGACGATCGAGAAGATGCTGTGTCCCGGCGCGGTGCCGAATTCGCCGAGACGCCTCCGGGCGGCGGCATTCGAGAGCGCGACGAGGCCGGTACCGGTGAAAACGATCACTGCCGCAGGGATGCCCGCGAGGACGCCGGCGATCCAGGCACCTTCGGAATCATGCCGCTGGCGGCGGATGAATGCCCGCTCGATCGTCTGCGACAGTCCCGCGATCTCGCCCGGCCCGCCGGTGAATTGCCGCCATCGCGCCGGCAGCCGTCCGGTGCTGGCCGCGAGGTCGAGATCCTCCTTCATCCTGTCGAGATCGCCGATATGCGCCGCGATGATGCCATAGACCGCGTAGGTGAGCACGGCCGCCGCCACGGTGCCGACCGCGGGCAGGACGAGCAGCGTCCAGTCCTGCTCGTCGGCAAGCAGGACGTGACGGACGGCAAAGATCACGAGCGCGAGGGCAAGGATCGCCGGGATCGCCGAGAGCAGGACCGCATGGGTGCGGCGCGTCCGATAGCGCATGACAATGGCCCGGCGGAGCGGCGAGTCGTCCCTGTCCCGCGCGGGCGCCACGGCGCTACTCGGCGGCCGGACGCACGGCGGCGAAATCCTCCGCGACCGCGTTGGCTTTCAGCGAAGACGTCAGCTGGGTCCGGATGTCCTTCCACTTGAAGCGGATGGAGTTCCGCACGATCCCCTCGTCGTGGATCTTCAGTTCGTCGGCGATCGGCGCCCAATGGATCAGGGCATCCTCGCTGCCCCTGAACGCCGCGACCGGGTCTTCCGGGTCCGGTCTGACAAGGCGCAACCTCGACTCCGCCTGCGCGACCGCCTCCGCCCAGTCGGGAACCGTCCGGGTGGGTTCCTCATATTCCGCGAGGGCCGACCGCAGGAACGAGAGCGCCAGTTCCCGCTCGCTCTCCTGATCGAGCCTTTCGCGGCAGCCCGCCGCGACATATGCCGCGAGATCGGCCGCGCAGGCGAGGAACAGCTGCCATTTCGCGATATTCAGCGATTGGGCGAAAAGATCGTCGTCGAACAGCGCCGTATAGCGCGTCCCCGCTCGGGTCCGGACATAGCCGTAAAGCGTGGTCTGGGCGACGAAGGCCGCCCGGGTACTCACGAACCCGGACGCCGATTCGATATCGTCGAGCGGCTGTTCGTTCCAGCGGGTCGAGAACGGCATAAACAGTCTCGCCTTCCGCCAAAACTCCCTCAAAACACCAGGAAACATAACAACTTTCCGAGTTTCATGCGAACTACAGTCAATTCAAGACCTTCACAAAGCTGTAGCTGATTCGACTAAACCGTCATAGACTAAGAATATTGCGTGGTACACGCGATACACAAAAAAGCCGTCAGTAAATGGCGGTGATTGGAAAGGGGGGTACCAAGATGGCGGAAGCCGACTCCAACAATGAGGCTCATTGGCAGCGCACCAAGAACCTCACTATCATCACACTGATCATCTGGTTCATCTTCGCCTTCGGCGTGCACTGGTTCGCGCCGCAGCTCAACTCAATCACCTTCCTCGGATTCCCGCTCGGCTTCTACATGGCCGGACAGGGCTCCCTGTTTGCATTCGTCGTCATCATCTTCTGGTTCGCACGCACCCAGAACAAGATCGATGAGGAATTCGGCGTCGCTGAAGACGAAAACGAGGACGAGTAGGGAGATCCGACATGAAGGGTGATTTCATCCAGAATCTGGGGAAGATCTACGGCCTCTATACCGGCGGGTTCCTCCTCTTCATTATCCTGATGGCCATTCTCGAACAGGCCGGTGTCAGTCCCGACACGATCGGTTACCTGTTCGTCGGCTTCACCATTGCGATCTACGCCCTGATCGGCGTGCTGTCGCGCACCATGGCGACGGACCAGTACTATGTCGCCGGCCGGCAGGTTCCGGCGCTCTATAACGGCATGGCGACAGCGGCGGACTGGATGTCCGGCGCCTCCTTCGTTGCCATGGCCGGCGGCATCTATTTCGGCGGTTACGGCTACATGGCCTTCCTGGTCGGCTGGACCGGCGGCTATGTGCTCGTCGCCTCGCTGATGGCGCCGTATCTGCGCAAGTTCGGCTGCTACACGGTGCCGGACTTCATCGGCACGCGCTACGGCGGCAACTTTGCCCGCCTCTGCGCGGTGATCGTTCTGGTGGTCGCGTCCTTCACCTACGTGACGGCGCAGATCAACGCCACCGGCACGGTCGCCTCCCGGGCCCTGCAGATTCCGTTCGAAGTCGGCGTCTGGTTCGGTCTTGCAGGCATCCTCGTCTGCTCGATGCTCGGCGGCATGCGGGCGGTGACCTGGACCCAGGTGGCCCAGTACATCGTGCTGATCGTCGCCTACATCGTCCCGGTCGTCTGGATGTCGAACAAGAGCGGGTTCGGCATGATTCCGCAGCTCGCCTATGGCGATGCCGTCCATCGCGTACAGGAACTCGAGGTCCTGCACCAGATCGGCACTTTGAAGCCGACGGAGAAGTTCGGCGGTCTCGCGGCCCTGGTGAACCCGATCAACGCGCCGGGCGACACCCTGATGGCGAAATGGAAGTTCGCCACGCTGGTGCTCTGCATGATGTGCGGCACGGCCTCGCTGCCTCACGTGCTGATGCGTTACTTCACGACGCCGTCCGTGCGCTCCGCGCGGATCTCGGTGGGCTGGTCGATCCTCTTCATCTTCCTGCTCTACTTCACGGCGCCGGCGCTCGCGACCTTCACCAAGCTTTCGCTGCTCGATCCGACCTTGGCGACAGGCATCATCGGCAAGTCCATCGCCGATGTGAACGCGCTCGAGTGGATCCAGAAATGGTCGGCGGTCGACTTCCTGAGAGTGTCCGACTCCAACGGGGACGGGATCCTGCAGATCAACGAGCTTTTCATGCGGGCCGACATCGTCGTGCTGGCCACGCCTGAAATCGCCGGTCTGCCCTACGTGATCTCGGGTCTGGTGGCGGCAGGCGGCATGGCCGCGGCCATGTCGACGGCGGACGGGCTGCTGCTCGCCATCGCCAACGCCCTCAGCCACGATCTGTACTACAAGATCATCGACCCGAAGGCGGAGACCAAGACCCGGCTCGTTGTGGCCCGGATTCTGCTCCTCGGCGTCGGCGCGGCCGGCGCGTTCGTGGCCAGCCTGAAGCTGACCTCGATCCTCGGTGCAGTGGCCTGGGCGTTCGACTTCGCCTGTTCCGGTCTGTTCTTCCCGCTGGTGCTCGGCATCTGGTGGAAACGGGCGAACCGACAGGGCGCGCTCGCGGGCATGATCGGCGGCTTCGTCGCGGGATCGGCGTATCTCTACTACGTCTATTTCGCCGGCGGCACGCCGTGGTTCGGCATCGACCACCTGCGCTTCGGCGTGATCGGCATGCCGGTCAGCTTGGTGCTGATGATCGTCGTCAGCCTGATGACCGAAGAACCGGACGAGGAGACCCAGCGCATGGTCGACGCGGTCCGGACGCCGCGCGGCGGCACGATCCTCGACAGCGCTCACTAAGAGACACCTTTATCATCCGGGACGGCGTCAAATCCGTCCCGGACAGGCTTGAAGAGAAATCCGGGACGGGCCAAGCTTCGTCCCGGATTTTTTATGCCCAATCAAAAAAATAAGCGGCGGGAGGATACGCCCCGATGGATGCAAGCGCCTTTCCCCTCTGGGTTCTGGTGATCGACTACCTGCTCGGCACGGTGATGTGGACCCTGTTCGGCCGTTTCGCGATGTCGATCTTCCTGCCGGAGGATTCGAATTTCTTCTTCATGCGCTTCTTCGTCCGCGTGACGAACCCGCTGCTCCGCTTCTTCGCGCCGGTGACCCCGGGCTTCCTGCTGCCCTGGCTGCACCCGCTCTATGTCGCCTGGTTCTTCTTCATGATCCGCTTCTACCTGATGCCCTGGCTGCTGGGGTACGGCGCCATGGGCATGCTGTCGCTGCCGCTGGAGAGCGAGATCTCGTATATGGTGTACGATCTGATCGGGCAGCTGCTGGGGCGGTAGGGGAGCTCTTCTTCCCCCAAGTAAGTTCGTCATCCCGGACTTGATCCGGGATGACGGTTTTCTCTTACCGCCCCGCGATCCGGTCGCGCAGCACGAGCGCGCGGCGGGCGCGTTCCACCACCGGGACGTCGATCATCTTGCCGCGGAAGCTGACCGCGCCGAGCCCCTCCGCCATCGCCGCGTCATAGGCCGCGACCATCGCTTCCGCCGTCTCGATCTCCGCCTCGGTCGGGGAGAACACCGCGTTCAGGATCGGCACCTGGGCCGGATGGACGCAGGAGGCGCCCTCCATGCCGAGGGCGCGGGCCCGTTCGGCACTGGCGCGGAACGCCTCCATGTCGGTGATCTCGGCGATCGAGCCAGCAAAGCCGAGCGGCAGGATGCCGGCCTCGCGGGCGGCGCGCTGGACGAGGCGCATATCCTCCACCAGATCCCCCGGACCGAGCGACGGCATGCCGAGGGCGGCGGAATAATCCTCCTGGCCGAGCGAGAGGCCCTTCAGGCGCCGGCTTGCCTTGGCGATCTCCCGCACATTGTTGAGCCCACGCGGGGTCTCTATCAGGCCCATGAAGCGGATCGTGCCGACCTCCAGGCCTCGTTCGCGCTCCAGTTCCTCCACGGTCTCGTCGAGGAAGGCGAGATGATCGGCGCTTTCCAGTTTCGGCAGGCAGAGGCCAGAGACCTCCGGCCAGACCGCCGCTTCGAGATCCTGCACGGCGAGCCGCCAGGGCCGGTTGATCCGGACCAGCACCTCGGTGCCAGCATTGGAGATCACCTGCGCCGCATCGCGCAGCGCTTTCCGGGCAGCAGGCTTCTCGGCCGGCGGAATGCTGTCCTCGAGATCGAGCTTGATCGCGTCGGCGCCGCGCGCGGCGGCCTTCTCGACGAAGCGTTCGTTGGTCACTGGGACATAGAGCAGCGAGCGCCAGAGCGGCAGGGTTCCGGCCATCAGATCACTCCTTCTTGCGCGAGACGCGCCTGCTCGGCGACGTCGATCCCGAGACCGCCCCAGATTTCCGCGTTATGCTCGCCGAGCTCCGGCGCAGGGCTGCGCACCGCGCCCGGCGTGCCGGAAAGCCGCGGGATTACCGCATGCATCGGCAAGGTGCCGATATCGGGATCCGGGAAGGCCTCGACCACGCCCCTTCCCTCCATGTAATCGTCGTCGGCCAACTGCGCGACGTCAGCCACCGGCCCGACGGTGACGCCGGCCTTCTCGAAGATCTCCAGGCATTCCGCCTGGGTGCGCTCGGCCATATAGTCGGCGACGATCGGATCCAGGATATCGTTGTTCTTCACCCGGTCCGTGTTCGTCCTGAAGCGCGGATCGTCGATCAGGTCCGGCCGGCCGATGGTGCGGAACAATCGCTCCGCCATCGCCTGGATCGAGCCGGAGAGCGCGACGTACTTGCCGTCCTTGCAGCGGTAGGTGTTGCGCGGGGAGGTCAGGTTGGAACGGCTGCCGGTGCGTGGCGGGACCTTGCCGGAGAGCGCGTAGTTCGCCGCCTCCGGGCCGAGGATGGCGTGGATCGGCTCGAAGAGCGAGAGATCGATGCTCTGCCCCTTCCCGCCCGAGACCTCGACGTTGCGCAATGCGACCATCACGGCGAAGGCACCGTAAAGTCCGGCGATCATGTCGGCGAGCGCCAGCGGCGGCAGTACCGGCGGCCGGTCGCCGAAGCCGTTGAGCGCGGCAAAGCCGCTCATCGCCTCGACCAGCGAGCCGAAGCCGGGCTTGTGCTTCCAGGGCCCGGTCTGGCCCCAGCCGGAGACCCGGACCAGCGTCAGCTTCGGATTACGCGCCTGAAGGACGTCCGGCCCGAGACCCCATTCCTCCAGTGTGCCGGGCTTGAAATTCTCCACCACCGCGTCGGCGGTCTCCACCAGCTTCAGGAACAGCGCCTTGCCCTCCTCCTTGCGGAGATCGAGGGTGACGCTCTTCTTGTTGCGGCAGAAAACCTTCCAGTGGGTCGCGACGCCCTCGGTGCGCCAGTTGCGCAGATCGTCTCCGAAGCCCGGTCGCTCCAGCTTGATCACCTCGGCGCCGTAGTCGGCGAGCACATGGGTGACCATGTTACCGGCGACGAGGCGGGAAAGGTCGAGCACCCGGACGCCGTCGAGCGGCAGCTTCGCGCCCGTATCGTAGTCGTTCGCCGGATAGCGGCCCGGCCGTGCCTGGACCGTGCTCATGCCGCCGTTCCCTTTGCGCCGACGCGCGCGGCCTCAATGAAATGGCCGGTATCCGCTTCGCCTGTGTTGAAGGCGGTGACAAGCCTGATGCCGACCGAGCCGTCCGGCGCCTCGCCGAACGCATAGTACTGGCACCCCGCAGCACGCAGCGCCTGATGCACGGACGCGGAAATGCGGGCGAAGATCTCGTTGCCGTCCACTGGGTAGAGCAGTTCGACGCCCGGCAGGCCGCGAAGACCGTCCGTCAGCACCTTCGCCGCGCGGTTGGCGTTCGCCGCGTAGCGCAGCCAGTTATCGTTCTCGAGATAGGCGCAGAGCTGGGCCGAGAGAAACCGCATCTTGGAGAAGAGATGGCCGCCGCGCTTGCGCCGGAACTCGACGTCTTTCGCCAGCGCGGGATCGAAGAAGATCACAGCTTCGGCGGCGAAGGCGCCGTTCTTGGTAGCGCCGAAGGAGAGCACGTCGACCCCGGCCTTCCAGGTCGCTTCAGCCGGCGAGCAGCCGAGCCCGTTCACCGCGTTGGCGAAACGGGCGCCGTCCATGTGCAGCTTCAGGCCGTGGGCATGGGCGACGTCGGCGATCGCGCGGATCTCGTCGAGCGTGTACGCGGTCCCCGTCTCCGTCAGCTGGCTGATGCTGACGGCAGCCGGTTGGGCGTGATGCACCGCCGAGGCCGCACTCGGATCTCCGAGTTTCGCCTTCAGGGTCTCCGCCGAGAATTTGCCGTCGGCGCCGCCGAGCAAGGTGAGCTTGCCGCCGCCAATAAAAAATTCCGGTGCCGCGCACTCATCTTCCTCGATATGCGCGCCCTCGTGGCAATAGATCACGCCGTAGGGCGGCGAGAGAGTGGCGAGCGCGATGGAGTTGGCCGCCGTGCCGGTCGCGACCGGATAGGCCGCGAGTTCGGTCTCGAAGGTCTCCGCCGCCATCCGGCGGAACTTGTCGGTCAGATCGTCATTCCCGTAGGGCATGGCGAACCCGGACGCCGCCTCGCTGAGAGCCGCCACGATCTCGGGCGCCGCGCCGCCGACATTGTCGCTGGCGAAATTGACCTTCCAGTCGTTGGAATTGGTGCTCATGCCTTGCTTTCCGGAATAAGGGCGACACTGCCGAGCGGATCGCCCGTCGAGAGATCGACGACGATCAGGCGCACCAGATCCTCCGGGCCCGTCACCTGCAGGATCATCTTGCCTTCATGGTACTGCGCCGGACCAAGCGTCGCGCCGTCCGGAATCACAACGCGCAGCGTCTCCGAGTTCCATTTGCTCATAGTCGTTCCTCAAAATGATCAGTTCGAAGGTGGGGCCAACTCAAATGTGCCGAGTTGCTTTCCGGTCGCCAGGTCGAAAACCAGAAGCCGGATTTTGCGATTGGGCATGTTCATCTGCAGAATCATACGGCCGCTGTCGAACTGCGCTGCGCCGAGCCGGCTGCCTTGCGGAATATCGATCCGGACCGTCCCGAAGGGCGTCGAGACCGCCTGGATCCCCGAAACGGCGGCTGGCGCCGAAGCGGCGGGCGCTTTCGCGGCCTCCGTTTCATCGCTTCCGGCAAGCCGGGTGGCGATGGTATAGGCGATCACGCCGAGACCGACGAAGATCATGAGTCCCATGACAACGACGGCAATTTTCGCGGGCAGCAGCCAAGAGGGCTCTGCCGGCTTCTGATTCTGATCGCTATCGGGTAGCTTCGCGGCCATGGATCCTGCTTCAGAGACACTTCAGTTAGAGATCGCCTCGGGCGAAGCCGGGCAGAGCGACGAGACAACCGACCGCATCGACCGCTGGCTTGCCGGGCGTCTCGCGGAGATGCCCGATGTGCCGAAACTGTCCCGGAGTCGGTTGAAAAATCTCATCCTGGACGGCCGCGTCAGCGCCGGAGACGCGACGATAACCGACCCCTCGGAAGCGGTCAAACCCGGGCGGACCTACCGCATTCAGGTGCCCCCGCCGGAGCCCGCGGACCCGGAACCGGAGGCCATCGCGCTGACCGTGGTCTACGAGGACAAGGACCTTATCGTGGTCGACAAGCCGGCGGGCATGGTGGTCCATCCAGCCCCCGGCAGCAGCGACGGCACGCTTGTGAATGCCCTGCTCGCCCATTGCGGCGGCAGTCTTTCTGGGATCGGCGGCGTCCGGCGCCCGGGGATCGTGCACCGCATCGACAAGGATACCAGCGGACTGATGGTCGTGGCCAAGAGCGACGAGGCGCATCACGGGCTGGTCGTGCAGTTTGCCGCCCACACGATCGAGCGGCTTTATCGGGCGGTCACCCGCGGCGTGCCGACGAAACGGGCTGACCGGATCGAGGGCGCCATCGGGCGCAGCCAGCGCAACCGCAAGAAGATGGCGGTGACGTCGAACGGCAAACCGGCGGTGACGCACTACAAGGTCATCGAACGCTTCGGCACCCGCGCAGCTCTGGTCGAGTGCAGGCTGGAAACCGGACGGACGCACCAGATCCGCGTCCACATGTCCCATATCGGCCATCCGCTGATCGGCGACCCGCTTTACGGACGCGGCCACAAGGCAGGCGATCCGGAAGCAGTGAAAGCCTTCCGCCGACAGGCCCTGCACGCCGCGGTTATCGGCTTCGAACACCCGGTCACGAAGGAATGGTTGCGCTTCGAAAGCGCCCTTCCGGACGACATGGAAGCGCTGCTCGCCGGACTCCGGCAGTCTGGTGAATAAGATTGTTTTCCTATGGCGACCAATAGACCGTTAACAAGGCCTTAAAATCGCCACAGAAGAACACTACATAGTGTACCAGACGGGGGAACAAGAAGCGTTTGGGCGCGTGCCCCCGAAACCGGCGGATAAAGGACGAAGCCGCCGGAGACGTGACGAAGGGGATCACATGGCACAGGCGACACAACTTCCGACGCTTACTGCTGAAGGCAACCTCACCCGCTATCTGCAGGAAATCCGCAAATTTCCGATGCTGAAGCCGGAAGAGGAGTACATGCTCGCCAAGCGCTGGCGCGAGCATGACGATTCAGAAGCCGCGCACAAGCTCGTCACCAGCCATCTCCGCCTCGTGGCGAAGATCGCCATGGGATATCGCGGCTATGGTCTCCCCGTCGCCGAACTGATTTCCGAAGGCAATGTCGGCATGATGCAGGCGGTGAAGCGCTTCGATCCGGAACGCGGCTTCCGCCTCGCGACCTATGCGATGTGGTGGATCCGTGCCGCGATCCAGGAATATATCCTGCACTCATGGTCGCTGGTGAAGATCGGTACCACGGCGGCGCAGAAGAAGCTCTTCTTCAACCTGCGCAAGCTCAAGGGCCAGATGCAGGCGATCGAGGAAGGCGACCTCTCGCCCGAACGGGTGACGGCAATCGCGACGAAGCTGGAAGTTCCGGAACAGGACGTCATCAACATGAACCGGCGCCTCTCGGCCCCGGACCATTCCCTGAATGCCCCGCTGCGAGTCGAGGGCGAAGGCGAATGGCAGGACTGGCTGGTCGACGAGAACGAGAGCCAGGAAGAGGTTCTGGCCGAGAGCGAGGAACTGGACCAGCGGCGCAAGCTGCTCGCGGTCGGCATGGAGGCACTCAACGAACGTGAACGCCACATCCTGACGGAGCGTCGCCTGCTGGAAAATCCGACAACGCTCGAGGATCTGAGCCAGGAATACGGCATCAGCCGGGAACGGGTGCGGCAAATCGAGGTCCGCGCCTTCGAGAAGCTGCAGAAGGCGATGCGGAACGCCGCCATCGAACAGCGGCTCGAAACCGCCTGAGCAAGATATCCTGCCGGGGCGCTCAGCTTTCCTGCTTGGCGTCCCCGGCAGCCTTCGCTTCCCTCTTTTCGGAATCGTCGAGCGCCCCCGCCACGCCGGGGCCCCATTCCTCGACCAGTTCGCGCTGGCGCCGGCGTAGCCGGCCGATGCGCTGCTCGATCCGCATCGCGATGCCCATCGAGACGATCCCCGGCGCGATGAGGTAGATGCACCAGCCGAGCCCAGCCGCCCCCAGCATGGTGAGCCAGGCGAAAGGATCGGCCATGATGGCGAAGGCGCGCTCGTAGGAATGCCCCTCCGTCCAGAGCTGGGCGACGAAGGGCAACACGCCGACGAAATTCATGCAGCCGACGCAGAGCGTGGTGTACTTCTCCCGCCGCCGGTCGATCGCCATGGCGGCGAAGGTCGGCATCATGCCGATCCCGAGCAGAAGCACGGTCGGCAGAGTGAACAGCATCAGCCCGCCGACGATCGTAATGACGATCACCTTCATCGAAGCGGCATTTGCCGAACTTGCTGCCATCGCCCGTCCCGATACATCCAAATGCCGGCGGAAACCTCCGCCGCGAACATCCGATCCGCGAGTTTATACCAAATAAAGGATTACGATAGCGGTGGTTCCAACGCTGCCGACCACGCCCGAGACCACGGCGGCGGCCTGCTCGCCGACTTCCGCCGCCAGACTGTCCTTGTTCTGCAGATCCAGATTCATCTGCGCGATCTGGACAGCGCACTGGGCGAATTCCTGCTGCGCGCGCTGGTATCCCTGCTGATCCCGCTGCTGCGCGCGCTGATCGTCGAATATCTTCAGAATTTCCCCGAGCTGCCCCGAATCCGACGCCTTCATCACACTGTTCTCGACCGCCGCCCGGGCCTTCAGATTGTGAAAGGCATTGACCGCGGGCTTCATCAGCTCGACGAACCAGTGGCTCAGTCCCGGCATCGGACCGTTGCGCGAGAGCGTCTGGATCCGCGCGAGCAGGCGCAACACATTGAGCGCATCGATGGCAGGACGGGTGTCGGAGGAATTGCCGAGCGGCCGCAGCAGACGGTCGTCGATATCGGGGGACCTGGCGCCGAGGAAAGCCGCGAGATGGCGATCCATCGGGATCGGCGGCCGCCGGCCTTGCTGCGCCACGGCCTCCAGAGCCGGGATCACCTCTTCCGGGTCCGTCACATAGAGATGCTCGATCATCGAGCTCATGCAGTGGATGTCTTCGTTCAGCTCGTAGAGCACCCGCTCGATCCCGTATCCGGGGCCGGTGCTGTTGAGCAGGGTCGGCAGCTTGTCGAACTTGGAGAACAGTCCGAGCAAGTCCTGTTTCGACCGGGTCTGCACCGACATCCAGGGGCCGACGGAGCGGCTGCCGATGAAGGCCGCGACCTTCTGCCGGGTGGCGTCATCGTTGAAATTGAGTGCCAGCGTCGGGCCGACCCCGTCGATATGGGTCGAAAACCCCTTGTGCCGCATCGGCGCGGCCGGATCGAGGCCGATCGCGACCCGCGTGATCAGGCGCGCATCCTCTTCCTTCGGCGCGCTCTGGATGCCGTTCGCCCCGCCGGTCACCTTGTTGACCGCCTCGACGACATTCTCGTTGCCAAGCGAGCGTCGCAGCCAGTTGTCGAAATCCTGTCCCCGGACCAGTTCCGCGGCCGTGTTCCAGTTCCGCCCGATCGCATGGGCGACCGATCGGACGTTCTCGTAGGAACCGCCGCCGACCATCAGCGGGCGGGCAGCTTTCTGCGGCAGCTTGACCTGCTTCGGCGTCAGCCGGCGCCCACCGAGCCAGAGTTCGACATCGCGGATGGTCCAGCGCTCGCGCGGCTCGTCGGTCAGGAGACCGCGCAGCAGCTCGACCATGTTCATCTGCAGCCGGGTGCCGCCGACGAGACAGGCGTAGGACCCGAGATTGATCCGGTCGAAGATCGCGCGCTGCGGATCCGGATCCTCCGGCAGCATCCTGCCGGTCACGAGACTGAGCACGGTTGCGCCGACCGAGAAGAGATCGTCGAGCACGCTGCCGTCGCCCCGCGCAGTGCGGTCCGCCATCGCGTTTTCGAGACTCTCGTACTTGTCCGGCTGGAAGAGCCCGGCGGGGCAGCTGATGCATTCTCCAAGCATCACGGAGCGGCGGTTGGGGTCACTGTAGAACAGATTATCCGGACGAATGTTCCGGTGGGTCACGCCGCGCTGGGACATTTCGCGCAGACTGGCGACAAGCGGTGTCAGGAACCCGCGGGTCAGTTGCTCGTCCGTAAAAGGCTCGATCGTGTCGTCCTCGGACTTGAAGACCCGCCCGCCGCGCGGCCGGTCCACGACCAGAACCGGCATCCTCCGGCCGGTGAGGGTCCAGTTGACGACGCCATGGTCCTGGACGCGCATCAGGCTGTGGTTCGGAAAGCCCTTCAGTGCGTTGATCGCCTCGACCCTGAGCGGATATTTCGGTTCGCAGACCAGAGCCACGAAATCGGCCTTGTTGTTGCCGTCACGGCAAGCATAAGCCTTCGCCGTCGGCGAATCGAAATCGGGCAAGGGCTGACCGGGGTCGATATCGAACCGGTCGTTGACTGAGACCACATCCGCCATTTTTGGCAGGTCCCTTCATCCAAGAGCTTCTTCGGTTTCCCAAGCTTTCGCCGAGAATGCAAGAAAAAGCAGAAGACGAAGGGGTTTATCCGCCGAAACTACAGTTTTCTCTCAGGCCTCAACCGCGGAACGGGTCATGCACCAGAATGGTGTCCTCGCGCTCCGGGCTGGTCGACAGCAGGGCCACCGGCGTCTCGATCAGCTCCTCGAGATAACGGATATATTTCACCGCGTTGGCCGGAAGATCCGCCCACGAACGGGCGCCGAACGTACTTTCGGACCAACCCTCGACGGTCTCGTAGATCGGCGTCACGGCGGCCTGCGGCCCGGCGCCTGCCGGGAAATAGTCCATCCGTTCGCCCTTCAGCTCGTAGCCGACGCAGATCTTCAGCTCGTCGAACCCGTCCAGCACGTCGAGCTTGGTGAGAGCGATGCCGTCGACGCCGGATACTTTCAGCGCCTGGCGGACCATCACCGCGTCGAACCAGCCGCAGCGCCGCTTGCGTCCGGTGACGGTGCCGAACTCGCGCCCGCGCTCGCCGAGCCGCTGACCATTCTCGTCGTTGAGTTCCGTCGGAAACGGACCGGAGCCGACGCGCGTGGTGTAGGCCTTCACCAGGCCAAGCACGTAGCCGACATCCCGCGGGCCGAGGCCGGAGCCCGCCGCGGCCTGACCGGCGACGGTGTTGGAAGAGGTGACGAACGGATAGGTGCCGTGGTCGACATCGAGCATCACGCCCTGCGCGCCCTCGAAGAGGATCCGCTTGTCGTTCGCCGCCGCTGCCTGAAGCTCGCGCCAGACCGGACGCACGAACGGCAGCACCGTCTGCGAGATCTCGGCAAGCTGGACCAGCGTCTCCTCCGGATCGACGAGATCCTCGCCGGCGCCCTTCAGGAAGATGTTGTGATGCGCGATCAGTTCGCGCACCCGGACAGCGAGGCAATCCGGATCGGCGAGATCGGATACCTTCACTGCACGACGGGCGACCTTGTCCTCATAGGCCGGGCCGATGCCGCGGCCGGTGGTGCCGATCTTGCCCTCGCCCTTTACCGCTTCGCGGGCCTGGTCGATCCGGCGGTGTACCGGCAGGATGAGCGAGGCGTTGTCCGCGATCACGAGGCTGTCGGTGGAGATCTTCACGCCGGCCTTGCCGAGAGTCTCGATCTCGCTCGCCAGCGCCCAGGGATCGATCACGACGCCGTTGCCGATCACCGAGAGTTTACCTTCGCGCACCACACCTGACGGCAGCAGACTCAGCTTGTAGGTCTGATTGCCGATGACGAGCGTATGGCCCGCATTGTGTCCGCCCTGGAAGCGCACGATCACATCCGCGCGCTCCGAGAGCCAGTCGACGATCTTCCCCTTGCCTTCGTCGCCCCACTGGGCGCCGATCACGGTGACGTTTCTCATGGTCTGTCTCGTCTTTCTCAGGTTCAGGCCGCAGGTCGGCGGCCCGGGTTCAGAGCGCGACCGGCGCTCCGTTCTTCAGCAGATGGGTACAGCCGAGGCGCGACGCTTCTAGCGCCGGATCGCCTTCCTTGTCCAATCCTGCAATGGTGATCCAGCCGTCGGTGCGCAGTTTGCGTGCTGTCTCCGGGGAGGTACCGAACGGCAGGTAGAGCCTTTCCGGGCGCGTGGGTTCCGGCAGCGCGCGCATCACGGATTCCATGTAGAGCGTGAAGCCGGCCGAACGCAGCCCCTCGCCGCCATCCACCCGGTAGCGGCCGCCGCGTCCGAGCTCGCCGCGTACGCCGCGCGAGAACAGACTGAAGCCGTAGCCGGTGTAATATTCGAAACCGCGGTTCTCCACCGGATCGATCGTCATCGCGAGATCCGGCTCGACTGCCGCCACGCTCTCGGCAATCGCGCCAACCCGCTCGATCGCCGCCCGGGCGGCGTCCGGGAGCCTGACATTCTTCAGATCGCCCAACGCCTCGCGCCAGGAATCGGTGGCATCCATCAGCTGCTTCAGGACGGGGGCCAGCGGCCCGGCAAGGCGGCTGACTTCAGCCGAGTGCTTGCGGTCGATCGCGGTGCGCAGCGCGCGCAGGGTATCGTCCGGAAGGTCCGCCTCCTCAAGCAATACCGGGATCACCCGGGGCGCCGTCAGGTCGACCGAAAGGTTCCCGACGCCGATGGCACGCAGTGCTTCGACGGCCAGCAGGATCGGCTCCACATCCGCGGCGACACTGTCGCCGCCGAGCAGTTCGGCGCCGACCTGGACCAGCTCGCGCTCCGGATTAAGCTGGTTGGCGGAGACCCGCAGGACCTCGCCCGCGTAGCAGAGGCGGAGCGGACGCGGCTCGTCGCGCAGCCGGGTGGTGGCGATGCGGGCGATCTGCACCGTCATGTCGGCGCGCACCCCCATCATCTTCTGCGAGACGGGGTCCATCAGGCGGAAAGTGCTGTTGCTCATCGCCGCGCCCGGTCCCGCGAACAGCGAGGTCTCGAACTCGACCAGCGGCGGCTTCACGAGGTCGTAGCCATGCGCGGCACACTCGGCGAGCAGGGCCCGGATCACCTCCGCCTCATGCGCCGCATCAAGCGGCAGCACGTCGCGCAATCCCGCGGGCAGCAGGGCGCGTCTGGTCAGTTCGCTCTCACTGTCTGGATGCGACACGCGGTCTCTCCGGCTCTGAAGGCAAAAAAGCGCCTTGTCCTAGCGGTTTTATGCTTCTGCCGCAACCGGATGCTGGCGCCGGGCAGGCTCCCATTTTCCGGCATGTCCCGGCAATCTTCGCCCTTTACAGGTGTGCATATGCACATTAAGTGACAGACATGGACGCAAAGCTCGCTGGATATATGGCCGCCAATTGTCTCGTGGTGAAGACGCGCCGGG
Source organism: Nisaea sediminum (assembly GCF_014904705.1). Taxonomy (NCBI): domain Bacteria; kingdom Pseudomonadati; phylum Pseudomonadota; class Alphaproteobacteria; order Rhodospirillales; family Thalassobaculaceae; genus Nisaea; species Nisaea sediminum. The sequence goes on from NZ_JACZCQ010000004.1 coordinate 123,896, forward strand.
CGGCCCGCGCGATTACCCGGCGCTACAACCGGCTCGACCTGCCGCTCGATCTGAGCGCGCCGCAGATCACCCTGCTCTTCTCGATTTCCCGTGGCGGTTTCTCTTCCGTCAGCGAACTGTCGGAGCGCACCGCTATCGAGCGGAGTGCACTGACCCGGAACCTGAAGATATTGCGCAAGAGAGGCCTGATCTCGTCGGAGGTTGAGGGCCGCGGCCGCGCGCAGCGCGTCGAACTGACCCAGGCCGGCGAACAATGTGTCGCCGACTTCATCCCGGTCTGGTTCGAGGCGCATGACCGGATCAAGGCGGAACTCGGCGAGGAGAAATGGAACATGGTCCAGGACGCGCTGCAGATCCTGAGCGATCTCGAGTGATCATTTTTAACTGAAGTTGTGCATATACATAACTGGAGAAAGACATGTCTGACGATCCGATCGTGATTACCGGAATGGGCCTCGTCACGCCGCTCGGCGCAGGGGTCGAGACCGTGTGGAAAAGGCTCCTCGAGGGCCGGTCCGGCATCCGCGGCATCGACCGCGTCGACGTCTCGGACCTGCCGACCCGCTTCGCCGGACTGGTGCCGTCGAAGGAGGAGGATGCGGAAGCCGGACTCGATATCGACGCCGTGGTCTCTACGAAGGAGCGGAAGAAGGTCGATCTCTTCACCATCTACGCTCTCGCCGCGGCCGAGGAAGCGCTGACCCAGGCGAACTGGAAACCGGAAGACCAGGAGAGCCGCGACCGCACCGCGACGGCGGTCGCCACCGGCATCGGCGGCTTTCCGACCATCACCGAGGCCAAGGCCACGCTCGACCAGCGCGGCTACCGGCGCCTCTCCCCCTTCGTCATCCCGGCCTTCCTCGGCAATCTCGCGGCCGGGAACATCTCGATCCGCTACGGCTTCCGGGGGCCGATCGATACGCCGGTGACGGCCTGCGCCGCCGGGCTGCAGGCGATCGGCGACGGCGTCCGGCTGATCCGCGCGGGAGAGGCGGATGTGGTGCTGGCGGGCGGCACCGAAGCCTGCATCGACCGGCTGACCATCGGCGGCTTCGCCGCGGCCCGCGCGCTCTCGACCCGGAACGAGGATCCCGCCGCCGCCTCCCGCCCCTATGACCGGGACCGGGACGGGTTCGTGCTCGGCGAGGGCGCCGGGCTGGTCGTGTTGGAGCGGCGGAGCCATGCCGAAGCGCGCGGCGCCACTCCCCTGCTGGAGGTTGCCGGATACGGCACCAGTGCCGACGCCTGGCACATCACCGCCGGACCGGAAGACGGCGGCGGTGCCGCGCTTGCCATTTCGGCCGCGCTGAACCGGGCCGGCCTCGCGCCGGAGGAGATTGGCTACGTGAACGGGCACGCCACCTCGACCCCTGTTGGCGACCGGGCGGAACTTGCCGCGCTGCGCCGGGTGTTCGGCAAGGCGCTCACGGCGACGCCGATCTCCTCGACTAAATCCGCGATCGGCCACCTCCTCGGCGCCGCGGGCGGCGTCGAGGCCGTCTTCACCGCGCTTGCCGTGCTGCGCGGAACGTTGCCGCCGACGCTGAACTTCACCGCCCCGGACGAGGGCTCCGAGGATCTCGATTTCGTGCCGCTGACGGCGCGGGCGAGCAATATCGGCGCGGCACTCTGCAACAGCTTCGGCTTCGGCGGGGTAAATGCCGCGCTCTGCCTCCGGGCGCTGAGGGGCTGACCGCCGGGACCGGCCGCCTCAGCGCTTCGGCAGCGAGGCGGCCGCGACCAGCAGCGCGGTGGCGAACATCGACGCCGCAACGGCGCCGAGCGCCGCCGTGATGGAGAATGCGGTCAGCACCGAGCTCGCGAAGATGACGCCGACCGCGTTGCCGGTCCGGAGCAGCGCGAAGACTTCCGCACGCTTTTCCGGGAGGACCAGGGTGTCGAGGGTCAGGGAATAATAGGTTCCGAGCGGCGCTATCACGGATCCGATCACGACCGCGCCCACAATGGTCGTCGCGAGCGACAGGCCGGATGCGGCCAGCGTGGCGCCAACGGCCATGAGCAGCAACAGGAGGACCACCACCGGGCGCGAGAGACGGCGGTTGAAGACGCTGACCCAGATCCCGCCCGAAATGGAGGCGATGCAGAGCGGCACCGTGAACATGATGGCAAGCGCCGGCTCGTAGCCGAACTTGAGCGCGAGGGCGACGGCGCCGATCTCGATCGAGGCGACGACCGCACCGCCGACCGTCGCACAGAGCAGCCAGAGGCCAACCGCGGGCGTCAGCACCGAGGTCCTTGCCGGCTGCACCTTCTCGCCATGCACCGAGGCGACGTGCGGGACGATCAGGCACGGCACGAACCCGAGCGCCGCCAGCGCCAGGATACCGAAGGTCGGCGAGATGCTGCCGAGGCCGGACGCGATCACCGGCGACAGGACGAAGGTCACCTCTCCGAGCGTTGCAGCAATCCCCAATGCCCTCGGGAGCCCCGCCGTCGAAGTCAGACTGTTCAGGATGGAGCGCAGGTAACCGAACGCCGCGCCGTTCACCGAGCCCGCAATCGCCGCGCAAACGAACAGCCAGACGAAGGGAATGCCGAAGAAGGCCAGAGCAGCCATCAGCACCAGTGCAATCGTCCGGATCGAAACCAGAAGCTGCAGGTAGCGCGCCGCTGCGACGTTCCGGCCGAGACGCGTGATCGGAACCGCTCCGAGCACCTGGGCGAGGGTCATGACGAGGATAAGCGCCGCCCCCTGGCTGGCATCGCCGGTGAGGCCGAGCGTGAGCAGCGCGAAGGCGACCGGACTTGCCGCCTGCGGCACGTTCAGGGTTGCGGAGGAGGCGAACCAGCGCAGCAGAGACCAGCGACCGGTCGGCGATCCCTCGGGCGGTGGGCCGGAATCGTCGGCCTGAACATCGGGACGGTCAGTCATGGCGAGCGCTGTGCTTTGGAAAGGCCCGGCAAACGGCGGCGTTTCCGGCCCGGATGGACCGGGACGCTCCCGGACGTTCATACCCTTGACGGAGTGAGGACGTTACCCCACGAGGACGGACCTTACCGCCGGGCACCCCGGTGTCAATGCCAGGGCAGCGACGTTACCAGACGGAAGCGGCCGACTCGCCCGCTATCCGGCCAAGCGCCACCGCCGTGAGCAGGCCGTTGCCGGACAGATAACCCGAGATATCCGGCCCGGAGACGCCGACGGCGGCGCCGCCCGCGGCGAAAAGGTTGGGAAAGCAGGAACCGTCCTCGCGCAGCACCCGCGCATCGCCATCGACGGCGAGCCCGCCCTGGGTGTGGAACAGGGCCCCGGTGACGCGGACGGCAAAGAAGGGCGCCTGCAGCCCCGGCGTCTTGCCGAGATCGCGGCCGAACCGGTCGACCTCCTGCTCGTATGTTTCCAGAATCGCGGCCTCCAGCTTCTGCTGCGGCGCGCCGGTAAATTCAGCCAGGGTGTCCAGGCTGTTGCATTGACGGACAGCGCCGGCATGGACCGCGTCCCGGTAGTCCGGAAACTCCAGCCCGAGCGTGTGCAGACGCGCGTCATAGATATCGAACGCGATGCCGCCCGGCTGCTTCAGGACGTCGACCGCCTGTTCGCTGTAGCCCTGATGCTCGTTAGCGAAACGATCGCCGTTGCGGTTCACCTGGATCCCGCCTTCCATCATCAGGGCCCAGGTGATCAGGATCCGGTGCGGCACGGCGAGCGAGCCGTGTCCCTGGCACGCCGTCAGATCGCGGATCTCGGCGCCGAGCGCCTCGCCCCAGATCACCGCATCGCCGGTATTGCCCGCATGTCCGTGATATTCGGCCCCGGCCATCGCGGGAATATGCTCCGCCACCATGTCCGGATTGCCGCCATATCCGTTGCAGGCGAGAACCAGGCTGCCGCAGCCGATGAGCTCGCCGCTGCCGTCCGGCCGGGTAATCTCGACCCCGGCGATCATGCCGTCGTCGTCAACGAAAAGCGTCGTCACGCGGGCATCGGTCATGACCGGAACGCCCGCCTCCATCACCGCCTGAAGCAAGCGGGTCAACAGCGCCTCGCCCGTGCGCTCCGGTACCGCATGCATCCGGTGCCGGCTGTGTCCCGGATAGAGAAAGCCGTCCAGCAGCTCGAAGGGAATACCGTGCTCGTCTTCGAGCCATTCCAATGCGGAGCCGATGGCCTCGACCACCTCCGCCGCGACCGTCGGATCGGAGCGATCGTGGGATTTGCGCTGGATATCCTCCAGGAACAGCCCGGGATCGTCGTCGATCCCCTGTGCCTGCTGCCAGCGCGTCGCCGCTGCAGGAATGAAACCCGAGGACATGGAGGTGGAGCCGAACGGGCTCTCGTCCCGTTCCAGAACCAGCACTTCGCCCCCCGCGTCGGCCGCCGCCAGAGCTGCGGTCAGCCCGCAGGCCCCGGCTCCGACGACGACGATCTGGACCCGGGTCTCGAATTCGACCTCTTCGGCGGACGCGATGCCGATCATACAGACAGCCTTCCGATCACATCCGCGCAGCTCTCGATCCCGGCGACGCTCTTCAACGCCGCAATGTTGGTCTCGTGCACTTCCGGCGAGAAAGCGGCGCAGCCGTCCGAGAGCACAGTGACGTGGAAATCGCGGACGTGGGCGTCGCGCACCGTCGAGGCGACGCCGCCGTTGGTGACGATGCCGCCAACGACGAGATGCTCGATCCCGGCGCGGTTCAGCACCCATTCGAGGCGGCTCATGTAGAAGGCGGAGAAGGCCACCTTCTCGACCTTGATGTCGGCTGGCGCGAGGTCCTCGATCAGGTCCTGCCCGAAGCTGCCGGGGGCGAAATCGCCTTTCCGGAGGAACGGCCGGAGCTGTTTCAGGTGCGGCGAGACGAAGGGCTCGCCGCCCTTGCCCGGTACGAGCGTAAAATGGGTCGAGACGATCCAGCCGCCCACCGACCGCATGGCGTCCGCCACCGGCTTCAGCTTCGCCGGCAGAGCCGCGATCTCGGCCGCCTTGGCGCCGCCCCGGGCATAGGCGCCTTCGGGGTGGAGGAAGTCGTTCTGCATGTCGACCAGCAGCAGCGCCGTGGTCGCAGGATCGAAACTGCCCGCCATCAGCCTTTCCTCGCGATCGTGAAGTTGCCGTAGCTGTCGACCGTGCCCGTGAGGTCCGGATCGACGAGGATCGTCGTGTCCGCCTGCTCCAGCACCGCCGGCCCCGGCACCTCGGCCCCGACCGGAAGCGAGAGCCGGTCATAGACCGGGCTGTCCCACCAGGCGCCGTCGAACCAGATCTTCCGCGCGCCGGTGCGCGAGGCCTCAACCGAACCGCCGGCCGCCGGCGCCAGCAGGGCGAGATCGAATTTCGGCCGCTTGCCCATGACGGCGACGCGAAGATTCATCACCCGGATGCCTATACCTTCCAGCAGGCTGCCGAAGGCGGACCGGTAGGCCGCTTCGAAGGCCGAGCGGATCTTCGCCACATCGAGCGCCGCGGATCCACCGTTCATGGCGTCCGGCACCGGCACGGATACGGTGTGGGTCTGGCCGAGATAGAGCATGTCGAACTCGACCATGCGCTCGACACCCTCGAAGACCACGTTGGCGCCAGAGAGCAGCCCTTCGGCCTCTGCGACGATCTCGTCGACCGCCGTGTTGAGCACAGCCACGTCGAGCGCGTCCAGAAGGGTGTTCAGGGTCTGCACCCGGTCGTGCCGCATGTCGGCGATGACGCAGCCGAGCGCGCTGGTGACACCCGGATAGCGCGGGACCAGCGCCCTCGCGAGGCCGACCTCCTTGATCAGCGCGCCGGTATGCAGCGCGCCGCCGCCGCCGAACGGCATGGCGGTGAAGCTCTTCGGATCGTGCCCGCGCTCGATGGAGACAAGACGGATCGCGCCCGCCATCTTGGCGTTGGCGACGCGCACGATGGCTTCCGCCGCTTCCATGACCTCGATGCCGAGCGGCTCGGCGACATGGATGCGGATCGCCTCCTTCGCCGCTTCCACGTCGAGGCGGGCGAGCTTGCCGCCAATCGGGCGCTCAGCGTTGATCCGCCCCATGACGACATTCGCGTCGGTCACGGTGGGGCGTTTGTTGCCGAGGCCGTAGCAGACCGGACCCGGATCGGAGCCCGCGCTTTCCGGGCCGACCTGCAGCAGGCCGCCGCGGTCGACCGAGGCGATGGAGCCGCCGCCGGCGCCGATGGTGGTGATCTCGATCATCGGGGTGCGGACCACCATGCCGAAATCGATCGAGGTCTGGGCGCTGAGCGCACTCTCTCCGTCCGCGACGAGCGAGACGTCGAAGCTGGTGCCGCCCATATCGCAGGTGATGATGTTCGGCTCGCCCGCCGCCGCCGCGATATAGGCACCGGCAATCACGCCCGCCGCCGGGCCGGAGAGCGCGGTGCGCACCGGCAGGGCGCGCGCGACCTCGGCCGACATGACGCCGCCGTTCGACTGCACGATAAGCACCTGGCCGCCGAAACCGCCTTCCCGGAGACCGTTTTCTAAGCGTTCGAGATAGTTCCCGACCGGCGGCTGCAGATAGGCGTTGAGAGACGCGGTCGAGCCGCGCTCGAACTCGCGGATTTCCGGCAGGATGACGCTGGACGCCGTCACATGCGGGTTCGGCCAGACCTGCTTCACCGCGTCCAGCGCGACCTTCTCGTTGGCATCGTTGGCATAGGCGTTGACGAAGAAGACGCAGACAGACTCGGCACCGCGCTCCAGCAAAATTTTTGCCGCCGCTTTGACCGCCTCCGGATCGACTGGCGTATGGACGGAGCCGTCCGCCAGCACCCGTTCGTCAACCTCCAGGCGGAGGTCGCGCGGGACGACGGGATCGAAACTGCCCCAGAGGCCCCAGGTCTGCGGCCGGTCGCGCCGGCGCATCTCCAGCACGTCGCGGAAACCGGTGGTGGTGATCACCCCTGTGCGGGCGCCGTTGCGCTCCAGCAGCGCGTTGGTGCCGACCGTCGTGCCGTGCACGATGGTGCCGATGGCGCCGAGCTCGACACCGCCCTCGGCGATCCCGCCGCGGATGCCCTCAGACTGGTCCGGCTTGGTCGAGGGGACCTTGGCAACGCCGCAGGTGCCCGCCGCCTCGTCGAGGAAGAAGAGATCGGTGAAAGTCCCGCCGACATCGACTCCGACGACGGTCTTCCGGCTCATGTCATTCATTGCGCAGACTCCGCGCGCAGGTGTTCGGTAGCCGCGGCATCGACGGAACCGTCGGCCGCGATGACGGTGCGGTAGGTTTCCTTTGCGGCCCCGGCGCTGACATAGCCGAGGCGCACGTCTTCGGCGACCGCCGCCGGATCGCGCTCCAGCACGTCGCCGTAGCCGCCGCCGCCCGGCGTCTCCAGCCGCACCTTCTGGCCTTTCGCCAGCTTGATGCCGACCATCTTGGAGGCCATCGGCGGGACGTGATCCCCGTCCGCCTGCTCGTAGGTGAATTTGTTCAGCGCTGCGGAACCGCCGCCGACCACGCCCTTCGGCGCGAAACGGCCACGCTCTCCGAAGAGGAAGACATCCGCCTTCTCCTCCAGCAGCTCGATCTCGTAGATCGCGCCTAGCCCGCCGCGATGCCGCCCGGCGCCGCCGCTGTCGGGGCGGAGTGCCCACTGGGTGAAGCGCACCGGATAGGCGGCCTCGAGGATCTCCATCGCCGGGATCGTCGCGGTCGAGATCGGCGCGTTGCCATGGTTCAGACCGTCGCCCTTCGGATTGCCGCCATGGCCGCCGCCGAAGAAGGAGAACATCACCCAGCGCCGCCCGTCCTTGCGGTGCCCGGCGAGCGAGAGCGCGTTGATCGTGCCGTAGGCGCAGCCGTTCACCCGCTCCGGCGCCGCCGTGCTGAGCGCGACGAAGACCGTGTCGATGATGCGCAGGATGGTTTCCGTGTACCCCCCGACCGGCTTCGGCGCGGAGACGCTGAGCAGGCTGCCCTCGGGAATAACGAACTCGATCGGCGCGAGCACGCCCGCATTGGCCGGGACGTCCTTGAAGACATGCTTCAGTGCCACGTAGCAGGAGGCGATGGCGGTCGAGCGGGAGATGTTCACCGGCCCGTCGCAGGCGGGCGAGGTGCGCGAGAAGTCGAGCACCATCTTCTCGCCCTCGATGACGATGTCGAGCGCGATGCGGAGCGGCTCGTCCACGATGCCGTCATTGTCGAGGAAATCGTCGGCGGAATAGCGTCCGTCCGGCATGTCGCCGATCAGGCTGCGCATGAGCTGGCCCGCGCGGTCCCGCAGCTCGGTCATGGCGCCCGCGACGGTGCCGGCTCCGTACTCGTCGAGCAGCGCTCCCAACCGCTCGTTGCCGAGCCGCAGCGCGTTGATCTGGCCGTTGAGGTCGCCGTAGAGACTTCCCGGCAGGCGAGAATTGGCCTTCAGGATATCGACCACGTCGGTGCGCATCTCGCCCCTGGCGAAGAGTTTCACCGGCGGGATCATCATCCCTTCCTGGAAACTCTCGGTCGCGACAGGGTTGTAGTTGCCCGGCACGTTGCCTCCGACATCGTGCCAGTGGCCGACCGAGGCGAGGAAACAGAAGAGCTCGCCGTCCCGGTAGAAGGGCTGCACCAGCTTGAAGTCGGAAAGGTGGGTGCCGCCCTCGTAGGGATCGTTGAAGATGAAGACGTCGCCCTCGGAAATCCCCCCGGCGCCGAACTTGTCGATCACCGCCTTCACCGCGAAGGACATGGCGCCGACGAAGATCGGCAGGCCGGACTTGCCCTGCACCAGCGTCTCGCCGGTGGTCGCGTGGTAGAGGCCGTGCGAGGCGTCATGTGCCTCGGCGATGATCGGGTTGAAGGCGCTGCGGAAAAGCGTCGCGTCCATCTCGTCGGCGATCTGCTCCAGCCGGCCCTTCAGAACCGCGAGCGTGACCGGATCGAGGTCGGCCATCACGTGCTCTCCCCGTCGTATTTCCGGCCCGCCTCGAGAATCCCCGGCGTCCCGAGCAGCTCGTTCAGCTCGCGGAAATCGAGCATCCGCGCCTGGAAGGGCTTGGTGGAACCATGGGCGTGCAGGCTCGTGAAATATTCGGTGATGGTGACCGCGAGCGCGCGCATCAGGCCGCCCGGGAAGATCACGATGTCGAAACCGGCCGCCTGAAGTTCCTCCGCCGTCATCGCCGGGGTCTTGCCGCCCTCGACCATGTTGGCCAGCAGCGGAATGTCCGAGCCGAAACGTTTCACGACCTCGGCGATCTCGGCTTCGTCCCGAGGCGCCTCGACGAAGAGAACGTCGGCACCCGCCTGCTTGTAGGCCTCAGCCCGTTCCAGCGCCGCCTCGAAGCCCTCGACGCCGATCGCATCGGTGCGGGCGACGATCTGCGTCGCCTCGTCGCGCCGCGCATCCACGGCAGCCCGGATCTTGCCGGCCATTTCCGATACGGACACCAGCGCCTTGCCGTCGAGATGACCGCAGCGTTTCGGCATTGCCTGATCCTCGATCTGGATTCCGGCGGCGCCGGAACGCTCCAGCAGGCGCACGGTACGCTGTACGTTCAGCGCGTTGCCGAAGCCGGTATCGGCATCGACGATCAGCGGCAGGTCGACGCGTTCGGAGATGTGCGACACGACGTCGGCGACTTCCTCGAGCCCGAAGAGCCCGATATCGGGACGGCCGAGCCGGGTATAGGCGATCGATGCGCCGGAGACGTAGAGCGCCTCAAAGCCGGCTTTCGCGGCCGCCATGGCGCTGAAGGCGTCGAACACACCGGGCGCCACAAGGATATCGGGCTGCTTCAGTCGTTGTTTCAGGACGCTTGACGGCGTCATGAGCGCTTCTCCAGTCGTTGCTCGAGATAGGGAACGAGCCCGCCCGCCGCGACGATGCGGCGGAGATGCTCGGGAACGGGTTCGGCGGCGATCTGCGCGCCGGTGGTCTTGTTGGTAATGGTGCCGGAGGCCGGGTCGAGTTCCAGTTCGTGGCCGGCTTCGACGTCGGATTCGGCGTCGGCGACGAGCGCCAGAAGGCCGAGATTGAAGGCGTTGCGGTAGAAGATCCCGCCGAAGCTTTTCGCGATGACCGCCGTCACGCCGAGCAGGACCAGCACCTCTGCCGCCTGCTCACGGCTTGAACCGATCCCGAAATTGCGCCCGGCGACGATAACGTCGCCCGGTTCGACCTCTTTCGCGAAATCGAGATCGATGGCCTCGAGGCAATGGGCCGCCAGATCCTCGATCGGGCCCTTCATGTACGCTCCAGGGGCGAGCAGGTCGGTGTCGACATTGTCGCCGTATTTCCAGACCCGGCTCATCGGCCGTTCTCCGCGAGGAAAAGCCGCGGATCGGCGACACGTCCGGCAACGGCGGTCGCCGCCACCGTATAGGGCGAGCCCAGCCAGACCTTGGAGGAACGCGCACCCATGCGGCCCTTGAAGTTGCGCGCGGTGGAGGCCATGCAGGTCTCGCCCTCGGCCAGCACGCCCGCGCCGTAGCCCGCGCAGGCGCCGCAGCCGGACGGCATCAAGATCGCGCCAGCCTCGGTCAGCTTGGCGAGGGTTCCGTCGGCGGCAGCGGCAGCGGTCACACGAGTCGAGGCCGGGGCAATCAGCAGGCGCGTCGAGCTCGCGACCTTGCGGCCGCAGAGCACTTCGGCGGCCATGCGGAGATCCTCCAGCTTCGCGCCGGTGCAGGCGCCGATATAGCACTGGTCGATCGCGGTATCGTCCGCCTCCTCGACAGGCCCCGAATTGGCCGGGCTGTCCGGGGCCGCGACCTGAGGACCAAGCGCCGAGGCGTCAAACTCGTGAACCACCCGGTAGGTTGCATCCTTGTCCCCGACGAACGGGACGCCTTCGGAGGGATTGGCTCCGGCGGCACGAATATACTCCGACGTCGTTCCGTCAGCGGCGATCAGCCCCGCCTGCGCGCCGAGTTCGGCAGCCATGTTGGACATGGTCATGCGCTCGGTCATGGAGAGGCCGGCGATGGTGCTGCCGGTGTATTCGACCGCCTGGTAGTCGCCGCCGTCCATGCCGAGTGTGGCGCAGAGCTTCAGCATCATGTCCTTGGCCGAGGAACCGTGCGGCAGCGTCCCCTGCCAGTCGATGCGGATCGTCTCCGGCACCCGGATCCAGGTTTCCCCTGTTACCAGCACGCCCGCCATGTCCGTCGCGCCGACACCGAACATGTAGCAGCCGAAGGCGCCGCCGGTCGGCGAGTGGCTGTCGCCGCCGACCACGAACATGCCGGGCTTGAGGTGTCCGCGCTCCGGCAGCACTACATGGCAGATACCCTGCTGGTCGTAGAAGCTCTCGATCTCCTGGTCCTTCACCCAGTCGCGGGTGAGCTTCAGGATCGCCGCGCTCTGCTGGTCGACCGCCGGAACGTAATGATCGGAAATGACCACGACCTTGCGGTTGTCCCAGACCTTGACCCCGAGCCGTTCCAGCACCGGCTTCACTCGGCGCGGCCCGCCGCTGTCATGGATCATGGCGAGATCGACCCGGCAGGTGACGATCTCCCCTGCCTGGACGCTATCCTGCCCGGCGGCGCGTGCGATGATCTTTTCCGCGAGCGTCATGCCCGTTGTCTGGCCCATGGGCTACATCCCCAGATAGGAGCGGCGCAGCTCCTCATCGTTCATCAGATCCCGCGCCGCGCCCTCGACGGTGATCAGGCCGTTCTCCATCACATAGGCACGGTCGGCGATCTCCAGCGACTGCACGACATTCTGCTCGACCAAAAAGACGGCAAGCCCTTGTGAGCGCAGCTTCTGGATCAGCGTGAACATCTCCTCCACCAGCAGCGGCGAGAGACCGAGCGAGGGCTCGTCGAGGATCAGCAGGCGCGGTTCCGCCATCAGGCCGCGGCCGATCGCCAGCATCTGCTGCTCGCCGCCGGAGAGCGTTCCGGCATATTGCCCGAAGCGTTCCTTCAGGCGCGGGAAGGTCTCGACTACATGTTCGATATTGCGCACCCGGTTCGGCTTGGCGCGGCGGTAGGAGCCGAGTTCGAGATTCTCCCGCACGGTCATGTTCGGGAACACCCGGCGGCCTTCCGGCACCTGGATCAGCCCCCGGTCGACGATCTCTTCCGTCGAGGCGCCGGCGATCTCGATCCCGTCGAAGCGGATGCTTCCGCCGAACGGTTTGAAGATCCCGGAGACATTGTTGTTCAGCGTCGACTTGCCCGCGCCGTTGCTGCCGAGCAGGGCGACGAGTTCGCCCTCGCCGACCTTGAGCGAGACGCCGTGCAGCACCTTGGCGTGGCCGTAGCCGGCGCGGAGATCCTTGACCTCAAGCATCGGCGCCTCCCGCGGTCTTCATCCGTTCCGCCGCACCATGCCCGAGATAGGCCTCGATCACCTGCGGATCGTGCGCGATCTCGGCCGGGCTGCCCTCGGCGATGATCTCACCGTAATTCAGCACATAGGCCCGGTCGGAGAGTTTCATCACGGCCTGCATGACATGCTCGATCAGCAGAATGGTGACGCCACTCTTGCGGATACCCTGGATGATCTCGACGATTTCGTGGATCTCGGTCGCGTTGAGCCCCGCCATGACCTCGTCGAGCAGCAGCAGTTTCGGCTGGGTTGCGAGGGCCCGCGCCAGTTCGAGACGCTTACGCCCGGCAACGGTCAGATCGCCCGCGGACTGGTCGAGCCGACCGCCCATGCCGACCCGCTCGGCGACTTCTGTTGCCAGCTCCAGCGCCTCGCCCCGGTTCGCGATCCTTGTATGGGCGCCGACAGCGATGTTCTCGCGCACGGTCAGTCCGGCGAAGGGCTTCACGACCTGGAAGGTGCGGACCATGCCGCGCAGGCAGATCTCGTGCGGCTTTCGCCCGGTAATGTCCCGGCCGTCGAGCATGACGGTCCCGCCGTTGGGCTTCAGGAAACCCGCGATGGAAGCGAAGAGCGTGGTCTTTCCGGCGCCGTTCGGGCCGATCAGCGAGACGATCTCGCCCTTGTCGACGTGCAGGCTCGCGCCATTGACCGCGACGAGGCCGCCGAACCGCTTGGTGAGGGAGGAGACCTCAAGCATCGCCGGCCTCCTTCCTCGCAGAAAAGCGTTTCCAGATCACCTCGGCGAGGCCCACGAGGCCGCGCGGCATGTAGGCGAGGATCAGCACCAGGATGATGCCGAAGAGAATGAGGTCGACACCCGGCCGGTCACCGAGCATGGCGCCGATAGTCTCTTTCGCGAACTCGCCGACCAGATGAATGAAGGCGGAGCCGAGCAGCGGGCCTATCACCGTACCGAGGCCGCCGATGATCGCGGCGAACAGCGCCTCCACCGACTTGCCCGGCCCGTAGGCGATGCCGGGATCGACGAAGAGGAACTTCTGCACGTAGTAGATCCCGGCAAGCGAGGTCACGGCGGCGGACAGGCAGATCGCCCGCATCTTCACCCGGAAGGCGTCGATACCGAGCGCCTCGGCCGCATCCTCGTCCTCTCGCACCGCCTGCAGTTGGGCGCCGAAGCGGGAATGGTTCAGCCAGCCGGTCACGGCGAATCCGATCAGCAGGCAGAACAGGATCACGTAATAGAACCCCGCCTCCGCCAGGAAAGGCCCTGCAAAGGTGAACTGGAAGCTCTCGATCGCCTTCTCAGGATCCTGGTTCAGCGCGAGCTGGATGCCGCTCCCGCCCTCGGTCACCGAGACGAGCGAGCGGGCGAGCACGTGGAACGCCTCGGCGAAAGCGAGCGTGACCAGTGCGAAGTAGGAACCGCGCAAACCGTAGCGGAAGCTGAGGAAACCGACGAAGGCGCCGACCGCGACGGCGCCCGCGATCGCGAACCAGAGCGTGACCCACGGGCTCCAGCCGAGCTTGAACTGCAGCAGCGCCTGCAGGTAGGCCGCGGTCCCGAAGAACAGCGCGTGGCCGAAGGAATACTGCCCGCCATAGCCGCCGAGGATGTTCCAGCCCTGGCCGAGCAGGGCGGCGAAGAGTGTGAGCTCGATGAACTCCATCCAGCGCCCGGAGCTGATGGCAAAGGGGGCCGCGAGCAGGGCCGCGATCAGGATCGCCCAGCCGATCCGCTGTGTCCTGGCGTCGATCATAGCCGTTGTCCGAAGAGGCCGGTCGGCCGGAAGAGAAGAATCAGGATGAAGATCGCCGAGATCGTGATCAGGCCGAGGCTTTCGCCGAGATAGAGCCGGCCGATCTGCTCCGTCACGCCGATGATCAGGCCACCGACCAGCGCGCCGACGAAACTACCCATGCCGCCGAGCACGACGACGGTGAAGGCGATCAGCACGAAGAGATAGCCGACCTGCGGGAAGACGGCATAGGTCGGAGCCAGAAGGCTCGCCGCCGCGGCGACGCAGGCGGTGCCGATGCCGAAGCTGACGGCGAAGATATGCTCGACATTGATGCCCATCAGGCGCGCGCCCTGCCGCTCCTTCGCGACGGCGCGGATCGCCTTGCCGGTATCGGTGAATTTCATGAAGGCCCAGAGTGCGCCGGTGATCAGCAGGGAACCCGCCAGCGCCGCGAGCTGCGGCCAGACGACATAGACCACGCCGAGGTCGATCCCGTCGAAATCATACGGCACCTGGACGTTGCGCTCGTTTGCCGAGAAGGCGAAGAGCGCGAAATTCTCGAGCACAATGGAAACCCCGAGGGTCGCGAGGAGAATGATCTCGTCCCGCCCGTGGCTCGCCCGCCCGATGACGCTTCGCTGCAGGAGGTAGCCGAAGCAGAACCCGCCCGGCACGACGATCAGCATTGCAACATAGGGGTCGACCCCGAACGCGCTCCAGAGAAAGAAGACCGCGTACATGGCCAGCATCAGAAGGCTGCCATGGGCGAAATTGATGATGTGGAGCACGCCGTAGATCAGCGTGAGCCCGAGCGCGACAAGAGCGTAGATCGCACCGAGGAAGACGCCGCTGATGGCGGAGCCGAAGACCGTCTCAAAAGAATAGGACGGCAGGCTGATACCGAGAAAATCCATTGATGTCAGTCGCGTTCAGGCCGCAATGAGCGGCGGAGACGGCCCCAACCGTCCCCGCCGCGGCTCAAAGCCGGTCGTCAGGCCGGGCGCGGGAACACCGGAGCCTTGGTCGCGAACTCTTTCGGAGCGACGACTTCGATCTCCTTGTCGAGAACCTGCATGACCATCGCCTGCGCGCCCTCGTTCTGGCCGTTGACCATCTTGGTCGGACCATAGGGCATGAAGTGCCCGTCCCAGGTGCTGGAGGCCATCGCCTCGATGATCTTGGCGCGGTCGGCCGAACCGGCGCGCTCGATCGCGTCGACGGCGAACATCACCGCCTCATAGGCAAGGAACACTTCGTAGGAGTAGGACAGGCCCGCCGCCTCGGTCTTCTTGCGCAGGGCGAGCGCGGCGTCCTTGCGCGGATCGAACCAGTGATTGCAGTCCATCACATATTCGGCCGCATCCGGGAACTCGTTCACGAGCCGGTACTGCGAGGAGGCACCGCCGAGCACCGAATAGATCGCCTTCGGCTGGACCCGCTGACGCTGCAGGGTGCGCAGGAACAGCACGCCGTCGCCGTAATAGTGGGACGGGATCACCAGATCCGGGTTCAGTTCCTTGATCTTCAGCGCGATGTTGTTGAAGTCCTTATTGCCGGTCGGGTGCGGCAGGATTTCCTTCACCTCGAAACCGGCCGGGGTCAGGTTCTTCTCCAGAAGCCCCGCCATGCCGCTGCCGAAGGGCGTCGTGTTCTCATGCACGATGACCACCGACTTCACCGGGCTGCCGGCTTCCTTGTTGATGGCGATCAGGTGATCGACGCCTTCCTTGGTGATGGTGCCGAAGCCCGGACCGAAGCGGAAGGTGTTCTCGAGGCCACGGGAAACGATCTGATCGCTCACCCCGACATCGACGACATGCGGAATGCCGTATTTCGCGGCGGTCTGCGTGGTGGCGAGGCAGATACCGGAGGCATAGGCGCCGACCACGGCGGAGACGCCCGCCTCGTTGAATTTCTCGACCTCGGCCGCACCGATCTCGGCCTTGGACTGGGCATCGCCGAGCACGGCTTCAAGCGGGGCGCCACCGAGCGCCTTCAGACCGCCGGCCGCATTGACCTCGTCGATCGCAGTGACCGCGCCGAAGCGGCACTGGGTGCCGGAGAACTGCAGGAAGCCGGTCACCGGATGGACGACGCCGATCTTCACCGGATCGGCCGCGCGGGCGATGTGCGGCATGCCGAGTGTGCCGGCCGCCGCAACAGCGCCGCCGGCGGCCACGCCGGCCAGAACCTGGCGGCGGGAGAATTCATTGAAAGTCTTTGTCTTTGTCATTGCCTTATCCCCTGTTCGGTTGGCTCAGTCTTTTGCGGTCGTTACCGCGTCCTGGCTGGGTGTCCAGGTATTGTGGGTCTCTCCCTGCACCCGCGAGAGCACCATGCGGTACTGGTACTGGTCGGGGCGGTAGAGCGCGGTGATGTACTCGACCGGGCGCCCGTCCCGGTCCTTCACGATGCGGTTGATCTTCAGCAAAGCCGATCCGGCGGAAATGCCGAGATGCCCGGCAACCCCCGGATCCGCGAGCGTGGCGGAAATCGCTTGGCTCGCCGCGTCGACCTGCACCCCGCTCCGCTCCAGAAGCGAGAGCAGCGGCTTGTTCGCGAGATCGGCAGCGTCGTAGCGACGGCCGATATCGGCCGGGACATAGGTGGTCAGGAAGGAGAAGGGCTTGCCCTCGACGCTGCGCATCCGGACGGAGCGCTGCACTTCCTGGCCGATCGGACAGGAGAGGGCTGCGGCCACCTCCTCGTTCGCCGGGACATAGCCGAAGGAGATCAGCTTCACCTTGGTCTCGAGCCCCATGGCGATCAGGTTCTCGAGCAGCCCGTCCATGGAGGACTGGAACGCCCGCGCCTTCGGCCGGTAGCGCACCCGGGTGCCGCGTCCGCGCTCGCGCACGACGAGGCCTTCGGCGGCCAGTTCGTCCAGCGCCCGCTTCGCCGTGATGCGCGAGACGTCGTAGGTCTCCGCGAGCTCCTGTTCACCCGGGATCAGCGCGTCGTACTCGTGCAGGCCGTCAGTGATCTGCTGGCGCAAAATAAGGAAAATCTGGTGATAGAGCGGCATGCGAAGCGCCCCGCTCACCCCCTCGATCCCCGCACTGACAACCCGGTCGGCCATGAAAACTCCTAAACGCTAATTGTTATATTGATATGCGTTTAGAAATTCGGGCAAGCGGAATCTTCAGCGCGAAACGGACCTGTCAGGTTTCGGAACGGCTCGTCGATTGAGATGCCGCCTCCGAGTTCGGCTGAACAAGGAAGCGGGCAAGTCAGCGGGCCGCGAGAAGAATTTCGGTGTCGCAGCGCCCCGGTTCGGGCCTCCGGTCCAGCGCGAACAAAAGCGGATTGGGGCTCGGGCCGGACGCTCGCCCCCCTTACCCCAGATTGTTCCTAAGCACCTCCGCGAGACCAGCAGGGTCCGCAACCTCGTCGCTTCGACCAGACACAGAGATCGCCCCGATCAGAGCTTCCCCGTCGCGCCACGGCACCGCAACGCAACGCAAGCCGGGAAGGAGCTCCTCATCGTCGAGCGCGTACCCGTCCCGCCTCACGTCCTCCAGCGCCTTGGCCAAAAGCGAAGGATCGACGATTGTCTGATTCGTCTGCCGGACGAGAGGAAGTTCCGGCTGCGAGTCGTCCTCCGCAAGCAGCACCTTTCCCACCGCCGTACAGTGAAGCGGACCGCGCCATCCGATCCTGCTCGCCATCGGCATCGCCTCGGGCCCGTCACGTTTCGCGACAAACGCAGCCGTATTGCCGTCCCGTACGGCGAGGTGCGCCGTCAAGCCGGTTGCGGCGACGATGCGGTCGAGGATGGGCTGAACCCGCTGCTGAAACATATCGACCGAGCGCGCTCTCACGCCAAGCTCGTGCAGCCGGAGCGTGAGGTGGTGACGTTTCCCATCCATGCCGGTGATCTTGCGGGCAGCGAGCGTTCGCAGCAGGCGATACACAGTGGGGCGCGGCAGGCCAGTCGTGCGGGCAATCTCCGAGACCGTCGCCGTGCCATGGACCGACAACATCTCTATGAGGTCGACGGCGTGATCGACGCTGCTGATCACGCCGCTCGTCGATTTCGGCTTTGCCAATTCGGGTTCCAATCTCTTATGATCATATATGATACAAAAATGTTCATTATTGATACATATTTCGGATCGCCATGACAAGAACTCAAGTCGCTATCGCCCAGACGGGCCCGGTTCTCTTCGACGTCGAGCGCTCTCTCGACAAGGTTGCGGACTGGACCGCGCGCGCCGCACGTCAGGGCGCAAAACTGGTGCTGTTCCCCGAGGCGATGGTCGCGGCCTATCCGAAAGGTGCGATGTTCGGTTCGTATTTCGGCGGGCGCACTCGGGAGGGGCGCGATCTCTACCGTCGCTACCTTGAGAGCGCATGCGAAATGCCCGGCTCCGTGACTGAGCGCCTGGCGCAGATCTCGGGCGATAACGGAATTGCGCTTGTCGTCGGAGTGATCGAACGGGACGGTGGGACGATATTCTGCACCGTGGCGCATTTCGACGAGACCGGGCGCTTTCTCGGCCGCCGGCGCAAGCTGATGCCCACGGGAGCCGAGCGGCTCGCCTGGGGATTCGGCGATCTATCCGATTTGCGGGCTTACGATACCGGCGCCGGCCGCATAGCATCGGTGATCTGCTGGGAGAACTACATGCCGCTCCTGCGGACGGCGACCTACGATCTGCACCCGCAGATCTATTGCGCGCCGACGCTGGATGAAAGGGAGTGCTGGACGGCCTCCATGCGGCATATCGCTATTGAGGGCCGCTGCTTTGTGCTGTCGGCATGCCAGGCTCTCCAGCGCCGTCAGGTGCCGGACGACGCGACGGATTACTTCGCGGATGCGGACCCGGACGCCTGGATCTGCCGCGGTCGCAGTTGCATTGTCGATCCATTCGGGAAATTCCTCGCCGAGCCGCTGGTCGATGCGGAAGGCTTGCTGACGGCCGAGCTCGACATGGACGAGATCGCCCGGGGAAAATTCGATTTCGACGTAACGGGTCATTACGCCCGGCCCGATCTGTTCCAGCTGAGACTCGACACGCGAAAGCAGCTGGCCGTTACGGGTATGGAGACCTCGGCATGATCGACCACTCCGCAATCGAAGTCGCTGCAAACCGTATTGCCTCGCATATCCGCCGCACTCCCGTGATCGAGCTCGAGCCCGGTGCATTGGGCATCGACGCGACGCTTGTCCTCAAGCTGGAGAGCCAGCAGATCTCCGGCTCTTTCAAGATCCGCGGCGCGACAAACGCGGTCCTGTCTTCCCCGGAGCTTGCCGCCGGCGGGCTGGTGGCGGCATCGGGAGGCAATCACGGGGTGGCGGTGGCAACCGTTGCCCGCCGCATGGGGCTACGGGCACGTATTTTCGTTCCATCCATAAGCTCGGAGGCCAAACGCACGCTTCTCCGGGATCTCGGTGCGGAGGTCATTGTCGCGGGCGACGTTTACGTCGAGTCCCGGTCGGCCGCACAAGCGGACGCGGAAGCCAGTGGCGGATTGATGGTGCATGCCTTCGAAGCCGAGGAGACCATAATCGGCCAGGGTTCGATCGGCATGGAACTCGACAAGCAGGCTCCGGATCTGGACGCCCTCGTCCTGTCGGTAGGTGGTGGCGGGCTTGCGGCGGGCCTGGCCGCCTGGTTCAACCGACGGATTCCGCTGATCTGTGCCGAGCCCGAACGCGCGCCGACACTTCATGCCGCCCTTGCGGCGGGAGCCCCTGTCGACGTCGAAACCGGCGGCATTGCGGCCGATGCTCTCGGATGCCGTCGTCTCGGCGATCTGGCGTTTGAAACCTTGGCTACCGCCGAAGTCGAAAGCCGGCTGGTCGAGGACGAGGATATCCAGCGGGCTCAACATGACCTGTGGCGAGAAGTCCGCCTCGCGGCAGAACCGGCCGCAGCTCTGCCGATTGCCTGTCTCCGTGCGATGCCGCCGGACCGGATTGCGAACCGCCGGATCGGAGTGCTCATCTGCGGCGCGAACATCGATCCGGCGCAATTGAGTGCCGGGTAGCGAGAGTGACGCGATCTGGTTTCGCCCACATCGTGAACATGCCTTTCATTCAGCGTCGACCAGCGCAGTGAACAGGTTCGGATTGCCGAAACTGCCGAGCCCGGTCGTCGCCGAATAGCCGCTTGTCGCGTCATATCCGGTATTCGTCCCGGCCGGCTTGTTGTTGCCGCTGGTGACCGGCTTCAGCAGTGAGGGGTTGCCATAGAGCAGCGGATTGAGAAAGCCGACCGGTGGCTTCTGCTTCTCCGCCCGTGCGGCATTCACCAGCGCGGTGAAACCGGCCCAGAGCGGGGCGACGGCGCTGGTGCCGCCGACCGGCGAGGGGTTGCCGTCGACGAAGACCCAGAAGCCGCTCTGCGGGTCCGCGTCGGCCGCGACGTCGGGCACGCCGCGTCCGGCCTGCCCGCTTTCGAGATTGACCGGCACAGACGCGTTCGCCTGGTAGGCGGGCAGCGGCCAGACCCGGGAAACGCCACCGCCGGTCCCGGCCGCGCCGCTGTTCCAGACCGTTTCGGAGGCGATCGCGCCACCGGACGTATCCAGCAGAGTGCCGCCGCAGCCGGTCGCCCAGGGACTGGAGGCGGGGAAGTTCACATGTACCCGCCCGTCGCGCACCCCGTCCGGAGCGAGCAGGTCGCCCGATGAAATAAAGACGCTGACACCGAGCCGGGCGGCGTCGGCGAGCGCCCGGTTCATCGCCTGCATCCCGGCCTGGCTCCAGCCCTCCTCCGCCCCGCCCCAGCTGATCGAGATCACCGAGGGCGCGTTCTGCTGGTCGTGCAGCGCGTCGAGCGTCGCGTCGACGAAGCTGCGCGCCGCGTTCGCGGCGAAATAGACGGCGAGCCGCGCGCCCGGTGCTGCGCCCGCGACCACCTGCATGTCGAGCGCGACCTCAACGCTCGCTCCGGCGCCACCGGCGAAGTCCTGACTCCCCCCGTCGACCGAGAGCGCAACGATCTCCGGCACCGGGACGCCCATGGCCCTTGCCGCCACGGCCATATCCGACTGCAGATAGCCGCCGCCGAATTCCAGGATCGCGACGGTCTGCCCCGCTGCGGATTGCTGCGGAAAGCCGTAGAGCGTGGCGATCCGGTTCGCAAGCATCGGCTTCGCCGCGCCGACATCGAGCACCGGCTGGAGATGCGAGCGCCCGACGGGAGCGGTCTCATGCCCGAGGATGGCCTCAAGCAGTTCGGCGAGACCCGCCGGACAATAGAGCGGGCCCCAGTATCCGCGATACCGTCCGCGTGGGTGATGGAAGTGGGCAAGCCGTATCCGGAACGCCGCCTCGTGCCGGTAAGCGGGGCCGGTAAGCTTGACGCGGAGCTTTGCGGGCTCGACAGCCGTCAGGGTGAAGCCATTCCGCCCGGCATAGGCCGCGATCCGCGAGATCGCATCGCGTGTCGCGCTCCGCCGCGTTGCCGCAAGCTCCACCCGTGTGACACGACCCGACGCGCCGGGCTCCGGATCTTTCAGTAGCAGGCTGATCTCGATCGGCTCGTTCGGATCCACATCGGCAATTCGGGTCGATCCTTCGAGAACCTTTCCAGTACTGTTCGGGAAATCGATGACGGCATCGGACATGGCTACGCTCCTTCCGGTCGCATGAGGTGCAACCGGTAGACGCGTGAGCGGTTCAATCCGGGAAGCGAAAGCGCGCGGGCGCCGGGCGCCGGAACTTGGCTATGGAGCCGTATGCCGGTTCTGCTATGAAAACCGGGTTCAGCGAACCGCGCCCAAGGGATGATCCGTGTACTATCTGACCGTCTGCGCGATTTTTCAGAACGAGGCCAGCTATCTCGCCGAATGGCTGACCCATTACGAGCTGCAGGGCGTCGAGCATTTTTATCTCTATGACGATTTGAGCGCCGACGATCCGGAGACTGTCCTGAAGCCCTGGCTGGATCGCGGCATGGTCACGTTGAACAGGGCCGCCCGGACCACGAACCGCCAGCGCGCCGCCTACGAGCACTGCATCCGGACCCATCGCGGAGAGACGTTCTGGATGGCGTTCGTCGATATCGACGAATTCGCCTTCGCCCGCAACCGTCCGGAGACGCTGGCCGAGATCATGACACGGTACGAACGCTTTCCGGGTCTCGGGATCAATTGGGTCTGTTACGGCTCCTCGGGTTTCGAGACACCGCCGGGACCGATGGTGACCACCAGCTATCAGCTCCGGGGCCGGCTGGACTTCCGGACCAGCGAGCCCGTGTTCCTGAAGGACGGACATCCACCGGGTCTCGTCGAAAGCTATTATCCCTACAACGCCCACATCAAAAGCATCGCGCGCCCGGACGCGATCGAGCGGATGCTCTCCCCGCACAGCTTCGCCTACCGCAATGGAGAGCCCGCGGTCAGCCCCAGCGGCGCGCCCATCGCCGGCACCAGGCTCGACGCCTTCAGCCAGCGGGTCGAAGTGAACGTGCTGAGGGTCAATCATTACTGGTCGAAATCACGCTCCGAGTTCCTGGCAAAGGCTGCTCGACGGCATGCGGACAAGGACGAGCATTACGGCGAACACATCGCGTTCGTTCGCGAGGCGGGCATGAACTTCGAACATGACCCCTCGATCCTGGTGCACAGCGAAGCGATCGCCGAACGCCTGGGCCTCCCCTTCGCACCAGGCACCGAGGCGGAATGGCGGGAACGGGAGGCCTTCCAGCAGGCCCGCGACCTCAATGCCGAGGCGCTGGCACACCGCGAAATGCTGAAGGCGGCGGGGCGGTTTCATCGGGATTGACCGGAGCCGAAATCCGGTTTTAACCTCGCCTCGGCATGCGCGGCGATGGCGTCGCCGGTGACTTGGTTCAGGCATGCGTCTCCGCCACTTCTCATGACGGCGGGGTGATCCAACATCCTGTACGCCCGGATGGATTATCCGGGCGCTCCATGCGTCCGGTTCGGATATGGAGGTCAGGATGACGCCGATCGGCGAACGCCCCACGCATTTCACCCGCCGCAACGGCGAGAAAGCCCCTCTGCCTTTTTCCGCGGGCGAATACGCCCGCCGGCTGAGTGGCATTCGCGGGATCATGGACGGTCTCGCGCTGGAGGCCGTGCTGTTCACCTCGATGCACAACATCGCCTACTATTCGGGCTTCCTCTATTGCAGCTTCGGCCGCCCGTTCGGCTGCGTGGTGACACAGGATGCGTGCACCACCGTCTCCGCAAACATAGACGGCGGACAACCCTGGCGCCGCAGCCTCGAGGACAATGTCATCTATACCGACTGGCAACGGAACAATTACTGGCGCGCCGTGAAGGACCTGATCGGCAAGGCGACGCGGGTGGGGATCGAGGGCGATCACCTGACCCTTCAGGCGCACGACGCACTGGAGGAAATTGCCGGCGTCACCGAGATCGTCGACATCGCCCCCGAGGCGATGCGCCAGCGCATGGTCAAGTCGCCGGAAGAGATCGCCCTCATCCGGGAGGGTGCGCGCATCGCCGATATCGGCGGTGCGGCGATCCGGGATGCGATCAGACCGGGCGCGCGGGAGATCGACGTCGCGATGGCGGGCCGCGACGCCATGGAACTGGCCATCGCGGAAGCCTTTCCGGACAGCGAGATGCGCGATACGTGGGTCTGGTTCCAGTCGGGTCTCAATACCGACGGCGCTCACAACCCCGTCACCATGCGGAAACTCGACGCCGGCGACCTGCTCAGTCTCAACACCTTCCCGATGATCTCCGGTTACTACACGGCGCTAGAGCGTACCCTCACCCTCGGCGAACCGGACAGGGCAACCCTGAAGCTATGGGAAGCGAACGTGGCGGCGCACGAGCTCGGCATCTCGCTGATCAAACCGGGCGCGCGCTGCAGCGAGATCTGCGCCGGCATCAACCGCTTCTTCCACGAGGAAGGGCTGCTCGACTACCGATCCTTCGGCTACGGCCACTCCTTCGGCATTCTCTCGCACTATTACGGCCGAGAGGCCGGGCTGGAGCTGCGCGAGGACATCGATACCGTGCTGGAGCCGGGCATGGTGGTCTCCATGGAGCCGATGCTCTGGGTGCCCGAGGGCACGCCCGGTGCGGGCGGTTACCGCGAGCACGATATCCTGGTCATCGGGAAGGACCACGCCGAGAACATCACCGGCTTCCCGTATGGCCCGGCGCACAATATCGTGCCGGCATGAGCGCCAGGACACTTGCCTTCGAAGAGACGGAATACCGGGCACGGATCGCCCGTGCCCGTGCGCGGCTGGCGGAGCGGGACCTCGACGCCCTGCTCTGCTTCGGTCAGGAGACCCACTATTACCTGACCGGCTATGACGGCGGCGGCTACGTCTTCTTCCAGTGCCTGGTGCTGACGACGGAAGAACGTCCCCTGACGCTGCTCTGCCGCCGGCCAGACGTCTCCCAGGCCCGGGACACCTCGCTCGTCGACGAAATCCATGTCTGGCTCAACGCGGAAGACGCGGACCCGGCAGGACAGCTTCGCGACATTCTCGCCGGCCTCGGCCTTGCCGGCACCCTTATCGGGATCGAGCTCGAGACCTACGGGCTGACCGGCAAGAACCATGCGGCGGTACAGCAGGCCATGGACGGCTTCTGCACCCTCACCGACGCGAGCGACGTGGTCTCGGGGCTCCGGCTGATCAAGTCCGAGGCGGAGATCGCCTATCTGCGAAAGGCCGCGACACTGGCCGACGACGCGTACGACGCCGCCCTCGCGGTCGCCCGCGCCGGGGTGATCGATGCGGAAGTGACCGCCGCCATCATGACCACGACCCTGCGCGGCGGCGGCGATGTCTCGCCGGCGGGGCCGCTGGTGAATTCAGGTTCTCGGGCGATCTACGGACGCGGTGTCGGCGGTCCGCGTCCGCTCGACGACCAGGATCTCCTGATCCTCGAATATGCCGGGACCTACAGGCGCTACAATTGCTGCATCGAGCGCAGTATCTCCATCGGGGGGCCGACAGAGCCGCAACGAAATCTGCATGCGCTGGTGCGCGACACTCTTCTGGAGATGCAGGAGGCTTTCCGGCCCGGCGCGGCGCTCGGTTCCGTCGACGAAATCCACCGCGCCCGGCTCGACGCCGCAGGGCATGCAGAACATCGGTTCGCCGCCTGCGGTTATTCGCTCGGCGCGACCTACCGGCCGTCCTGGATGGACGTTCCGCCGATGATCTATGCGGGCAACCCGCTGGAACTGCGGCCGGGAATGGTCTTCTTTCCCCATGTCATGGTCGGCGATCCGGAAACGCGCCTCGCCATGGGGCTGGGCAATACCGTTCTCGTGACGTCATCAGGCTCCGAAGTGCTCACCCGGCATGGACTGGAATTGCCGGTGAGATAACCCGCGCAGCCCGGTCAGCGATGAGCGTAGAAGAGAATTGCGGGGCCATTGGGATGCTCCCTCTCGTCACCGTGGACCGTGACTTCATAGCCGAGGTCGGCGATAGCCCCGAGCAGGCTATCCCGCGTCATCCAGAAGCTTGTCGGGGCGGAACCTCCGCAGAACCCACTCCAGTTGATCGCATCGAGATAGTTCTGCTCGTACATTTCTATCTCCCGCCCCCGTACCGTCGAGCGGACCGGTTCCTCCGCGAACTTCGGAGAGAGCTCCTCGTTCGCCCGGATGATCTCGTCGTCGTAATAGTGCGTCCAGACTGCGAAAGAGGATGAAACGCGGGCAATCCCTTCAAGCAGCTCCAGCGGTTCCGTCATGTGATAGAGGACGCCGCTTGCCATCACAAAGTCGTACTCTTCCTCGCAGGTTTTCAGGTACGGCCTGAAATCGCCGCAATGAAACCGCGCGTCGAAGCCGAGTATCTCTTTGACGACCAAGCATTTCAGAAAGGCGCGCTGGTTCGATTCGATCGAGGTGATACTCGCGGCCCCGCCGCGCGCAAACATATAGGTGTGCCCGCCTTCGAGTGGGCCGAGTTCAAGAATGCGCTTGCCGGAAAAACCGCCGCACTGCTCCGCGATCCAATCCACCCGGTGATCCTGGAACAGCGCGGCAGTGCCGAAACCGTATCCCGGAATATAGGACGACCAGGCGCCTTCAAATATGCGAAGAGCCGTCGCGTCCCCGGGCGGCTCTGTTGTGTAGACATCAAGCGCCGAGGTCAGCCGCTCGGGTTCCGCAGCCCCCTCATCCGCGTCGGCAGCTTCGCTTTTCCCCAACCCGAACCAGTTGAGCACGTCCCATTTCGCAAACATCGAGCCAATTGTCCAAAAACCCGGTTCCCAGCATTTATTCACACAATTACCCATAGGCAGGAAGTGCCAATTCAGAACCAAATTCGTAAAAATAGAAAACGCTCCCGATCGAAGTCCCGGGAGTAAACACACGGAGAAAAATCGAAGTCTCCGCCCCCTTCGGTAAGGAATAGGATTTAAAAACGCACGTCTCGCTCAAACCAAGACATTACAAATAACTTACAGATAAAAATCTCTAAAATTGCAAACACACTCGAATACCTGTCAGCACAGTATGGTTCCGGGTTTTTCGAAATTGCGCGCGGAGGAGAAGAGGCGCTGACGACATATCTTTCGGAAGTTCCAACCTGTTAGCGCTCACCGTCAGGTATGGCCGGGGATGGCGTTTTTTCCCCATGTCATGGTAGGTGATGCGATAAAGTGCCTCGCCGAGTGACCGGGAAATATGGTCCCGGTTGCTCGTCAGTCCGCGAAGCGCTCGGCTGGCACAGGCTGGAATTGCCGGCAAGATAGAAGACCCAGGCGGCCTGGAGCCCTGTTGGGCCGCTCTCGTTAAAGGGGCCTCCATGGCATCGATTATTCCCCTCATCCCGCTGCTGCTCAGCATCGCCATCCTGCTCATGGGCAACGGCCTGCAGGGCACGCTCCTGCCAGTACGCGCGGGCATGGAATCTTTTGGCTCCATGGAAATCGGCATTCTGGGGTCCGCCTATTTCCTCGGCTTCATGGCAGGGTGTCTCTACGGTCCCAGGGTCATCCGCGTGGTCGGCCACATCCGGACCTTCACCGGAATGGTCGCCGTGGCGTCCACGGTGGTCCTGATACACGCGCTCGTTCTCGAGCCGGTCATATGGTGGGCCCTGCGGGCGATGACGGGATTCTGCTTCGCCGTTCTTTACATGGTGATCGAGAGCTGGCTGAACGAGAAGTCGAGCAACGAGAACCGGGGCCTCGTGTTCTCGGTCTATACGATCATCAACCTGACCGTCATTACCGTCGGGCAGATCCTGCTGATGACGGCCGATCCCGCGAGTTTCCCGCTCTTCGCGCTCGCATCGATCCTGGTTTCGGTCGCTGCCGTTCCGGTCGCCCTGACCCGCATAGACCAGCCGGCGCCGCTCGAAGTCGTGCAGCTCCGGCTCGGACGGCTGTTCCGGATCTCGCCTGTCGGCGTGGTCGGGTGCGTCGCCGTCGGGCTTGCGAACGGCGCCTTCTGGTCGCTCGCGCCCGTCTATGCCCTGACCACCGCCAATTCCTCTGACGTCTCGACGGTTGCCTGGTTCATGAGCATCGTGGTGATCGCCGGCGCGATCGGGCAGTGGCCCCTCGGACGGCTCTCCGACCGCATCGACCGTCGGCTGGTCATCATCGGCGCCTGTCTCGGCTCAGCCGCGGCGGGCCTCGGCATGGTGCTGCTCGCCGAGCATGTCCCATACGGGGTCTTCATCTTCGGCTTCATCTTCGGAATCTTCGCATTTCCGATCTATGCGCTCAGCGTCGCGCATCTGAACGATTTCATCACCGATCCGAACGACTATGTCGAGGCGGCGAGCGGGCTGCTGCTGGTTTTCGCCCTCGGCGCCGTCGCGGGCCCCACCATTGCTTCGGCCATCATCGATCTGGTGGGGATCCGCTATCTGTTCGCCTATACCGCGGCGATTCATATCGCTGCCGCGGCCTTCTGCGCCTACCGGATGCGGGTGCGGGCACCGGCGCCGGCCGAAGATCAGATTCCTTTCGCCGACGCCGTCCGGATGGCGCAGACGACCGCCGCCGTGGACCCGACCAGTCCGGACGAGCTGACACCATCGGACGACACGAAGGACGCCGCCTAGTCCCGAAGCGCAATGGCGAGCGCCGCACCGCCCATTGCCGTCGCGCTGGTCCGGTTCGCGATGCGGACGGCGCGCGGGCTGCGCATCAGGTTCCGGGCCCCGGCGGCCAGTACGACATAGGACAGGTCGATCGCGGCAAGGACGACCAGCAGCGTCACGGAAATGCTCATCCAGTCGGCGAAGCTGACATTGCCGAGATCGATCAGGGTCGGCAGCAGAGCAAGATAGAACACCATGATTTTCGGGTTGCCGAGCGTCACCGCCATGCCGGACAGGAACATCTTCAGGCCGCTACGCGGCTCCGGAAGCGCCGCGCCGGAGGTCTCGGCGGGCGCCGTCCACATCTTCCAGGCCAGCCAGGCGAGATAACCGACACCGAGCCACTTGATGGCGACGAACGCGGCATGAAAGGTCTCGGCGACGGCGACCAGTCCGACGATCGCCATGGTCAGCCAGATCAGCTCGCCCAGCCACATCGCCATAAGGAAGGGCAGGACCGCGCGCCAGCCGCGCGCGAGGACCTGGGCCACGAGCGCGGCGAGACTCGGCCCGGGCGATCCGGCGGCAAGCGCGAGCGCAAGGGCGAAGACCAGCAGCGACGTTACATCCATGGGAAGCTCCTTCATGTTCCGACGCGCAGTCTGCCTTCAAAAAGGGGCCTTCTTCAAGCGCACCGCGATAGGGGAAGCGGCAAGAAAATCGATGGCCGATTTTCGCAACTCGGATATCTTTGCGAAGTCAGTAATCGTATATAATCGCCTGTAAATCGGGAACCGGAGTGCAACGGTTCCGTCAGGCCGAACGCAGTTCGGGCGCCGGTCTGGAAGTGAATTGCAGAACCTGCGGAAAGTACGACGATTTCAAATCTCAATCAGCGGACACAACCTGCGCTGGCCGCCCCCTCGAGCGAGGCACGGATCCGTGCCGCCTCGCTCTCTGACATCGATGCCCTCACCGAGATCGAGACGGCCTGTTTCGAGAGCGACCGGCTGAGCCGCCGCAGCTTCCGGGACTTCATCCGTCACGGTCACAGCGCGTTGCTGGTCGCGGAGACGGACGATGGGCTCGTTGGCTACATCCTGGTCCTCTTCCGCCGCGGGACGGCCCTCGCCCGGCTCTATTCGATCGCCGTCCTGCCGATGGCACGCGGCAGCGGTACGGCGGCCGCATTGCTTGCGGCCGGCGAGGACGTGGCGCGCAGCCATGAGTGCCTCTCCATGAGACTTGAGGTCCGTCCGGACAATGACTCGGCAATCGCACTCTACGAGCGTCTCGGATACCGCCAGTTCGGCAAATATCTCGACTATTACGAAGACCATTCGGACGCCTTGCGCTACGAGAAGCGACTTGTCCGGTCCGCCTTCTCGGCGACGACGCCGTCCTACTATTCCCAGACCTCCGACTTCACCTGCGGTCCGTCCTGCATGATGATGGCGCTGAAGGCATTCGATCCGGACTATGCGTTCAGCCGGGTGGAGGAATTCCGCCTCTGGCGCGAATCGACGACGGTCTTCATGCAATCGGGCCACGGGGGATGCGAACCCGTCGGCATGGCCGTCGCCCTGGCGCGCCACGGTCTGTCCGTCGAAGTCTTCCTCAGCGAGGAACCGCCGCTTTTCGTCGACAGCGTAAGACAGAAGGACCGCCGGGAGGCCCTGACCCTGATTCAGGAGGACTACCGTCGGGCCGCGGAGGAAATGCGGATCCCGATCCACATCACGCCTCTGGACAATGCCGACCTGAGCGCCGCTCTCGCCGACGGCGCCTTCGCCATCGTATTGGTAAGCCTTTACCAGATGGTCGGCAGCCGGACCCCGCATTGGGTTCTGGTCTATGGCGAGGAGAACGACCGCTTTCTGATCCACGATCCGTGGGTCGAAACCGACGCCCTGGAGACGGAAAGCGCCGCGGCGGCGCTGCCGGTGCCGAAAGAGGCGTTCGGCCGAATGGCGCGCTGGGGCCGCGGCAGGCTCAGAGCGGCGATCATCGTACGAAAGGATGAGAAACGGTGACGGACTGGCTGATTCTTACCGAGAGCCGCAAGGACATCGACCATACCGACACACCGCACAAGGTGCTGTCGGTCCGAGATTACCTGTCAGCGGCCGGGCTGTTCGACGGCCTCCGGCCCGTCGTCATCAATCTGGCGCGAAGCTACGCCTATCAAAGCGCGGGTTACTACGCCTCGCTGCTGGCCGAGGCGCGCGGCCACCGGGTGATCCCGACGGTCCAGACCATGCTGGAGCTGTCGCGCAAGGGACTCTACGCGTCGGCTCTGCCGGAACTGGAAGAGGCGCTGAACCGGGACCGCAACCGTAAGACAGAACCTGAGCAGGAAAGCTTCACCCTGCTTGTCGCCTTCGGCCGGCCGTCGGTAGCGGGCTACGAGAAGTTCGCCCGCCTGCTGTTCGACTGGTTCCGCTGCCCGATGATCGCGATCGAGGTCGATACCGGCGAATGGACCCGGATCAGGACCCTGAAACCGGTCTCGCCGAAAGGTCTCAGCACGGAAGACAGGGAATTCTTCACCCAGGCCATGGCTGCCCATTGCCGGCGCTCCTGGACGGGGCCGAAGTCGAAGACCCCTCTGCGCTGGAGCCTCGCGGTCCTGCACAATCCGAAAGAGGCGATGCCGCCGACCCAGATCAGTTCCCTGAAACGGCTGGCGTCGGTCGGCGCGAAGATGGGGATCGAGGTCGAACCGATCCAGCAGAAGGACTTGCCCCGCGTCGCCGAGTTCGACGCTCTCTTCATCCGCGAGACAACCTCGGTCAACGATCACACCTTCC
Organism: Nisaea sediminum; assembly: GCF_014904705.1. Taxonomy (NCBI): domain Bacteria; kingdom Pseudomonadati; phylum Pseudomonadota; class Alphaproteobacteria; order Rhodospirillales; family Thalassobaculaceae; genus Nisaea; species Nisaea sediminum. Next base: position 154,624 of record NZ_JACZCQ010000004.1, read on the forward strand.
GCTTCGCCCGCCGTGCCGAGCAGGAGGGCATGCCGGTGATCGACGACACGATGTCGATGATCCGTTGCACCAACAAGGTGTTCCTGAAGGAAATGATGGAAGGGGCGAAGCTGCCGATCCCGAAATCCATCGTCATGTCCTCCGTCGGCGGCCTCACGAAGGCGGCCGACACGATCGGGTTTCCGATGGTGGTGAAGATCCCGGACGGCTCCTTCAGCCGCGGCGTTCACAAGGTCAACGACCTGGACGCGCTGACCTCGCTCAGCACCGATCTGTTCCACAAGACAGACCTGTTGCTGGCGCAGGAATTCATGCCGACGGATTTCGACTGGCGGGTTGGCGTACTCGGCGGCAAACCGCTCTATGTCAGTCAGTACCTGATGGCCCGCAAGCACTGGCAAATCGTGCATCATAAGGCGGACGGGAAGTTCGACGAGGGCGGTTTCAAGACCATACCGGTCGAGCAGGCACCCGCCGAAGTGGTCGATATCGCGGTCAAGGCCGCCGCCAAGATGGGCGACGGCCTCTATGGGGTCGATCTGAAGCAGAATGCGGATGGGGTCTTCGTCATCGAGATCAACGACAACCCGAACCTGGACACCAACATCGAAGGCGCCGCACTCGGCGACGAACTCTGGCGCCGCCTGCTCGGCTGGTTCCTGGAACGGCTCGAGGCGAAGTAGACGACGTCAGGCGTTGCGCACCTCGTCGAGGAAGCGGCGCACGGTCTCGTTCAGCGAGTTGGACTGCTGCGCCACCTCACGAGCGGTCTGCAGCACCTGGCTCGCGGCGGTTCCGGTTTCCTGCGCCCCTTCGGTCATTGAGGAGATGTTCGCGGACACCATCTGGGTACCCTGCGCGGCCTCCTGAACGTTGCGGCTGATCTCCGAGGTCGCCGAGTTCTGTTCCTCCACCGCCGAGGCGATACCGGTCGCGATCTCGCTCACCCGTGCCACGGTCTCGGTGATGGTCCGGATTGCATTCACCGCGCTGGCGGTCTCCGACTGCATGGCGGCAATCTGCGTGGTGATTTCCTCCGTCGCCTTCGCGGTCTGGTTGGCGAGATTCTTCACCTCGCTCGCGACGACGGCGAAGCCCTTGCCTGCCTCGCCCGCCCGCGCGGCCTCGATCGTCGCGTTCAGGGCAAGGAGGTTGGTCTGTTCGGCGATGTCGTTGATGAGACCGACGATCTCGCCGACCTTCTGCGCCGCCTGATCGAGCCCAACCACGGATTCCCGCGTATGCTCGGCCTGCTCGGAGGCTTCCGCGCTGATCCGCGTGGACTCGCTCACCTGCTGGCCGATCTCGCGGATCGAAGAGGCAAGCTGCTCGGCCGCGGCCGCCACCATATCCACGTTCGAGGACGCCTCGCTCGACGCGGCGGCGACGGAATCCGCCTGGGACTGCGTGTTCTCAGCGATCCCCGCCATGGACTGCGCGGTTGAGTCGAGTTCCGTGGTCGCGCTGGCGACGCTGCGAAGCGCTTCGCTCACGGCCTTATCGAAGTTCTGGGTGATGTCCTCGATCTTCTTCGCCCGGGCCTCGCGGCGCTGCTGGGAGCGCTCCTGCTCCGCCTTCATCTCCTCGTTGCGGACCATGTTCTCGCGGAACACCTCGACGGCTCCAGCCATCTCGCCGATCTCGTCGCCACGCCCGGCACCGGGTATCTCGACCTCGAGATTGCCCTGGGAGAGCTCGTTCATCACCCCGGTCATCTGTACGACCGGCCGCAGCGCCTTGCGGGCCGTGATGTACCCGAAGCCCGCAAGGAGCACGAACAAGACGGCACCGACGATCGCGAGAATGTTCCGCATCTCGCGCACCGGACCGAGGATTTCGGCCTCGCTCATCTCACCGAGGACCGCCCATTTCACCCCCGAGAACTCGAGCGGTTTGTAGACGGTGTAGACCGGGGTTCCGAGATAGTTCGCGCCTTTGACGGTGCCTTCCTCGCCCGCGAGAGCGCGGCCCGCCGACTCGGTCTCCGCTTTGGCATTCAGTATGGCTTCCGCGCCGGAAACCCGGGAAGAGCTGCGCAGCAGGCCGTCGGCGCCGACCAGAATGGTCTCGCCGGTTTCGCCCATACCGGTGGTGTCGCGCATCAGCCGGTCGATCAGAGCGTCGGGAATGTGGAAAACCAGACTGCCCGCGAACTCGTCGCGGACAAAGATCGGCGTTGCGATAAAGGCCGTCGGCGCGCCGCCGCGCGGCTCGTAGGGATGGAAATCGGTCATCGTGACCCGGCCCGCTTCCGGGTTTTCCGCAATCCGCGCAACCGTCTGCGCCAACACGGTATCCTTCCATGGACCCTCGATCAGGTTGGTGGCGAAATCCTGATCCTTCAGCACGCTGTAGATAATGTTGCCTTCGTTATCGATCAGCATGACGTCGGCGTAGCCGCGATCCTCGGCCAGCTTGCGGAACCAGGGGTGGTTTTCGAGGTGATATTTCGTGTATCCGGAATCGTCCTCGGCCTTGTCGAGCAGCTGCTTGCTGCCGGGCGGGTTCGGATTGTCCTCGATATAGAGCTTCTGCAGCGTCTCTGTCGGATTGCCCTTGCGCGCGAACAGGCGGAACCCGAATTTGAAACCGTTCAGCGCCTTGTCCGTGCCGGTATTGGCGGCGACAATCTTAAGGTCGGCACGGATGGAATCCAGCAGCGTCCGGAGCGCGGCGACGCGTGCCACCGACATGGCCTCAAGTTGGGCCACCGCCCGCTCCTCCATTTGCCGCGCCGATTGGAAATAACTGAACGAAGCAACCACAAGGATCGAGAGCGCCGTCGCGATCCCGACAAGCGCTGGGATCTTGGTCGACAGATTGATGTTCTTCACGAAACCCCACCCGAAAAAATTATTATTGCCGATCCGGAATGCTTCCGACCGTATTAACTAAAACCTGATGAAATTCAAGTTTGGCTCAACGGTTGGCTTTATTAAAACAAAGACAAGTTAAAAAGCTGTCGCCAATAAACAGCATAAATCTAAAATTCAATACAGATTCAACACGGAAGCGAAGCCGCGGCCCGCGCGGCTACCCGGTGGCGCACCACTTTACCCACATCGCGCGGCAGGCTGCCTCGAAATCGCGTGCGAAGGCGGGACCGTCCATCAGCGGCGACCGCTCCATCTCCTGCCGCAAGGTCTGCCGCAGATATGCCAGCCTCTCGATGTCGGAAGCGAGGCCGCAAGCGATGCGGACATAGTCTTCCTCGGTTTCGGCGATCCAATCCGGATGCCCCAGTTGGGTCAACATCGAGCTGCCAAGCGTTCCGATTGCGGACCTGCCGCGTAGGGTCACCGCCGGGATGCCCATGTGGAGACATTCGGAGAACGTGACACCGGCGCAATGCGGGGCCGTATCGAGCAGAATGTCGATCTGGGCATGAGCGTCCGCGGCTTTGAAGCTGAAACCCAGATCGAGCCGTTCCTTGGGGATTCCGCAGACTGCGAACCGTCTCTCGTAGTCTTCCACAACGGCTCGGTCGCGGCAGGAATGGCTGAAAAGCGCGAACCGCGCATCCGGAAGACATCGAAGGATCGACGACCAAAGGCGGATCATGCCGTCATTGACCTTGATGGCACGGGAGAGAATGCCGAAGGTCACATGTCCCTTGGCCAGGGCCGGCGACGGGACGACGGCCTCTTCCGGGAACAACGGCTCGTATGCGAATACCGTTCGCGGCAGGTTCCAGACCTTTTCGGAGAACATTTCGTCACGCCCTTCGGGCGTGAACACGGGATCGCCAAGAAAATAGTCGATCTCCGTCAGTCCGGTGGTCACGCCGTGGTCGAGCCAATGCATGGAAACCGGCGCCGGCTTCTCCGCGAAAGCTCCCAATCTGCTGCCCCTCGTGTGCCCGATGAGATCCACCAGGACATCGATCCCGTCTGCACGGATGCGTTTCGCCAGATCATGGTCGCTTACGCCGAATGTCGGGAACCAGTGGTCGGAGAGCGCACGCATCTCATCAGTGAACCTGTCCGCTTTGTCCGAATGAAACGCGTAATTGTAGATCTCGAAGCGGTCATGGTCGTGATTGCGAAGCAACGGCAAGAAGAAGCTGGTGCTCGAATGACGCTGATAGGAAGCCCCGACATAACCGATCTTGAGACGCTTCTCCGGGTCCCTGCGGTTCCCATGCGGCTGCTGGAAGCGCTTCAGCGGGCCGCATATCTCCTTGTCGAAGCGGCGATAGGCCGCCATATAGCGCTCCGTCTCGATACCCGGGATGTACTGCAAGTAGAACAGGAGCATGCGGTGCAGATCCGGATTGCGAGGCTGCCGTTCGACGGCCCTGTTCGATAGCGCGAAAGCTTCCTCGAACCGGGTCGAGTCGGCGAGATGAAGCCCGAGATACGCAAGAACGAGCCCTTCATCAGGGGCGATCGATTGTGCCCGCCGAAATGACAACTCGGCGCCACCGCTATTGCTGTTTTCTTTCTGCGCCAGACCGAGATCCAGGTACTGAGGGGCCTCATCCGGCACCGAAATGATCGCAGAACGCAACAGCCGCTCGGCCCGGTTGTCACCCTTCGCCTGGTAAACCATGCCAAGCGCGCCCAGAACCGCCGGTGAAAGAGGTTCGATGGCACGTCCGGCGCGCGCCAGCTTCATCGCTCCGTCGTAATCGGGCACTGCCTTCAGGACCGAAACCGCATTCACCATTGGACCGGTTCGGTCTGGCTCAAGACATATCGACCTGACGTATTGAGCTTTGGCGATGAATGTTTCGCCTCTTTTCTGCGCGACGACGCCGAGATTTCCCCACGCTTTTGCATGCTCCGGCGATCTTGCGACCACGTCCAGGAATGCTTGCTGGGCTTCGTCCAAAAACCGGTCCGCGAGATAGGCGGTCCCGAGATTATACCGGGCGGCGATGTAGTTCGGCCGTATCGTGAGGGCACGCCGAAGCCACGGAAATTTGTCTCCGGCCGCTTCCAGAAGGGTGCCAAAATTATAGCAGTTCTCTGCCGATCCGGGTTCGATCAGAAGCGCCTTGCGGAAAGGCGTTGCCGCTTTCTCCTCCTGACTGTCCGCACGAAGCGTTGTCCCAAGATTGCGATAGGCCGCGCTGAAGAGAGGATTGGCACGGAGCGCATCGCGATAGCTTGCGAGCGCCTCGTCATTGCGCCCGAGCCGGGTCAGCGCGTTGCCGAGATTGTTGTGCCCTTCGGCCAATGCCGGCGCGCCCTTCAACCCGGTCCGGTACGCGTCGACCGCTTCCTCGTCCCGCCCCTGCTCGAAGAGGACAAGTCCGAGATTGCACCAGGCCTGAGCCAGGCCCGGCGCGTGACGCAGTGCGGCGCGAAAGCTGCTCTCGGCCTTTTCCGTAGCCCCCGCCGTTTGCTGCAGATTACCGAGGTTATAATGCGCCGAGGCATAATCCGGCTGAAGCTCGATCGCCTTTTGAAAGGCGGCTTCTGCATCCTGCGTCCGACCCATCCCGAGATGGGCGTTGCCGAGATTGTAATAAGCTTCAGCGTTGCCAGGCTGGCTGCGCAGCGTTTGCGAGATCAACTCCGCCGCGACCGCGGGCCGCCCCACCTGAAGCGCCAGCACACCGAGCAGATAAAGTGCTGTCGGCTGTCCCGGACTCTCAGCCAGGATCTGACGATAAACCTCTTCGGCCTCAACGAGATTGCCCGCTCCGTGCGCACTCACTGCGCGTTGCAGCAAAGCTTGAAGATTGGTGGCCTGATCCGACATGGACACTCTATGTAAGACGCGCCTTCCGGCGCTTGCAGCCGCAATCATAACGTCTGAAATCGGGTTTGGAAGAACCCCGGCGGAGGTCAAGCCCCGCGCGGGGTTTCAGGCGGCATGCGCTCTCCTACCCCGCGAACCCGCGCCGGATCTCGTTGATGCCGAGCGCGGCGAGAACGATGCCAGAGAGCCGTTCGATCCAGGTCCGTGCCTTGTGCCCGATGGCGTGACGTACGCCGCTGACGACCGAGACGAGGAAACACCACCAGAGCATGGAACCGAGGAAGACGCCGGCCACGGTAACAAGGGCGACCGCCGCGTCAAGACCGCCGGCGGGTGCGATCGCCGTGAAGACCGCCGCGAACATGATGATGGTCGGCGGGTTGGTCATGGTCAACAACCAGGCGGTCGCGAGGTCGCGGGCCCAGCCCGCCCGCGAGACCGGCCGCGCGGCCATATCCTCGTCTCCGCGGGAGAACAGTTTGCGCAGGCCGAGATAGATCAGAAACAGTCCGGCGGCGACATGCAGCGGCTTCTCATACTCCAGCATGAAGCTTGAGATCCCGGCGAGGCCGAGCGCGGCGATCATGCCGAACATGCCGTCCGCGATCGCTATTCCGCCCCCGATGGCGAGCCCGTTACGCCAACCGCGGGCAAGGGTTGTGCGCATCAGAAGAATACTCATTGGACCGACAGGCGCCGCAACGGCCACACCGATCCCGAGGGCCTTGATGAAGACAGAGAGGTCTGACATTTCCATTCTCCGGACATGAAAAAACCCCGCGGACGGATGTCGGCGGGGCCTGGTGGTTTGCTTCTGGTCTGGATCCAGAGGGCGATCCTATCTCGATCCGTCCTCCCTCGTCCGGCCGCAATACAACGCGCAGGCCCGCACATGTTTGCGGGTCTGTTGGGTGGTATTGCTATTGGTCGAACGCGCGATCATGCCGTCACGGTGCGGGAGACCGGCCGGGCGGTCAAGCGAATTTGTTGCGGCGCAATACCGGCCCGTGCGCGGCCTCAGAGTTTCTGGACGGTCTCGAAGCCCTCGAACTGCGGATGGCCGGCATAGAGCGGTTTGTTGTTGCCGGCATTGGCGTGCGCCTTGCGGAAATGATCCGACTTGGTCCAGGCGACGAAGGCCTCGTAGTCCTTCCAGAGCGTGTGCGAGGCATAGAGCGTGTGATCCTCGGCCTCCGGCCCCTTGAGCAGGCGGAACTCGACGAAGCCCGGCACCTTGTCGAGCTGGCTGTCCCGGGTCTTCCAGACGGTCTCGAAGTCTCCCTCCGATCCCTTCAGGACCTTGAACCGGTTCATGGCGATATACATGAGTCTCTCCTCTGACGTTCAGGCCCTGCGGGCCGGCTGCGTGTCCGGATCGTAGACCGGCACGATGCGCGGGCGGCCGTCCCCGGCCTCTTCCACGGCAATCTCGGTTTCATAGATGGCGCTCAGCCGCGCCGCTGTGAAGACGTCCGTCCCCGCCCCGTCCGCGACGACGCGTCCCTGATGCATCAGCACCACCCGGTCGGCGAAGGCGGCGGCGAGGTTGAGATCGTGCAGAACAACAAGCACGCCCTCCCCCATCCGCGCTGCGCGCCGGGCGATCCGCATCGTGGCGATCTGGTGCGCGATGTCGAGGCTGGCTGTCGGCTCGTCCAGCATCAAGTAACCGCAAGCCTTGTCGGACGCCGCGAGCTGGACCAGGACGCGCGCCAGATGCGCCCGGTGGCGCTGGCCTCCGGATAGGATCAGGCAATTGTCGTCGGCACGATCAAGAAGTGAGACGTCCCGCAGTGTCTCCCCAATCAGCAGGTTTGCCCGCTCCGGCGGCACGTCGCGCGGAATGCCGAGCGCCAGCAGCTCGCGGACGGTGAAGGCCGCGCTCAGGGTCGGCGATTGCTCCAGTACGGCGCGTCGCCGGGCAAGCACATCGGGAGAAAGGCCTGTGACTCTCTGTCCGTCGATATGAACCCCGCCCTGCTTCGGCGTGTAGTCCCCGGCCATGACCGCGAGCAGCGTCGACTTTCCGGCCCCGTTCGGGCCGCAGAGCGCGACCATCTCGCCGGGCCGCACCGTGACGCTGACATCCCGCAGCACCGCCGTCCGTCCGAAGCTGTGCCAGACCCCCTGCGCTTCCAACATCAGAGGCTTCCCCGCTTCAGGCGCCGCATCAGCAACCAGAGGAAAAACGGCCCGCCGATCATGCTGGTGGCGAGCCCGATCGGCGGTTCGGTCGGCGGTACCGCGAGCCGGACCGCGAGATCGGCACCGAGGATCAGCGCGCCGCCGATCAGCGCCGCCGCCGGCAGCACGTTGCGGTGCGCCGGGCCGACGATCAGCCGGGCCATGTGCGGGGCGACCAAACCGATGAAGCCGATCGGCCCCGCCGCCGCCGTCACCGCCCCGACCGCGATCGCCGTCATCAGCGCGATGCGCCATTTCTCACGCTCGATATCGATCCCCGCATGAAATGCGGCGCGCTCGCCGAGCTGGAAGAGATCGAGGGAGCGGCCCATGGTCAGCAGCCCGAGTGTAGCTGCCATTGCGAGCGCCGTGGTGACGGAGACCTGCATCCAGTTTCCGGACGCGATCGAGCCCATGGACCAGAAGGTCAGGTCGCGCAGCTGCTGGTCGTCGCTGATATAGACCATGGCGCCGATCAGGGCACCGGCGATGGCGTTCACCGCAACGCCCGCAAGGATCAGCATCGCGACATTTGTTCCGCCGCTGCGTCGCGAGAGCGAGAAGACGAAACCGGTGACGAGCATGCCACCGATGAAGGCGCCGAGCGGCAGGGCGTAGGGCCGCACAGGAGCCGGGAGGTCTCCCATGAAATAGTTTCCGAGTACGATGACGGAGACGGCCCCCACCGCTGCCCCCGCGGTCACGCCGATCAGGCCGGGATCCGCCAGCGGGTTGCGCAGCACCCCCTGCATGGCACAGCCGGAAAGCGCGAGACCGAAACCGACGGCGAGACCGAGCACCGCGCGCGGCAGGCGGATCTGCAGCAGGATCGCGCTCGGCCCTCGCTCCCCCTCGCCCAAGAGCACTGCCAGCAGGTCGCCGGGCCCGAGCTTCACCGGGCCGAGCACCAGTTCGGCGAAGGCGACGATCAGCAGAGCCGCCCCGAGCAGCGCGAAGACCGGAGTCCCGGCTAATCGCGCCGCCGCCTGGCGCGGCAGGACGGTGGTCCCGGACATTCCGTTCAGCCGCCGCGCAGGGCCGTAGCGAGCGACCGCACCGCCTCCGGCGCCCGTGGACCGAAGCCGAGCAGAAACATGCCTTCCATAGCAACGTAGCGGCGTTCCTTGCCGGCCGGCGTCAGGGAGAAATCGGGGCGGGCGAGCATGGCATCGATGCCTCCCAGGCGCTCGACGGTCTGGGACATCATCAGCAGCACGTCCGGCGCCGCCTCGATGATCGCCTCCTGCGACATCGGCTTGTAGCCGGAAAAGCCCTCGGCGGCGTTCGCCGCGCCGGCCAGGGCGATGATCGCGTCGGCGGACGTCTCCGCGCCGGCGACCAGCGGCGCACCGTCGCGTTCGCTCAGCACGAAGATTACCCGAGGGCTATCCGTGTAGCTTTTGGCGGTTTCGATGGCCTTGCTCAAGTCGGTCTCGATACGCCCCGCGAGCGCCTCGGCTTCCGCATCCATGCCGAGCGCCTTGCCGACGAAACGAACCTTTCCGAGCACGCCGTCCGGAGTATCCCCCTTCGGCGCCAGTTCGACGCGCAGCCCCGCGGCGCGAAGCTGCTCGACGGCCGCCGGAGGTCCGGCATCGTGCGCGGCGATCAACAAATCCGGCTGCAAGGAGAGGATCCCCTCGGCGGCGAGCCTGCGGATATAGCCGATCTGCTCTTTCGAGGCCGCCTCGGCGGGATGGTTCGAGGTGCTGTCGACCGCGATCACCCGGTCGCCGGCGCCGAGCGCGTAGATGATCTCGGTGATGTCTCCGCCGGCGGAGACGATCCGCTGCGGGCTGTCCGCGTGCGCCGCTTGCACGAGCAAGAGCGCCGCGGCGAGCAAAAGGGACGGTAGCCGTCTCATGCCGCCTCTCCCGTGACGAACCCGTTGACCAGATCGAGCCAGGCTTCCGGCTCCTCGGCGCCCTCCTCGCGGACCGGGAAGAACTGGCAGATCACGTTGCCGTCGGCATCGAAACTGTCGAGCGAGGTGATGTTCAGCCCCTTCTCGGTCGATGTCTTGCAGACCAGATAGCAGGCGGCGATCGCGTCGTCCCTCAGATGCAGATTGAAGCGCGGATCGAGGATATTGAGCCAGCCCGCAGCCCGCTTGATCGTCTTGACCGGCCCGGAATGAACCTGCACGCATCCGGGACTGCGCACGAAGCACATGATAGGCAACCCGCTCCCGGCAACGCTGTTCAGCATGTATTCGACGGAGGTCACTGGCACCGGTCGGGCGAAGTCCTGACCCGCCAGCCGCAGTGCCTGTAGCCGGCCGATGCCCAGTTCTGCCAGCATCCGATTGAACTGGTGGCCGTTACCGAGGCGGCTCCAGCGGCCACGTAGATCCTCGACATCGATCTCGGCATCGGGCCTGTCCTGCTTCGCCGCTTCCGGCTCCGAGAACACAAGCGGTTTCGGTGACGGGTCCGTGTACTCCTCCGCGAGCGCGACGAAGGCGCCGAGATCGGTGCCCTTGACGGCGTAGATCTTGAACGCCGCCGTCCCGGACGCGTCGAAGAACTGCAGGGAGTGACGGGTCATTTTCGGCGACTCGTCGACCACGTGGAACCCCGTCACCCATTTGGTGAAGAACATCCGGAGATCGATCTCCTTCCCGAAGGCCGAGCCCATATGCGTGTTGAAGCGCATGTTCTCGAACACGCCCGTCTTCTCGTGCACGCAATATTCGTTGCGCGTGAGAACCAAGACATCCCCGACTGCGGGCAGCCGTTCGATCAGCGGAACGACCTCCATTCCGGAGACAGACAACCGGCGGACGCTGCCGTCGAGCTCTCGCGCCTCGAGAAGAGCTGCCTCCGGGACGCCGAGTACGGCGGCGGCCGATCTTGCACGGACCGCTCCCTCCTCTTCCTTCATCCGATTGAGCTCTGCGAGCAGCTGTTCCGCCGATTGTCTTGTCATGTTTCTCTCCTCAGAACTGGCGTGCGAGCGTGATCCGGAAGGTCCGGCCCGCCGCGTTGTCGCCCGAAAGGTGCTCGCGATAATTCTTGTCGAGCAGGTTCTCGACGCCGAAGCGCACTTCGGTTCCTTCCATCACGCCCTCGGACGGTTTCCAGCTGGCGAACAGGTTGTGCACCGTGTAGCCGTTGGTCGTGAGGGTGGTGCCGGAGACCTTGTCCTGCCCAGCGGCGAAGACGCCGCGCCAACCGAAAGACAGGTCCTGCTCGGGAAGACGGCCGCCCAGCGTCAGGACGAGTTCGTCGGCCGGGATCGAGTTCAGATCCTCGTCGGTCTCGGTATTCTCGCCGCGGATCATCGTGTAGGCCGCGCGCGAGAAGAAATATGTGGATTCGTAGGACGCCTCGAACTCGACGCCGACGATCTCCGCCTGGCCGACATTGTAGAAGGTCGCCCGGGTGTTCTCGCGCTCGATCAGGTTCTCGACCTCGTTGCGGAACAGCGTCGTCTTCGCGGTGAAGGCATCGCTGTCCAACGCGATGTCCCGGAAGGACGCGGCGACGCCGCCCTCCACATTGAAGGATTGTTCCGGATCAAGATTGAGGTTGCCGCTATTGGCGTCGAACAGTTCGTCCAGCACCGGCAGACGCTCTGTATAGGAGACGGAACCGAAGACGCCCCAGTTCGGGTTGAGCTGGTAATGCGCGGCCAGCTTCGGGGAAAGCGCGGTGTTCTCGACACTGTCCTGGCTGAAGCTCACGCTGCTCGACGGCGTGATGGACTGGTGATCCAGACGGATACCGGGGATCAGTGTCAGCTTGTCCCAGAGCACCAGCTCGTCCTGGACATAGACGCCATACTGCTCGGTCTCGCCGCCCGGGTGGAAGTCGATCCCGCCGGTCGTGCTGACCGTGCTGACCGGCGTATCGGCGGTGCGGGTCTGGAAGGCGGTGCTGACGCCTGTGATCAGATGGTTCTCGTAAGACTGGCCGCTGAAGGACGCCGTGTTCTCGACCCGAGCCTGCCAGGTCTCGTAGGCGTAGAAAGTGTCCTGGAAGAGCTGAGATGTGCTCGTGTTCTTCAGGGTGGAATTATACTGATCCACCTCGGTGTTCGAATAGGAACCGTAAACCTCCAGGTCGATCAGCGGGTTGTTCGCCGGCGTATAGCCGTAGCTCAGCACCGCGGTCTGATCTCGTACCTCTCGGTCGATATAGCCGAAATTGAGCGAGGTATTGGTCTGGGAGTAGTTGTCGTTCTTATCCTCGGTTTCCCAGTGCTGATAGGAGGCGCGCAGCTTGTGCTCCTTGTCCGCACCGAACCGGTAGGTCCCTTTCAGCAGACCCGACGGCGCCTCGAAGTCCGAGCCGGTCACAGCATTGCCGTCGCCGTCCTCATACTCTCCCGCCCGGCGGTAGTTGAAGGCGCCGAGGAGATCCAGGTCGTCGACGGGCCGCGCGGCGAAGATGCTCGAGGTCAGGAAACCGGACTCGTTGTCGTGGGCCTCGAACTTCTGCCGGAACGCGTACTTGTCGTCCCCCTTCAGATAATCGGCCGCATCCTTGGTCGTGACGTCGATCACGCCGCCGAGCGCACCGGAGCCATAGAGTGTCGAGGAGGCCGGGCCGCGCAGCACTTCGACGCCCTTGTAGAGTTCAGGGTCGGAAAAGAAGGACCCCATCCGGTACTGCTCGTGGAATTTGGTGGCGCCGTCCACGCGGACGATCAGCCGGTTCTCGTCGGCGGAGCCGAGCGAGCCGATACCGCGGATGTTGAAGCTCTCGCCGAGCACCCGCTCGGAGCCGATCGCCTTCACGCCCGGCAGGTCGGTCAGCACGTCGCCGATGGTGGTCGGCTGCGCCGCTTCCAGGTCTTCCTGGTCGACGACGGACACCGATTGCGGGGTCTCGATGGCTACTTTTTCCTTGCCCGCGGAAATCACGATCCGGTCGAGCCGTGTGGCCTCCTGGGCATCAGCCGGCAGGGCCACAGCGGTGGCGATACACGCCGCCGCAGCGATGTAAACACGCATTCAAAAGCCTCTTCGTCAGAAGGTCGCTGGTGGTTAGCTGCCTAGCGAAAAGGCTGGGTGGCTGAATGTTGCAGGCCGGAGCGGCGCCCCGGTGATCCGGTTATTTCGTCAGGATGAGCTTGTTGTTGTTGGTAACGCGGAGCCGGTATTCGGCGCCGTTGAAGAGAAGAAAGACCTCCCGGTCGTTCCCCATCAGGTCGCTCACATGGATTCGGGTCTTCTCGTCCGAACCGTCCGATTGCGCAGCGGAAGCGGTCTCACCGTCTTCCGGCTTGTCCGAGGGTGTCCCCGCCAACAACTCGGCTACTCCTGCTTTTTCCAGATCACGCGAAGCGGCATTCCCCACCGCATTGTTGATCAATGTCATAATGCGGCAATTTCGTAAATGCAAATCATTCTCATTAGTGATGCGGATATTCATTCATGACAGAACCCGCCGCAGGACGCCGTCAGCGGAGTCTGAAATCGATCGATGTCGTCAGTTCGAGCGTGGCGCCGCCGATTTCCGGAGGCATGGAGGGCATCGGGTTCGCCCGCTTCAGGAGCTCGAGAACCGCCTCGTCCAGAACCCGCTTTCCGGAACTCTCGACAATCGAATGCTCGAGCACGCTTCCGGCGCGGTCGATCAGGAAGCGGAACTGGACCGTTCCCTCATAGCGTCTGAGGCGCGCCGCACGCGGATACTTCTTGTGCCGTTCGAGCCAGCTCTGAAGCGACGCGAGGTAGGATTTGCGCGCGCCAGCCGCACCGCCTCCGCCCGACGCCGCCTGCAATGTGCCGGCTGTGGTCGAGAGGGTCGGCGAAGAGGCCGCTGCATCGAAGAACGCGCCCGATCCCTTCTTCTTCTCTGCGACAGACCGTTCCGACGCTGGCTCCGCCGACGGTGCCGGATCAGGCTTCGCGGCCTTTGCCTCAACCGGTTCCACCGCCTTGACCGGGCGTGGTGGAACCGCGACCGCCGCCGTGACAGGTTGCGGCTTCGGCTCCGGCCGGAGCTGGGGTACCGGCGCCGGGGCAACGGGTTCCGAGACCGCCTGGACGGTCTCCGCCTCCACGACCGGTACTTCGACCGCCTCCGCGACGACCGGCGCGGGTTCAACCGGCTCTGAGACCTCCACAGGTTCGGCCGGCACCGTCTCCGCGACCACCGTCTCCACTGCCTCTGGGATCGGGGCCGTCTCGACCGGCACCGTCGTGTCGGTGATGCTTTGAACCATCTCCACAGGAGGCGCCTGTTCCAGCGTCACCTCCTCGGCCGTGCCCTCGACAACGCCTTCGGCCTGCGCCGCACCGACCTCGCCGATCTCCTGCGCGCCGCCCGCCTCGCCAATCATAACGGTGAGTCCGCCCGACGCCGCATCGAACGCACTTGTCGCGGGATCCTGAAAGGCAGCCATCGACCAGATCGCCGCGCCATGCAGCACCACGGCGACCGTAAAGCCGGCCACCTTGGAGGAGAAGTCAACGCGCCGCCCGATCACCGCGCTCATGACGCCCCCGTCGCCAAAAGGCCAAGTTCCTTCAGACCGACCGCCCGGAGTTCCTCGATCAGCGCGATCACCTCGGCCGCGTCGCTCTTTGCATCGGCCTTAAGCTTGAGACGCCCGTCCGGGTGCTCCGCGAACCAGGCCGTCAGCCGCGCGACGATCTGATCGCGTCCGACAATCTCGTCCCGGAAGGACAGGGCGCCTTGTTCGTCGACGAGCAGAATCGCGGTTGTATCGTCCGGCAGCTCCGTCGCAAGGGTTTCCGGCGGGTCGATGTTGAGCATGTCCGCCTTTTCCAACGCACCGGCCAGCATGAAAAAGATCAGCAGCAGGAAGACCACGTTGATCAGAGGCAGCACGTTCTCGGCCGCGGATTTCCGCTTTGGTTTGACAAGGCGCATTCCTCAGCGCTCCCGGCGGCCGGCGAGCGTGACGTCGGTCAGCCCCTGTGCCGCCGCTAGGTCGACGGTGTCGACCAGAGCCTGCAACGGCACGCCGCGCTCCGCCTCAAGGACGATCTTCGGCTTTTTCCCGCGCCCGGCCAGCGACGCCAGCCGCTCGGAGAACGCGGCATGATCCATGCTCTCGCCAGAGACGAGAAAACCGCCGTCGGACCGCAGCTTCACAAGAACAGAACCTTCGGATACCGCACCGGCCCCGCCGAGAGTCGCCGTCTGCAGACCGATGGCGCGCCAGTCAAGAAAGCTGGAAGCCAGCATGAAGAACACCAGAAGGATGAAGACCACGTCGATCAGCGGCGTGAGAGATATCTCCGCCGAAGGACGCCGCCGCCGCGCTGCGAGGCGCATGTCCGCCTACTCCGCGCCCTGCAGAACGGCCGCTGCCGGCGCGCGGCGGGCCATCTTTTCTTCGGCGATGCCCGGCGCGGCGGTGAAGACCTGCGTTGCCGCGTCTTCCATCGCCCGCCCTGCGCGCTCGACGATGCCATCGAGCAACTGATGCGCCGCGGTCGCGGGAATGGCGACGACGAGACCGGCCGCCGTTGTCAGCAGGGCAACCCAGATACCGCCGGAAAGGATCGAGGGATCGACCTTGTTCCCCGCCTCTTCCAGCGCCTGGAACGCATCGATCATGCCGATCACCGTTCCGAGCAGACCGATCAGCGGGCTCAGCATCGCGATTGCGGAAAGTAGACGCAGGCCGGAGGAAAGTCGGTCGAGAAAGAGCCCTGCGACACGCTCCACTTCCTCGCGCATCCCGGCATCGTTCAACTTGCCGCTAAGGCGGAGTTGCATCGCATATCGCGCCATCGCGGACGCGGGATGCTCGTCGCCGTCAATCCGTGCGACGGCGGCCGATCCCTGCCCGGACCGCCAAAGCCTCAGCGCGTCGTCCCGATCGCCGCCGCCCCAAAGGCGCAGCATCTGGAACTGCACCAGCTTGGAGACGAACACGGTGGTCGCCAGGACGGACAAGAGCGCGAGCAGATACATGATCGGCCCACCCGCCTCCATGAACCTCTGCACCTGATCGATAGCTGACGTCATTGCATTTCTCCCGGGACCGGCGCGCGCCGTCCGCTCACTGGGTGAAGGGAACCGTCGTCCGCGCGGCGGTTTCGATGCTGCTGGCGCACTGTTCCAGAGAGGCAGCCTCGGCCCCCTCGACCTCGCAGGCAAGCACGCCGTTCATCAGCATCCGGCGCACATTGCCGCACTCGATGGATTTCAGATCGAAGAGCTTGACCCGCGTGTGCCCGGTGCCGATCGGCCCGAGTTCGGCGCCGACGCGGCGCGCAACAATGCCGTCGGAGTCGAAGGCAACAATGTCGAGCTTGAGGCGTGCCAGATCCGCTCCGGTGCCGTTGTTCAGCACCCAGGTGGTGCGGCAATCCTCGCCCGCCGGCTCCATCTTGTTCAGTTCGACCAGAAGGCGCTTACCGGAAAGATCGGCAGCACTCACGGAAACAGAGAGCACCGCCGACGCCAGCACCGTCAAAATCGTCCAGAAGAAACGCTCGAAGCGCATGTGGCCCCTCGTCTGCAAACACCGAAATGCGAGTCATTCTCATTTGAGAGGTCCTTGGTACAGGAAGGACCCTCGAAACGCAACCGCTCTCAGTGTCGCAGTCGGCCTCAACGCGGTTCGATTACGCCATCGATTTCGGTGCGGGCGAAATTCAGCCGCTCCATGATCGGGGCATCCGAAAAACGGAAGAGATCGAAACCGGTTTCCGCCTGCAGCGACCACTGCACCCAGGACGGAACGACGAACATGTCGCCCTTCTCCAGCTTATGCTTTGTGCCGTCCAGTACCACCGCACCCTTGCCGTCGAAGACCTGAAAGACAGAGGACCCTACCTCGCGGCGCGACACCGTCGCGGTTCCGGCGCGAAGGCGGTGAAACTCGGTGCGCATGGTTGACATGACGTCGCCGCCGGTGGTCGGGTTCACATAGCGGATTGCCGCATGACCCTTCTCGACGGTGACGTCGTAGCCCTCGTCTTCGAGCTTCAGCTGCTCGGAGAGCGCCCGGTCGGTGTGGACCCAGCGATAGGCGCCGATCGGCGAGCTCGGCGTCGCCTTCAGTCGGGAGAGCGGACGCAGGCCCGGATGGCACCACAGCCGCTCGCCGCGGGAGAATTCCGGTGTCGAGGCATCGCTCACCTTCTCCGGGCCGAACTCGAAGAAGCCGACATCGTTCTGCTGCGAGAACGGGATATCGAGCCCGTCGATCCAGGCCATCGGCTTGTCGGTCACGTTCTGGTGGCCGTGGAAGTGCCAGCCCGGGGTCAACAGCAGGTCGCCCCGGCTCATCCGGACGGGATCTCCGTTGACCACCGTCCAGACCCCTTCGCCTTCGACCACGAAGCGGAAGGCGTTCTGGGAATGCCGGTGCTCCGGCGCGGTTTCTTTCGGGCCGAGATACTGGATCGCGGCCCACATGGTCGGGCTGACATAGGCGTTGCCGCCGAGCCCCGGATTGGCGAGGCCGATGGCGCGGCGCTCTCCGCCGCGGCCGACCGGCACCAGCTCGCCGGATTTTTCCGCGAGCGGCAGCAACTTCGACCATTTCCAGACATGAGGAACGGCTTTCGGCGAGGGATGCGAGGGCATCAGGTCGGCGCGCTGGGTCCAGAGCGGCAGCAACGACTCTTCCTCGAAGCCTTTATAAAGTGCGCGCAGCTCCGGCGTGTCGTGCGGCTGCATGCCGTGCGGGGCCGCCGCCTTGTCCTTGTCCGGTCCCATAGCCTCGTCTCCTCTCAGTTCTGCAATCCGTTCGAGCCATAGAGCCAGTGCAGCCGGTCGTACCATTCCTCCGGCGTGCGGCTCGACATGATCTGGTTCCGGGTCGCCGCGATGGCGCCGTCCGGGTGATAGATGTAATCGCCGATCAGGCGGCTGCTGACCTGGACCCGCGTGGTGCGCGGCAGCCGCATGTCGCGATAGGTGTTGAGCGCGGCCTCGATTCCGTCGTGACTCTCCATGCAATGGGCGAGGCAGACCGCGTCCTCCATCGCCATGCAGGCGCCCTGGGCGAAATATTGCAGCATCGGATGGGCGGCATCGCCAAGCAGCGCGACACGCCCGTCGACCCATTTGTCCACCGGATCGCGGTCGCAGAGCACCCAGAGCTTCCAGTTCTCGCCATGCTCGATGATCTGCCGGGCGCGCGGATGGATATGCTCGAAGCCCTGCGCGACTTCTTCCTTGGAAACCGGCCGGCCGGAAATCGCCTCCTGCAGGTCACGGTGATAGGTCACCACCAGATTGAAGACCTTCCAGCCCTTCAGCGGGTAATGGACGATATGGCATTTCGGCCCGGCCCAGAGGGTCGCCGCGTTCCAGCGCAGGTCCTCGGGCATCTGCTCCGTCGGGATCACAGAACGGTAGGTCGTGTGTCCGGAGATACGCGGCTCGCCGTCGCCGACAAGCTGGGCCCGGATCGGAGAGCGCAGCCCTTCGGCCGCGATCAGCGCACATCCGGTCACCGGTTCGCGGCCGTCGAGCTTCAGGGTGACGCTGCTGCCGTCCTGCTCATAGCCCAGCGATCTGTGACTGGTGCGGAGCTCGACCAGCGGGCTCGCCACGCAATAATCCAGCAGCACCTTGTGCAGGTCCGCGCGGTGCACGACGGCATAGGGATTGCCCATGTGGCGGCGGAAGTCCTCGCCGAGCGGGATCTGCGCGATCTCGCCGCCTTCCTTGGCATCCATAAGGCGGAGCGCATCGATATAGACCGCTTTCGCCCGCGCCTCGTCGCCGACGCCGAGCGTGTCGAAGGAATGGAATGCGTTCGGGCCG
Source organism: Nisaea sediminum (assembly GCF_014904705.1). Taxonomy (NCBI): domain Bacteria; kingdom Pseudomonadati; phylum Pseudomonadota; class Alphaproteobacteria; order Rhodospirillales; family Thalassobaculaceae; genus Nisaea; species Nisaea sediminum. Next base: position 173,226 of record NZ_JACZCQ010000004.1, read on the forward strand.
ATCTGGATGCCGGCTCCGATCTCGCCCAGTTCGGCCGCCTGCTCGAACACGATCGAGGCAATGCCCTTCTGCGCGAGGCCCGCCGCAGCCGCAAGCCCGCCAATGCCGCCACCGGCGATCAGTATGGATCGACCCGCCATCAATTCCTCCCTTGCCCGCCATCTTCAACGCGGCGGCATACGGTATCGGCGTCCGGAGAACTGAATACCCGTTGCGCCTGGAGGTCAAGTTGATAAGTATACTTACTATCTAATTTGCAACCGGAGATCCGCGATGACGCTCGAGATCCACGGCATGGCCGGCCATCTGATACGGCGCCTGAACCAGATCTCGGTCTCGGTGTTCCAGGACCGGATGAAGGCGGAAGGTTTCGACCTGACCCAGGTTCAGTACGCCGCGATGGCGGCGCTGAATGACAATCCCGGGGTCGATCAGGCGACGCTGGCGGGTTTCATCGCCTATGACCGCGCAACAATGGGCAGCGTGCTCGATCGTCTGGTCGAACGAGGCTGGATCGGCCGGCGTGTCAGCGACAGGGACCGGAGGGCACGGGAACTCCATCTGACCGCCGAGGGAGCCGCGCTTCTCCACACAGTCTCGCCGGTGGTGCGGGAGATCCAGGGCCTGATATTGGACGGGCTCGACGCTGCGGAGCAGACGGAATTTCTCCGGCTCGCGGCCAAGCTGGCCAATGCGGGCAACGCGCGCAGCCGCGTTCCCCTCACCGTTCCGGAATCCGTTTCCGCCGTGTGAACGGCGTCAGTTCTTCCGCACCATGTACTCGACCGGCCAAGTCACCAGTTCCGGGAAGATCCCGATGATCAGGATGCCGAGCAGCATCAGGAAGAAGAACGGCACGGATGCCTTCGTCACCTGCAGGATGTCGCGCCCGGTCATGCCCTGCAGCACGAACAGGTTGAAGCCGACCGGCGGAGTAATCTGCGCCATCTCGACGACGATCACCGTGAAGATGCCAAACCAGATCAGGTCGATCCCCGCGCTCTCCACCATCGGCAGCACCACGGCCGCGGTCAGCACCATCATGGAAACCCCGTCGAGAAAGCAGCCGAGGAAGATGTAGAGAACGGTCAGCAGCACCAGCAGCATCGCCGGCGAGAGGTTCCAGGCATCGACATAGCCCGCCAGCACGCGCGGCACGCCGGTGAAACCCATGGCGATGGAGAGGAAGGCCGCCCCCGCCAGAATGAACGCGATCATGCAGGAGGTGCGGACCGCGCCCATCAGGCTTTCCATGAAGGAGGCCCAGGTCAGCGACTTCGACCACCAGGCGAGCGCCAGCGCGCCGAGTACGCCGATCGTCGCCGCCTCGGTCGGCGTCGCGAAGCCACCATAGATCGAGCCGATCACACAGAAGATCAGCAGCACCACCGGGAACAAGAGACGCGAGGCCTTCACCTTCTGCCAGAAGCTCAGCCGTTCAGGCTCCGGCGGGGCCAGTTCGGGATTGAGCAATGCACGGATGGCAACATAGGCCATGAAGATGGAAATGATCAGGATGCCCGGAACCACCCCGGCGATGAACATGCGCGAAATGGACTGCTGCGCGATCACGCCATAGACGATCAGCATGATCGACGGCGGGATCAGCAGACCGAGCGTGCCGGACCCGGCCAGCGTGCCGATGGAGAGCTTCTCGTCGTAGCCGCGCTTCTTCAGCTCCGGAATGCTCATCCGGCCGACGGTGGCGCAGGTCACGGCGCTGGAGCCTGCGACAGCGGCCATCACACCGCAGCCGACGATATTGACGTGCAGCAGCCCGCCCGGCAGGCGCGCGAGCCAGGGCGAGAGCCCGTTGAACATGTCGGACGACAATCGCGTGCGGAACAGGATCTCGCCCATCCAGACGAACAGCGGCAGGGCGGTCAGCGCCCAGTTCCAGCTCGCGTCCCAGACCGTGCCGGCAAGGGTGATGCCGGCCGGAACGGTGGAGAAGAACTGAATGGCAACGAAACCGACGGCAAGAAGCGCCGGCGCGACCCAGATGCCCGACGCCAGCAGACCGAGCATCAGCACGAACAGAATGACGGAAATAACGCCCGCATCCATCAGTCATTCTCCCCCTGGAAGAGCGCGGTGGAGTTCTCGACATAGCTCGGCGTGCGGCCGAGCAGAATGCTGATGAACTCGTCGACAAGGGCGATGGTCAGGATCCCGGTCCCGAGCGCCATGGCCGACTGCGGGATCCAGAGCGGGATGGCGAGCAGACCTTTGCTCTTCTCTCCGAACGTGAAGGAGAAATAGACCTGGTCGCCGGCCCAGTAGGCCATGTAGGCCATGCCGGCAGCACAGAAACCGACGGCCCAGAGCTCGGTCAGCTTGCCTAGGGGCCCGGAGGCGAGCCGGACCAGCAGCGTCACGCGGATATGACCGTCATGCCTGAAAGTGTAGGCGAGACCGAGGAAGGTCGAGGCGGCTAGGCAGAAGCCGGCGCTTTCCGTCGAGTCCACGGCCACGCCGAAGAAGCGTCCGACGATCTGCGCCACGATGGTGACGGCGATCGCCACCAGGAACAGCGCGGAAAGATAACCGCTTCCGAGATAGAGCCCGTCCAACAGACGTCGTACCGCCATGGAATGTCCCCGGAATAAATCCTGAAATTCTTTATTACAGGTGTGCGGCCGCCGGAACTCCGGCGGCCGCCGCCCAATAGGTTACTGAAGGGCGAGATAGCGATCGAGGATGGCGATCGCTTCCGGGCTCGCCGTTTCACGCCAGCCCTTCATCATCTCGAGACCGATTTCCTTCATCTTCGCGGTCACGGCTTCCGGCGCCTTGGCCGTCGTCATGCCGTTCTTCGCCAGCACCGCCATCTGCTCGGCGGTGGTCGCCGCGCTCATTTCCCAGGCGCGGAGCTCGGCCTTCTCGGCCGCGGCCAGCATGGCCGCCTGGTCTTCCGCGGAGAGCGCGGAGAAAGCCCGCTCGCTCACGATGACCGCGTTCTTGGAGAAGATAGCGCCGGCATAGGTGAAGTTGGAGGTGTTGTCCCAGGCCTGGATGTCAATACCGGTCTGCGGCGAGGTGAAGAGCGCCTCGATCAGGCCGGTGGAGAAGGCCTGCGGGATTTCCGCGAAGGGCAGGATGGTGGCGTCGAAGCCGAGCATTTCACCCATCTTCTGCGTCGCGGTGGAATAGATCCGCAGCTTCTTGCCGGAGAAATCCTCGACCTTGGTCACCGGGAACTTGGTGTAGAAGCCCTGGCCCGGCCACGGCTGGTAGAACAGCACCCGCATGCCGGCCTTCTTGAAGATCGCGTCGAAATATTCCTTCTGCAGATCCTTCAGCAGCCAGGCTGCGGCATAGTCCGGCGCGATGAAAGGCAGGCCCGCGAGGACATACATCGGGTCCTCGTTGCCGTAAACGCCGAGACGGATCTCGCCGATCGGCACCTGGCCACGCTGCACCGCGGTCTTGATCGCGTCGAGCTTGATCAGCGTGTCGTTCGGGTTCAGCTGGATATTCACCGAAGAGCTGGATTTCACGTCCTCGATGAACAGCTTGAGGTTCTTGGTGAGGAAATTGCTGTCCGGATAACCGGAAGCCATGATCCAGTCGACCGCCTGGGCCTGGCCGGCCGAGGCCAGCATGCCCGCGCCGATGACGGCCGATGCCACGAGAGTCTTGAATTTACCCATTTGCCACTCCTGTTCTTTGATTTTTGGCGGCGAGGAACCGCCTGGAGGAAGAGAGCGTCGAGGAATCCGGAACCTGCAAAGGAGCGGTCCAAACGCGCGCCTGCCGGTTATCTGCAAGATAGAGACCAGAATGCGTCCGGCTTTTTTACTTTGGAATCATAACGTTCCAAGATCCACCAGTTGTCGCCGGACCATATTCCTGCTCACTTTCTGAGCAAAGCCCGCCTCGAACTGATCGCATACCGGGCAGTCGTCTCCCTCAGGCGCCCATTCCCTCTTGCCATTCTGGCAGACCCGCAAGCCGGCGCCAATGATGCGCGATCTCGTCCCGCCGAGCGCACCAGATCCCGTCCAGGCCGGCGAGATGTTTCAGCACCGCCTCGAGCCCGGCAATGCGCCCCGGCCGACCGATGATGCGGAGATGCAGGCCGATGGTCATCATCTTCGGCCGCTCCGCGCCCTCGGCCCAGAGCCAGTCGATGGCATCGATGCAGTACTTGGCGAAATCCTCGGCGAAGACGAAGCCGCCGCCGCGCTGGAAACGCATGTCGTTGGTGTCGAACCCGTAGGGCACGACCACATGGCTCTTGCCGCCGACCTCCGTGACGAAGGGAAGGTCGTCGTTATAGGCGTCGCTGTCGTAAAGAAAGCCGCCATCCTCGACCAGCAGGCGGCGGGTGTTCGGGCTCGGCGCCGACCGGGTATGCCAGCCGACCGGGCGCACGCCCGCGACGGCCTCGATGTCCCGGACGCAGTTCGCGATGATCTCGCGCTCCCGCGTCTCCTCCATCCCGGCATGGCGTTCCCAAAGATAGGAGTGACAGCCGATCTCGTGCCCGCGGGCGACCAGATCCTCGGCCATCCAGGGCGACAGGGTCAGCGCCCGGGCACAGCAATTGGCATAGGCCTTCACGCCGTAACGGTCGAGCAGGTCCATGACGCGCCAGTAGCCGGCGCGGGTGCCGTACTCGAAATGGGTGTCCTTGCAGGGATCGGGCGCCCCGTCGACCCGCTCGACGATCTCGTAGACATCCTCGTTCCGTGCATCTCCGAGGCTGACGGAATATTCCGCCCCCTCCTCGACATTCACCACGAAGGAGACGGCGAGCCGGGCGCCGCCGGGCCATTCGGCGTGTGGAGGAGTCCGGCCGTATCCGAGGAAATCGCGTCCGCTCACCTCAGGCACCTTTGATCATCTTGCGAATCCGCCGGGCCGCAGCCGGAACCGGCCCGACGATCGGACAGGGCGGATTGTTCGCGGCAAGCGCCTTGGCCGCATCGGCGAGCGGGCCGCCGCCGATCACAACGGCATTGACGTCGCCGCGCGCGACCACCTCGTCGATCATCTCGCGCAACGTCTTCACCAGAGCTTCCGGCTGGCTCATCAGCACATAGGCATCGGTCTTGGTCGTCAGCTGGACCGCCAGCCTGTCACGGACACCGTAGCGCTCGGCCAGTCCGTTGATCGGATCGAACAGGTCCGGCGTCGGCGTGACGATGGCGAAGCTCCCGTATTCGGCGGCTTCCAGCATGCCGCTCTCGGCGATCCCGACCACCGGGACGGAAAGCTTGGCTTTCAGTTCCTGCAGCGCCGGGTCGCCGAAAGCCGCGACGATCACCCCGTCGAGCGGATCGCGCCCCTTGTCGAAGGCCTCGATCATCAGGTTGGTCGCGAGCTCCAGCCCGGCATCGTCGGTGATGATCGAGGGCGCGCCCGTGTTGGTCATTTCCTCGACATACCAGTCGGGTCCGAGTTCCTCGCGCACAGCGACGGCCATGCGCTCGGTGACATATTCGGTCGCGTTCGGATTGATCAGCAGGATGCGGTGCTCGGTAACCAAATTTTCCTCCTCCGTGAGCGGAGAGCGCTCGAAAATGAAAGACGCCGGACTAATCCTCATGACCGAGCGCCGGATCGATCCGGACCGCCTCCTCCGGCGTGACGCAGCCCTTGGTGCCTGTGATGAGCCGGTAGGCGTCCGGCTCGCGATGACGTTCGAAGGCGAAGACGCTCTGCCGGTAGGAGGCGCAGAGGTCGAGATCGCAATCCGCGACGATCACCTCGTCCCCCTCGGTCACCCCTGACGCGATGGTCTCCCCGGTGGGCGCGATGATCTGGGTGCCGCCCATATGGTGCACCCCCTCTTCCATCCCGGCCTTGGCGACGCCGACGACGAAGGTGGCATTCTGGTAGGCGGCCGCCTGCATGACCAGACTATTATGGTGCCAGGACAGGCGGTCATGCTCCGGTGCCGGAGGATTGTGGATCGGCGTATTGTAACCGAGCAGAACCATTTCCACGCCCTGCAACCCCATCACCCGGTAGGTCTCTGGCCAGCGGCGATCATTGCAGATGCACATGCCGATCCGCCCGCCGAAGCCGTCGAAGACCCGAAAGCCGAGATTGCCGGGGAGGAAGTAGCGCTTCTCCAGATGCTGGAAGGCGCGCCAGGGTTCGTTCTCCTTGTGGCCGGGCAGGTGGATCTTGCGGTACTTGCCGAGCAGCGCCCCGTCCGGGCCGACGAGGATCGAGGTATTGAAGCGCCGCCCGTCCGGTGTCAGTTCCGCGTAGCCGATCGAGATCCCGATCCCGAGCCGCTTCGCCTTCTCGAACAGAGGTGCCGTCTCCGGTCCCGGCATCTCGCGCTCGTAATAGGCGTCGAGCTCTGTCTCGCTTTCGAAATACCAGCGGGGAAAAAACGTCGTGAGCGCCAGTTCCGGATAGACGACGAGGCCGGCGCCGCGTCCGGCCGCCGTCTCCAGCATTGCAATCAGCCGCTCGACGACCTGGCGACGGTTCTCGGCTTTCGCCACCGGTCCCATCTGGGCTGCGGCGACAGTGATTATTCGCATGATCGGTCTCCGCAAGGGCTATGCGGTCGGGGGAGTAACGCCGGTAAGTCTGCAAGATGCGGACCGAATACTGCAACGGACCGGAACGGAAAACGGCAAGCGCCGCGAAACCTTTGGAATGTCGCGCGATCTTTCCGGATCACACCTCTACCGGACCGGTGCGCGCCCGATATCTAGTCCACGAGCAAACTGCACAGAATTGCGGCATACACATTGCGGCACTGCACAAAAATTAGGATGAATTTCGCGTATTATTTGGCGACAAATTTCATATTACATTGAAAAAACGAATAAATCTGACTTGGTACAGTAATTGCGAATTCTGCTGTAGCGCAGCATCGCCTCAGCGATTGCTTATTGGTTGGCGTGCCACCCACTGTTGCGGCGATGCTTCTGCATTCCACGATAGTGCCGGTCGGGCGACGCCCGACCCGCCAGGACGGCACAGAGGGTCCCTCCCTCATCCGCGTGCCGGACGCGCCGAATGCGAGGTGTTTCCGTGACACCGCCTCCGCAGCCAAGCGGAGTGCGCGGAGGGTCACAACATCCCTCCGACGGCGCTGAACCGAACCGAAAAATCGGCGGCGGCGCAATGCTACACGGGGAGTGCTTAGCATGTGCGAACGACATGGATGCAACCATCTGCCTGACTTCGAAGCGATCCGGATGGATCGCCGCAAGTTCCTGAAAACCACCGCCACCGCCGGCGCCATCACCATGGCGGTCGGCCCCGGCATGTTCGGCTCGGCGGCGTGGGCGGCGGACAGCACGATCAAGTCCACGCACGGGACCGGGTTCTGCAACCTCAACATCTTCCTCTCGCATGCGGTCCAGACCGCGAAGGAAGACGGCCTGACGCTCGAATTCGTCAATACACCGACCTTCGCTGAGCAGGTCACCTTCCTCGGCATCGGTCAGGTCGATGTCGGCCTGATGCCCTATACCAGCTTCATGGCGCTCTACGATGCGGGCGCTCCGGTGAAGGTCGTTGCCGGCGGCGGTATCGAGGGCTGCGTCATCGTCGCCCGCCCGGGCCTCGACAGCGCGGAGAAGCTGAAAGGCAAGACACTCGCGACCTTCCAGCTCGATACGCTGGAAGTGATGCCGTACGACTGGCTGAAGAAACACGGCGTCAGCTTCAAGGACGTCAACGTCCGCTACATGGGCTCCACCCCGGAAGCCGTGGAAGCCTTCAAGGCCGGCGCGGTGGACTGGATCTGCACCATCGAGCCCTACGGCACCGCCCTGGTGAACGACGTTCCGGGCGCCGTCATGCTTTCGGACGGCACCGACATCTACGGCAAGGGCTATACGGACTGCGTCCTTGCCGTCCGCTCAACGCTCATCGAAGAGAACCGTGAGGGTCTGAAAGCGCTCATCAAGGGAATGATGAAAGCCCAACTGATGGCCGAGTCCGATCCCGCGGGCACGCTCGAGAAACTGGTCGGCACCTACTACAAGACCTCGATGGAAAACGCCAAGATCGCCATGGCGAAACAGCCGGCGGTGGTCGACGCCCGCCCGCAGACCGAGTTCATCCTCGACCGGACCGACAGCCTGGTCGAGATGGGCTACATCAAGAACAAGCCCGACCGGAACGCCATCGACTGGGGACCGCTCGAGGAGGTCATCGCCGAGAATCCCGACCTCTACGGCAAGCTCAAGTACAAGGCGGCCTGATCCATGGCCGCGGTCTCAACTGACCGGACTTCGGTCGGCGAGACCGGCAAGATTGCCGGCGGACAGAAAAGTCCGCCGGCGCCCGCCGGTCTGACCCTGCCGGAGCCGCTGCGAGAGATCCTGCCGAAGATCGGCTGGACGCTCGTATCCGTCGGGATGTTTTCCCTGATCTGGGAGATCCTCTGGGCCATCGGCTGGGCCGACCCCAAGCTCCTTCCACCGCCGCATATTTTCCTCGGCGACTTCGCCGACCAGGCGAAGTTCTTCAACACCGCCCAGCGCTGGGCGATCGGCGTCTCCGCCTCTGCCGGCCCCAGCCCCTGGCAGGCGGTTCTCATCACCGTCGTCTCCTCCGCCATGCGGGTCTTCGTCGGCATCACTATCGCGGCACTGCTCGCCCTATCGCTCGGCGTGGCGATCCGTTACTGGGTTGCGGTCGAACGGTTGACTCTGCCGACCGTCACGCTGCTCTCGCCGGTCTCGCCGATCGCCTGGCTGCCGGTGGCGATCTTCCTCTTCGGCATCGGCAACGCACCGGCCATCTTCATGGTGGTGATCGCGCTGTTCTTCCACATGACCATCGCCACCATCAATCACATCGACGGCGTGAACCGGAACCTGATCAACGTCGCGCGCACAATGGGTGCGACCAAGGCACAGATTTACCGCCGGGTGATCATTCCCGCGATCCTGCCGGGCGTCTTCGTCATCCTGCGCCTCAATCTCTTCGGCGCCTGGATGGTGGTGCTGATCGCCGAATCCACCGGCGTCGGCTATGGCCTCGGCCAGGTCATCATGCTCGCGCGCAACACTTTCAACCCGTCGCTCGTCTTCTTCTGCATCGCGCTGATCGGCTTCCTCGGCTTTGCCACCGACTACGCCATGCGGACGGTCCAGAAGCGGGTGCTTTACTGGGTCAACGACCCATCGGGGGTGCTCCGTGGCCTCTAATCAAAACGAAACCACCGGCCCCGCGGTCTCCTGCCGCGGTGTCGGAAAGATCTGGGCGGCCGGCACGTCCCGGGCCCATGAGGCGCTGAAGGATATCGATCTCGAGATCGAACCCGGCGAGTTCGTCGTGCTTCTCGGTCCTTCCGGCTGCGGCAAGAGCACTCTGCTCTACCTGATCGCCGGGCTGGAGGAGAAAACCTCGGGACTGCTGACCTATTTCGGCGACGCGGTCTCCGCTCCCTCCCCGGACCGCAGCCTGATCTTCCAGGAGACCTCGCTCTTTCCGTGGCTCAGCGTCTGGGAGAATGTCAGCTTCGGCCTGCAGATCCGCGGCGAGAGCGAGCCGGACAGGCGGGCCGCGGCGAAGCAGGTGCTGCAGAGGGTCGGGCTTGCGGAAGCGGGCTCGAAACGGCCGGACGAGCTTTCCGGCGGCATGCGCCAGCGCGTCGCCGTCGCCCGGGCGCTCGCGATGCGGCCCCGGGTGCTGCTGATGGACGAGCCCTTCGCGGCCCTCGACGTGCAGACCCGGCAGAAGATGCAGGATTTCCTGATCGATGTCTGGCGGGACAGCGGCGCCTCGGTGGTCTTCGTCACCCACCATATCGACGAGGCCGTCGCGCTCGCCGACCGGGTCTGTGTCTTCACCTCGAGGCCCGGCCGCATCAAGGAGACCGTCAAGGTCGACCTGCCCCGTCCCCGCGATCCCTTCTCGCCGGAATGCGAGGAGCTTCGCAAGCAGCTGACCCAGTTGCTGAAGGACGAGGTCGACCGTGCCTTCGAGGAGCAGGAGAGAATGGCCGAAGCCGTCTGACGCGCCACGCCCGCTTCCTGCCTGACAATCGAATTCATTTTTAACGGAGGGACGTCATGTCCAGTTCCCTGATCCGCAGCCGCGCCATGATCACGCGCGCCATCGACCGCCACACCATCGAGGAGATCGCCGACGGCGCCGTGCTTCAGGAAGACGGTGTGATCACCAAGATCGGCACCTATGCCGACCTGTCCCGCCAGCATCCGGACGTGCCCGTCGTCGGCACCGGCCGGGAGGTGATGCTGCCGGGCTTCGTCAACGGCCATCACCATGTCGGCCTGACGCCGGTGCAGCTCGGCTCGCCGGACATGCCGCTGGAGCTCTGGTTCATCACGCGGATGATCTGCCGCAACGTGAACGTCTATCTCGACACGCTCTATTCGGCCTTCGAGATGATCGCCTCCGGCATCACCACCGTGCAGCACATCCACGGCTGGATGCCGGGCAAGCTGAACCAGGTGGAAGGCTATTCCGAGCAGGTGCTCAAGGCCTATGACGATATCGGCATGCGGGTCTCCTACTGCTTCGCCGTGCGCGACCAGAACCGGCTCGTCTATCAGGCGGACGAGGAGTTCGTCGCCTCCCTGCCGAAGGCGCTGCAGGACCCGATGAAGCGCTGGTTCGACCGCTTCCAGATGAGCCTCGACGATTCCATGGCGATGTTCGAGAGCCTCTACGGCAAGCACCACAACAAGTCGCGCACCAAGATCCAGCTCGCCCCGGCGAACCTGCACTGGTGTTCGGACAAGGCGCTGACCGCGCTCTCGGATACCTCGAAGAAATACGATGCCCCACTCCACATGCATCTGGTGGAAACCGCCTTCCAGAAGGAATACGCCCGCCGCCGCGGCGACTGCACGGCGCTCGAATATCTCGACCGGTTCGACCTGCTGAGCCCGCGCCTCACCCTCGGGCACGGCGTCTGGCTGAACGAGAGCGACATCGACAAGATCGCCGAGACCGGCGTCTGCGTCTGCCACAACTGCTCGTCCAACTTCCGCCTCCGCTCCGGCCTCGCCGCGCTCAACGTGTTCGAGATCAAGGGCGTCAATACGGCGATCGGGCTCGACGAAGCCGGGATCAACGACGACCGCGACATGCTGCAGGAAATGCGCATGGTGCTCCGCGCCCATCGGGTTCCGGGCATGGACGACGTGGTTCCGACCTCTCCGCAGGTGCTCCGCATGGCGACCATCGGCGGCGCGAAGACCACGCCCTACGGCGAGAGCATCGGAACGCTGGAGGTCGGCAAGAAGGCGGACCTGTCGCTGATCGACTGGACCCAGGTCTCCTATCCTTATCTCGACGAGGAGATGCCGCTGCTCGACGCGGTTGTACAGCGCGCCAAGACTGAGGGCGTGCGCATGGTGATGTGCGACGGCGAGATCATCTATCGCGACGGAATCTTCACCAAGGTCGACAAGGAGGGCGCGCTGAAGGCGCTGCATGACGATTTGCAGTCAGCCCTCTCGAACGACGAGGTCGAGCGCCGCGAGCTCTCCAAGGCGCTGCTGCCGCATGTGAAGGAGTTCTACGCGAACTACTACGACCCCGAGAAACACGAGCCGTTCTATCGGCCGAGCTCCCGGGTCTAAGAGGATCGCGGGGTCACCCCAATTCGAAGGAGGTGACCCCGAAGATCCGGGAGAGGTCTATGTCGGGCGCCGTGCCCCTGTACATGCGCGCGGTCTCGAAGACGGGGCTCAGCCCCAGCTGCCCGGCAAGCCGGACCGCCGCCGCATTGGGTTCCGGGACGTCGAGAAAGATCTCGTTCGTCTCGACCGCGCCGATGGTGGCGGCGGCGAGCGCGCCGGCCACGTCCGCATCGAGCGCGAAAAGCGGGCCGATCTTCGCCCCGGTGACACAGGGCCGGACCGTCGCATATCCGGCGAATACCCCATCCCTGTAGGCTGCGAAGGCCGCATGTCCGCGAGTACCCAGCCACGCATCCAGAAAAGCCTCGCGAGCGACCGGAAACACCGTCCGGTCGAACGCCTTCAGCGCATCGTCCGGAGTTTTCAGCGCACGGATCTCAAGCCCCGGAAGGGCTGCCGGCAGAATCGGCGTTCCGCCGTATCGAATGTTGCGATAGGCCAGCTCGAAGCCGGAGCGCCTGTAGTTCTCCTGCTCCGCCACCACGCCGTCGAGGCCGACCGCACGATCGCCCGCATGCGCCATGCCTTCCTGCCAGAGCCGGTAGCCGTAGCCTTTGCCGCGATATTCCGGTTGCACGATGTAGAAGCCGAGAAAGGAGAAAGCCTCGTCGTAGTTCACCACCGAGATCGAGGCGATCATCCGGCCGTCGAGAAAGCCGCCGATGAAGCCCGCCGGATCGACGCTGGCAAAACACTGCGCGTCCCGTTCCCCCGGGTTCCATCCCTCGGCCGCCGCCCAAGCCACCGCGTCGTCGATATCCGCGGCGCTCATCGGTCTGATCACATAATTGTCGGTCATCAGGCCTTGGCCTCCGGCGCCGCGAAGGCGAACGCGCCGGAATATTTCTTCGCCCGCGGCGCCTCGTAGGCGCGCCGCTTGCAGGTCTTGAGCCCCAGCCCGACCATGGCCTCGGCGAATTTCACCGCGGCCGCGACACCGTCGATCACCGGCACACCTGTTTCCTTCGTCAGCGCATCGGCGAGATCGGTCATGCCCGCGCAGCCGAGGAGCACCGCCTCGGCATGATCATGCTCGATCGCCGCCAGCACCTCCTCGCGGACCTTTGCCGCCGCGCCGCCGCCCTCTTCCTCGAGCGCGAGCACGGGGATCTCGGCCGAGCGCACCTTCCGGCACTGCCGCTCGAAACCGTACTTGAAAGCGAGCGCCTCGATGATCGGCACCGCCCGCGGCAGGGTCGTCACGACGGAAAAGCCGTGCCCGACCATCGATGCCGCCGCCATCGCCGCTTCGCAGATGCCGATGACCGGAATATCCAGGAGCTCCCGGCAGGCCTCGAGGCCCGGATCGTCGAAACAGGCAATGACGAGCGCGTCGGCACCTTCCGCCGCCCCCTTCTTCGCCTCGCAGAGCAGCCCCGGCACGCAATAGGCTTCGTCGTAATGCCCCTCGATGCTGACCGGTCCGTCGGCAGGATTGCGCGCGACGATCTCGGTACCTGGCGCCGCGATGGCGACGGCCGTCTCGCGGATCTTATCCGTCATCGAGGCTGTGGTGTTCGGATTGATAACCAGAATCTTCATGAAGTCCCTCAGACCATTCCCTTGTCCGCGTCCGAACCGTGGCGCCTCTGGCGCCAGCGGAAGAGCAGGACGGCCGACAGGCTAACACCGATCACGACGAGGGACAGCGCCGTCGTGTAGGCGCCGAGCGCATAGATCACCGGTGTGGTCACGTTGGTCTGCATCGCATGCAGTTCCATCGGCAGCGTGTTGAGTGCGCCGACCGACTGCGATGTGCGGGCAATCTCGTCATAGGAGAGCGTGAAGCCGAAAAGCGCGACGCCGATCAGGCTCGGCGCGACGATCGGCAGCACGACATGGCGGATTGTCTGCCAGCCGCTGGCCCCGAGGTCGCGCGCCGCTTCCTCGTAGGCCGGATCGAAGCGGTTGAAAACCGCAAACATGATCAGGAGGCCGAAAGGCAGGGTCCAGGTGAGATGCGCGCCGAAGGCCGAGCTCCACCAGGAGCGCTCGATCCCGAGCAGTTCGAACATCGAGCCGATCCCGAGGCTGACGACGATGGAGGGCATGATCAGACTGGCGATCACGACGTAGAACAGCACGGTGCTGCCCCGGAAGCGCTTGCGGTAGGCCAGCCCCGAGAGGAAGGAGATCACCACGGTCGCCAGCATCACCATCATTCCGAGCTTGATCGAGCGGTCGAAGGAGCCCCAGATGTCGCCGATCGATTGCGGACGGAAGATATCCGCGAACCAGTGCAGCGAGACCCCGTTCATCGGGAAGGTCAGCCCACCGTCCGGGCCCTGGAAGGCGAGCAGGATGACCGCGAACATCGGCCCATAGAGGAAGAAGACGAAGGCGCCGAAGATTGTCGCCAGGACGTAGAAGCTGCGGGTGCGGGCGCCCATCTCAGAGCTCCTTGCGCACGTCTGCGAAGCGCATCAGAGCCATGATCAGCAGGATCACGACGCCGAGCAGCACCATCGAGTTGGCCGCCGCGGGCGGGAACTGGAGATAGGAGAGTTCGGCCGCGATCGCCTTGCCGACCGAGGCCACCTGGCCGCCTCCGAGCACGTTCACGGTGACGAAATCGCCCATCACCATCGCGACGACGAAGATCGAGCCGATGGCGATACCCGGTTTGCAGAGCGGCACGATGACATTCCAGACCGTCTGCCAGCCGTTCGCGCCCGCATCGGTCGCGGCTTCCAGCAGGCTCCCGTCTATCCGCATCATCGAGTTGAAGATCGGCACGATCATGAAGAGCGTGTAGAGATGCACATAGCCGATCACCACGGCGAATTCGCTGTAGAGCAGCCATTCCACCGGCATGTCGGTGATTCCCAGCGCCAGCAGCGCCTTGTTCACCAGGCCGTTCCGCCCGAGCAGCGGGATCCAGGCGATCATGCGGATCACGATCGAGGTCCAGAACGGGATCGTGCAGAGCAGGAAAAGCACGATCTGCATGGTGATCGTGCGGATATGGAAGGCGAGGAAATAGGCGATGGTGAAGCCGAGCACGAGCGTGATCGCCCAGACCATGAGACAGAAGCGGAAGGTGATCAGATAGGTCTGGTAGGTCACCGAAGACGAGAAGACGTCCTCGTAATTGAACAGCACGAAGTCGGGAATGAGGATCTGATAGGTCTGGTAGTCGAAGAAGCTGACCACCACGACGAGCGCGATGGGCAGCGCGAAGAAGACCAGAAAGATCAGCGTCAGCGGCAATGCCTGCAGATAGGCAATCCAGGCGCTCAGTCGCTCCATCAGGCTTGTCCCGGTTCGGCGCGTTGAAGGAACCGGGGGCCGGACAGACCGGCCCCCGGCATCGGAGGTATCAGGCGGCGATGAACTCGTTCCACTTGCGGACCATGTAGCGGTCCTCGTCCATCACGGTGTTCCATACGGTCACGTTGCCCATGCGGTCCCAGAAGGAACCGCCGTCGCGGACGGTACCGGCGGATTCGATCTTCTGGCCGGTCGGGCTCATGATGTCGGACGCAGCCGGCTTGCCTTCCATCCAGAAGCCCCACTCGTCCTCGGACATGTAAGGTTTCGCGGTTTCCAGCACGGCGGTGTAGTAGCCCTGTCGGTTCAGGAAGGCGCCAGCCCAGCCGGACATGTACCAGTTCACGAACTCGTAGGCGGCATCCAGCTTCTTGCCGTCGAGATGGGACGGCAGGCCGAGGCCGCCGGCCCAGGCGCGGTAGCCCTCCTTCAGCGGCTGGTACTTGCAGGCAACGCCCATCGAGCGGACCTTGGTCACCGCCGGAGACCACATGGACTGGATCACGACCTCGCCCGAGGCCATTAGGTTGACGCTCTCGTTGAATTCCTTCCAGAAAGCGCGGAACTGGCCGTCCTTCTTGGCCTCCGTCAGCACCTTCATGGTGGCGTCGATCTCTTCCCTGGTCATGTTGCCCTTGTCGCCGTAGGAGACGAGCTTCGAGGCCTCGCAGACCATGGCGGCATCCATGATGCCGATGGACGGGATGTTCAGGATCGAGGCCTTGCCCTTGAATTCGGGGTTCAGCAGCTCGGCCCAGGTATCGATCGGGCGCTTGATCAGGTCCGGCCGGATGCCGAGCGTGTCGGCGTTGTAGACGGTCGGGATCAGCGTCATGAATCCGCTCGGCTCTTCGGCGAACTCGGAGGATTCCGCGCCCTTCAGATAGCTGACCTTGATCGGCGCGATGCCCTGACGGGACATCTTGGTGCCGTCCGGCAGCGCGCCCTTGGTGAAGATCGGCACGATCTGGTCGTAGTACTTGATCTTCGAGACATCCATGCCCTTCATCTTGCCCGAGGGCACGATCTTCTTGAGCATCCAGTATTCGGCATCGAGCATGTCGAAGGACGAGGACTGGGTCACCGCCCGCTTCACCACGTCGTCAGAGGTGAGCGAGGTGTACTGGATGGTGAAGCCGAGATCCTCCTTCGCTTTGTCGGCCAGTTCCTTGAACTGGTTGACGCCGGTGCCGGCGATATGG
Source organism: Nisaea sediminum (assembly GCF_014904705.1). Taxonomy (NCBI): domain Bacteria; kingdom Pseudomonadati; phylum Pseudomonadota; class Alphaproteobacteria; order Rhodospirillales; family Thalassobaculaceae; genus Nisaea; species Nisaea sediminum. The sequence goes on from NZ_JACZCQ010000004.1 coordinate 189,301, forward strand.
AGCGTGATCGGCTCCGAGGCATGCACGAAGGGCGCACCCTTTATAAAGGCGCCGCCGGCGACCGCCCCCGCGGCCATTCCCTTCAGCACCCCGCGCCGCGAGACCGCTCCCTTGGACGTTTTCGTCTTTTTCTGGTCCTTGGTATTCGACATCTGAAGCCTCCTCTATTGATGTCCTACCGATCGGCGCCAAGCCGGTGCAGATCGCTAGAACGCCAAGACGCGGTGACGCTTTCGCCCACCCGGAAACCCTCGGCGAAGAACTGGGAATCCGGCAGGGAAACGGTGAAATCCTGAAGTTCGGGTGCATCGAGACGGAGTTTCGCCCAGAGCCCGAGATACTCGACGGCCGCGATCTTCGCCTCGACGCTCTGGCGGTCTTCCCCGGCCGGCGTTCCGGCGCGGGCAAGGCTGACCCTGTCGGCCCGGATCGCGACGGAACCTGCCGGATCGCCGCCGGCGATGGCACCGCTCATGACGTTGTGTCCGCCGATGAAACGGGCGACGAAGACACTGGCCGGCTTCTCGAACACCACGCGCGGCGGCGCCGCCTGCTCTATCCGTCCGTCATTCATCACCACGACCAGATCAGCCAGCGCCATCGCCTCCTCCTGGCTGTGGGTGACATGAATGAAGCTGATGCCAAGTTCGGACTGCAGACGCTTCAACTCCTCCCGCATGCGGATGCGAAGGAACGGGTCGAGCGCAGAAAGCGGCTCGTCGAGCAGAAGCACGTCCGGCTTGGTCACCAGCGCGCGGGCAAGCGCAACGCGCTGCTGCTGCCCCCCGGAGAGTTGAGACGGCAGGCGCCCCGCATGCTGGTCCATCTCGACCAGCGCCAGGTATTCCATCGCGGTCGCCCGTCGCTCCGCCTTTCCGACACCGCGCATCTTCAGGCTGAAGGCGACATTCTCGACGCAGCTCAGATGCGGGAAGAGCGCATAGCTCTGGAACATCATGGCGGTGCCGCGTTTCGCCGGCGGAAGGTCGGAGACATTGTCCCCGCCGATCAGCACGTCACCGTCGGAAACGCTCTCGTGTCCCGCGATCATGCGCAATGTCGTGGTCTTGCCGCAGCCCGACGGGCCGAGCAGGCAGCAATAGCTGCCGGCCGGGATCCTAACGTCGATCGCCTTGACGGCCTCGACGTCCCCATACCGCTTCGTCAGTCCGACCAGTTCGATTTCACCGCCTGTGCGCACCACGCCTTATCTCCCCGATCAGCGTTTTCTTGCTGCAGCGCAACATTACGTCATCAAACAGCAATATGCGTGCCACGCCATGGCGGCGCGAAACTCGCGAAAAAGCGGCGAAATCTGCGTTCAATGCCTATAAATTTTGCACTGCAGCGCTTGCCGCTGGTTAATTTCGCGCCAATCACCTTCGTTCGCCGTGCGCGTCGGTTCGTCTCCTTGCGGAACCACACTCATGGCGGTGATCTGATAGACAGCGTGCCGGCTGCGCCGCAAAATGGGATTCTTCCGACCGGTCATTGCGACGGCGCCGTATTCGCACCTTAGAAACCGGTAAGCCTTTTCAAGGACCCCGAAATTGGTCAGCGAGCCAGACAAGAAAACACCCGCCACCAACCCGCTATCCGATTTCGCAAACCGTCTGTCGCTCTTCGGCTCCCGCCTTCTGGAACCGGTTGCGGTTCCCTTCCGGGCCCTGCCCGGCAATGCGCGCGGCGCCATCTGGATCCTGATCGCCAGCTTCTTCTTCACCGTCATGGTCGCGCTGATCAAGTCGGTCGGCGACGATATCTCCGTGTTCCAGATCCTGCTCTTCCGTCAGATTGTGATGACCTGCACGGTGATGCCGATCCTTATCTCCGGCTTTCCCGAGATCCTGAAAACGCGCCATCTTCCACTGCATCTGGTCCGTGTGGCGCTTGCCGTCGTCGCCATGACCTGCGGCTTCACCGCCTTCATCCACCTACCGCTCGCCGAGGCCACGGCTCTCGGCTTCGCCAAGAGCCTCTTCGTCACGATCCTCGCCCTCATCATCCTGCGCGAGGTCGCGGGTCCGCGGCGCTGGATCGCCGTGCTGGTCGGCTTTGCCGGGGTGCTGATCATGGTCCAGCCGGGTCCGGCCGGGATCAACTTCTACTCGATCCTCGCAGTCACCGGCGCCGCCGCCGCCGCGGGCGTCATGGTGATCATCCGCAAGCTGTCCCGGCACGACCGCTCGGTCACGATCCTCAGCTATCAGGCGATCATGGTCGGCCTGCTGATGCTGGTTCCGACCGTCTATTACTGGGTCACGCCCACGCTGGAGCAATGGCTGATCATGGGCGCGATTGGCCTCTTTTCGGTGGTCGGCCAGCTCATGAACATTCAGGGATTCAAGGAGGGCGAAGCGTCGGCCGTGGCGCCGATGGACTATACCCGACTGATCTACGCCGCCCTCCTCGGCTTCATCGTCTTCGGAGAGGTCCCGGATCTCGACACCGTGCTGGGTGCCGCGCTGATCATCGGAACCTCGATCTATACCGTCCGCGCCGAGAAGCGGGCCGGCGAGCGCAGCCGAAAGGCAGAGCCCGCCGGACAGTAGCCTTCTCCTAGGAGCCGAGCCCCTTCTTCACCGCCTTCACCGCCGCGTCGACGATGATGTCCGCCTCGGCCCGCGTGAGGCAGAGCGGCGGGGCGAAGCCGATGACGTCGGAATGCGGCATGGCGCGGGCGATGACGCCCTCGCCGAGCAGCGCGTTCGCCACCGACCATCCGGCCTTCCTGGCCGGATCAAAGAAGCGCCTGTCGTCCTTGTCCTCGACCAGTTCGACCGCCGCGATCATGCCCTCGCCGCGCACCTCGCCGACATTCGGATGGCCGCCGAGCGCGTCCCTGAGAGCCGAGCTGAAATAGGCACCGGTCTCTCCGGCATTCGCGACCAGACCAAGAGAGTCGATCAGTTTCAGGTTGGCGACACCGGCCGCTGCCCCGATCGGATGGGCGGAATAGGTCCAGCCGTGCCCGATGGCACCGAACTCGTCCGTCCCCTGCTCCAGCACCTTCCAGACCTTGTCGGAGATGATCGAGCCGGAGAGCGGCGCGTAGGCCGAGGTCAGGCCCTTGGCGATCGAAATGATATCCGCCTCGATGCCATAATGGTCGGAGCCCATCATCGAGCCGAGACGGCCGAAGCCGGTGACCACCTCGTCGGCGATCAGCAGAATGTCGTGCTTCTTCAGGATCGGCTGGATCGCCTCCCAGTAACCGGGCGGCGGCGGTACGATCCCGCCGGTACCGAGCAGCGGCTCGCCGATGAAGGCGCCGATGGTGTCCGCACCCTCGCGCTCGATCAGCGCTTCCAGCTCGGCCGCGCAATGGGCGGTGAACTGCGCCTCGCTCATGCCCGGCTTTGCCTGGCGGTAATAGTAGGGCGCCTCGGTATGCAGCACCTGCGGCAGCGGCAGGTCGAACTGCTTGTGGAAGAGCTCGAGCCCGGTCAGCGAGCCGGTCATGAGCCCGGAGCCGTGATAGCCGCGCCAGCGCGAAATGATCTTCTTCTTCTCCGGCCGCCCGAGCACGTTGTTGTAATACCAGACCAGCTTGATGTTGGTCTCGTTCGCGTCCGAACCGCCAAGGCCGAAATAGACCTTGGACATGTTCTTCGGCGCCCGGTCGACGACCATCTTGGCAAGCGTGATCGAGGCCTCGGTGCCGTGCCCGACATAGGAATGGTAATAGGCCAGCTCTTGCGCCTGCGCGGCGATGGCGTCGGCGATCTCGGTGCGTCCGTAGCCGACATTCACGCAATAGAGCCCGGCGAAAGCATCCAGCAGCCGCTTGCCGTCCCGGTCCTCGATATAGACTCCGGAGCCGCCGGTGATCACCCGGGTCGGGGTCTCCCCGCGGGCATGCTGGGCGAGATGGGTCGAGGGATGAAAGAAGTTCTCCCGGTCCCACTGGGCGAGCTGGTCGTTGGTGAGCATGTCTGCTCCTTTCGAAAGCCTGTACTGAATGCTGAGCTGGTTTCGAAGGAGAGTATCGGGAGCGGCGGGAGAATGTCTGTCTGAATTGAGCAGGGACGGCAGAGAGATTTTCGCGCTATCAGCCGCCTGCCAGAAGGTCTATCGGGAGAGCGGCGGCGCCTTTCACCTCCTTTGTGACGACATAGGTGTAATAGCGCTTCACCCCGGCATCGCTCTCCAGCAGCCGGTCGATCAGGCGCTGGTAGCTCGCGACATTCCGGGTCACGACCTGGAGAAGGTAATCGAGCCCGCCGCCGAGCGCCCAGCAGGCGACAATCTCCCGCTCCGCGGTCACCTTCGCCTCGAAACGGGAGAAATCCTCGCTCCTGTGATTGTCGAGTTCGACGGTGACGAAGACCGCCATATGCTCCGCCAGCGCCTCGAGCGCGATGCGGGCGCCGTAGCCACGCACGATCCCGGCCGCTTCCAGCCGCTGCAGCCGTTCCCAGCAGGGCGTGTTGGAGAGATTGACCCGCTTCGCCAGCTCGGATTTCGAGATCCGCCCCTCCTCCTGCAGAATGGAAAGGATCTTCAGGTCGCGGGCGTCGAGTTTCAGCATGGGGCGGGCCTCAGGCGGAAATGACCGCGCCGGTCCCTGCCCGCGCCGCCAGCGCGACGGCATGGGTGGCGATGGCGGTATCCTGCGCTCCGGTCCCGGTCAAATCCACGAGGGTGATGTCGCCCGGAGCCTGACGTCCTTTCCCCTTGCCCGCGATCACCTCGCCGAGCTCCGCGAAGATCTGATCACTACCGGCGGAACCGGCCGCGATGGCGGCCCGGAGCTCACCCTGGATGCGGCACTGGGAAAGCCGGTCCGGAACATAGGTGGAGAGGCGGTCGAATGCCGCCGGATCGATCTCGACCTTGCCGGGCTGGTCGGAGCCCATGGCCGTGACATGCAGGCCCGCATGCAGCCAGTCCGCCTTCAGCAGCGGCTCCCGCGACGGTGTCGTGGTCACGACGAGCTGGCTCTCGGCGACCAGCGTCGCCGGATCCGCCTCCGCCCGCGCTTCGATACCGAGATTCGCCGAGAGATCGGCGGCGCAAGCCGCGGCCCGGTCCGGATCGCGTCCCCAGACCAGCACCCTTTCGAACGGACGGACCAAACGGGCCGCCTCGATCTGGAGCCGCGCCTGTACGCCGGTCCCGAAGACGCCGGCGGTATGAACTTCTTCCGGCGCGAGATGTCGCGCTGCGACGGCACCCGCCGCCGCGGTCCGGACATCCGTCAGGTAGCCGTTGTCGAGCAGCAGCGCCTCGACCAGACCGGTCTGCGCCGAAAACAGGATCATCAGACCGTTCAGGCTCGGCAGGCCGAGCTTCGGATTGTCGAAGAAGCCGGGGCTGACCTTGATCGCGAAGCCGTCGAAACCCGGGATATAGGCGGTCTTCACATCCACCTCGCCGTTCGCGGCCGGAATTTCCATGGAGAGGATCGGCGGCATGACGACCTCGCCCGAGGCGAGCGCCCGGAACGCGCTCTCGACCACGTCGACGGCCGCGAGATCGAGCTTCACCAGGTCCCGGAGATCGGCTTCGGTCAGGATCTTGATGTCAGGCATGATAGGGTCGCCCTTCGAGCGTGACGTCTCCGAGCCGCACGGACCGCCCGGCCATGATGTCGTGATGCATCGACATGTCGAGATTGCGTCCGGTCACGATCGTCGCCGCCGGGCCCGACAGCCGCGGCAGCTTGCCCGCGAGCAGGACCGCCGCGCCGACCGCGGAGCCGCCCTCGCAGACGATGCGATCCTCGTAATAGAACGCCTGCATCGCCCGGTAGATCTCCTCCTCAGTCACCAGGATGGCGTCGTCCAGCAGATCGCGGCACATCTTCAGGGTGAGCCGGTTGTCGGCCCCCAGCCCGCCGCCGAGCGAGTCCGCAAGGCTCGGCACCTCCTCGACGGAAACATTGCGCCCCGCCGCGAGCGATTCATACATCGCCGCGCCCCGGTCCATGGAAATTCCGACGACCCGGACAGACGGTTTCACCGCCTTGGCCGCCAGGGCGATCCCAGCGGCCAACCCCCCTCCGGAAAGCGGGACCAGAAGGGTTTCAAGGTCCGGGCGCGCTTCGAGAAGCTCCAGTCCGATCGTTCCCTGCCCGGCGATCACCAGTGGATCGTCGAAAGGCGGGATCTCCGCCAGCCCCTCTTCCTCGACCAGCCGCCGGCTTTCCTCCGCCGCTTCGTCCTGAGAACGCCCGACGATCCGCACCTCGGCGCCGAGCGCGCGGATCCCCTCGACCTTGGCCTCAGGCACCAGTTCGGACATGCAGACCACTGCCCGGAGACCGCGCGCCCTCGCCGCATAGGCGACGCCGCGCCCGTGATTGCCGGTCGAGCAGCAGGTGACGCCCGGACAGTCCGCAGGAAGCGCCGTGATCGCGTTCGCCGCGCCGCGGATCTTGAAGGCACCGATCGGCTGGGCAAGCTCCAGTTTCAGCAGGATCTCCGTCCCGGCCCGTGCCGAGAGGAAGGGCGACGGCACCAGCGGTGTTTCCAGCGCGATCCCGGCGATTGCGGCGCGGCCGGCTTCCACCGTCGCTTTCGAGAGTTCGCGGCGCCAATCGCTCACAGACAAATTTCCTTCCGAAGGGGACAAGTAATTGTGCTTTTTTCTTTTCAGCATCGGCCACATGTGGCGGCGATTGTCAAATTGACGATGTTGATGCTCAATCGCCGCAACTTCCTGATTTCGCAACGCCATCCATGGAATCACCGAAATGCCAGACGTAAAGCTGCCGTTTTCCCGCGATGAATATGCCGAGCGTCTTGCAAGGGTCCGTGTTGCCATGGAAAAGGCCGGGGTCGAGGTCCTGTTCGTTTCCGATCCCTCGAACATGGCCTGGCTGACCGGCTATGACGGCTGGTCCTTCTATGTCCATCAGGGCGTGATCGTCGGCCCCGAAGGCGAGCCGATCTTCTGGGGCCGCGGCATGGACGCCAAGGGCGCGATGCGCACCTGTTACATGAATGAGGACAATATCCGGGGCTACGCCGACGATTACGTCATGGCCTCCGACCGCCATGCGATGCAGGATCTCGCCAAGGTGCTCGCGGACCGCGGCTGGAACGCCAGGACCCTCGGCGTCGAAATGGAAAATTACTACTACTCCGCCCGCGCCCATTCCGTGTTGACCAAGCATCATGAGGGCGAAGTCGAGGACGCGACGGGTCTGGTGAACTGGCAGCGCGGTGTGAAATCGCCGACCGAGCTCAAATACATGCGCCGCGCGGCCCGCATCGTCGAGAAGATGCATGCCGCGATCTACGAGCTGATGCGCCCGGGTCTCAGGAAGAACGAGCTGGTGGCGGAGATCTACCGCACCGGCCTGATGGGCGGCGAGGACGAGGAAGGCAGCTTCGGCGGCGATTATCCGGCCATCGTGCCGTTGCTGCCGACAGGCAAGGACGCGAGCGCCGCGCACCTCACCTGGGACGATGCCGAGCTCGAGCCGAACGCCGCGACCTTCTTCGAGATCGCCGGCTGCTACCGCCACTATCACGCCCCGCTCTGCCGGACGATCCATCTCGGCCCGCCGCCGCTCGACATGCTGCGCGCGGAGGAAGTGGTGCTGGAAGGCATCACGGACGGGATCGAGGCGGCGCGGGCCGGCAACACGACCGGCGACATCGCCCGCGCCTTCTATGCGGTGCTGGAGAAGCACGGCGTGAAGCGCGAGGGCCGCTGCGGCTATCCGATCGGTCTCTCCTATCCGCCGGACTGGGGCGAGCGCACCATGTCGATCCGCCCGAGCGACACTTCCGTGCTGCAGCCGAACATGACCTTCCACTTCATGCCGGCGCTCTGGATGGACGACTGGGGGCTTGAGATCACCGAGACCATTCGCATCACCGAGGACGGCCCAGCCGAATGTCTCGCCAATGTCGAGCGCAAGCTCTTCGTGAAAGAGGACTCGTAGCCCGGCCATGCTGGCGACCCGCGAAGAGACCCTCTCGATCCTTGAGGACCTGATCGGCTTCCCGACCGTCTCCGCCGACAGCAATCTGGCGCTGATCGGCTATGCGGCAGACCGGCTCCGCGATCTCGGGGCGGAAGTGAAGGTCTATCGGGACGACAGCGGGGCCAAGGCGAACCTCTTCGCCACCATCGGCCCCGAGGTCGACGGCGGGATCGTGCTCTCCGGGCACAGCGACGTTGTCCCGGTCGCGGACCAGGACTGGTCGAGCGATCCCTTCGAAATGCGGATCGCGGATGGCAAAGCCTACGGACGCGGCACCTGCGACATGAAGGGCTACATCGCCGCCGCGCTCGCCATGGCGCCGCACTATGCCAGGGCAGACCTGAAGCGCCCCGTGCATTTCGCCTTCACCTATGACGAGGAGGTCGGCTGTCTCGGCGCGCAGGCGCTGATGCACGACCTCGCCCTGCTGCCTTTCCGGCCCGCCGTCTGCATTATCGGCGAGCCGACCGAGATGCGGATCATCGAGGGCCATAAGGGCTGCTGCGAATATACCGTCACCTTCACCGGTATGGAGGGCCACGGCTCGCAACCGGACCTCGGGGTCAACGCGGTCGAGTATGCCGTGCGCTACGTGACCCGGCTCATGGAACTGCGCGAGGCACTGAAGACGCGGGCACCGGAAGGCTCGCGCTTCGATCCGCCCTGGAGCACGCTGCAGATCGGCCGGCTCTCCGGCGGCGTCGCCCATAATGTGATCCCCGGCCTTGCGACACTGGACTGGGAGATGCGGCCGGTCGTGAAGGCCGACATGGATTTCGTGAAGGACGCGATCGCCGCCTATGTTCGCGACGACCTGCTACCCGCCATGCGGAAGGTCGCACCCTCCGCCGATATCGTCACCGACGTGATCGGCGAGGTCGACGGGCTGGAGCCGGTCCCGGAAAGCGAAGCGCTGCGCATCGTCGCCGAACTGACCGGCGCCAACGGCGCCGATCTCGTCGCGTTCGGGACCGAGGCCGGACTCTTTCAGCGGCTCGGAATCTCAACCGTGGTCTGCGGCCCCGGCTCCATTGAGCAGGCCCACAAGCCGGACGAGTTCATCGCCCTCGACCAGCTCGACCAGTGCCTGGCGATGCTTGGCAAGCTGTCGGCGAAACTGACCGCCTGAGCCAGTCGTTCAGCCGGCAAAACTCTCGGCGATGTCGCCAAGGGACGAAACCAGGATCGGCAACGGGTCACGGTCCTGCACGGCGAGACCGACGGTGTACTGCACAACCGGGTCCACCAGCTTGATCGCCTTCAACCCGCTCGCCGTCCCGATCGTTCGCTGGACGATCTCGGGCAGGACCGCAGCGAAACCGCCGTCCTGCACGTGGGCGCAGATGCTGATGATCGAATTGCTCTCGACCTCCGGAACCGCGACGCAGGAGGCCTGCCGGAAGGCTGCATCGACGATACGGCGGTTCTGCATGTCGCGGGTCAACAGGCAGAGCGGCTGCGATGCCGCCTCGGCCCAGGTGACGCTCTCGCGGCCGGCGAACGGATGCTCGCGGGCCACGAACAACCGGTAGGATTCCCGGTAAAGCGGCCAGGTCTTGCAGTCCTCCAGCGGCTCGTTGTCGAGATAGGTGATGCCGGCGTCGATCGAGTAATCCTCGAGCTGCCGGATGATCTCGTTCGAGGTGCGCGAGACGATGCTGAAGCCGACCTGTGGGTAGAGTTTGCGCAGCGGCCCGGTCAGGTCCGGCGTCATCGGCAGGGCCGAAGGGATCACGCCGAGGGTGATGGAGCCGCGCAGGTCTCCCGTCAGCGCCTCCAGCTCTTCGCGCATGCCCTCGCAATCCTCGACAATGCGCTTGGCCCAGCGAAGGACGCGCTGCCCCTCCTCCGTCAGGCCGTGATAGCGCTGGCCGCGCATCACGATAGACACACCGAGTTCCTGCTCAAGCTGACGGATCCGGCCGGAAAGGGTCGGCTGGGTGACGTTGCAGATCTCGGCCGCGCGGGTGAAATGTTCTTCCTGGGCGAGCGCGATGAGATAGCGGAGCTGACGTATATCCATCGGGAGGGGAATGCTCTCGGAATTAACTGGCAATCGCCTTTTCTACACCCTCTCGCGCAAGATCGGTCAAACCATCCGCATTTTTCTTGAGGCTATTCGCGATGCCCGCCCGCATCCGCGGATCCCAGAAGTCCCGGATATGCTGGGCGATCCGCGCCACCGCGTCGTCATGTCCGTAAGGCTTGAAGAAGTCCGCGATCTGGTTGGCCATGCGGATCAGTTCGTCGGAGTTCATGCTGCCGGCTCCTCGGCCCTGAGAGTGTCGAAGATCATCAGTTCGCCCTCGCTTGCGACGGCGAGGGTAAGTCCCGCCTCCTCGGCCGCCCGGAGCGACAGGCTCGTCGGGGCCGAGGCAGCAGCCACGAAGGGCACGCCGATCGCCGCCGCCTTCTGCACCATTTCGAAGCTGATCCGGCTGGAGAGCAGGATGAAACAGCGGGAGCGGTCGATATCCAGCCGTGCCGTCGCGCCGGCCAGCTTGTCCAGCGCGTTGTGGCGGCCGACATCCTCGCGGACGGAAAGGACCTCGCCTTCCGCCCCGCAAAGCGCCGCCGCGTGTGTCGAGCGGTTTTCGCGCCGCATTTCCTGCAGCGCCGGAAAGACCTCATAGGCGGCGAGCACCGCTTGGGTCCTCGGGAAATATCCATGCACTTTCGGCAGGGCCGGAACCGCCGCCGCGAGGGTCTGCGCGCCGCAGATACCGCAGCCGGCGCGGGACGGCAGGTTGCGCCGGCGCGCCTCCGCCCGGCCGGCATCGGCCCCGGAGACCCGGAGATTGATCACGTATCCGTCCGCCGCCCCGGCGACGGCGCACCGGCGCAAGTCGCCCGGATCGCGCACGATCCCCTCGTTGAGAGCGAAGCCGAGGGCGAAATCCTCGAGATCCGCCGGCGTCGCCATGACCACGGCGAAATGCGCGCCGTTGACCAGGACAGCGAGCGGAACCTCTTCCGCAACGGTCCAGCGCATCGGGCCGGGCCGGGAGCCGCCGCTAAGGGTGCCCCAGACAGGATGGGAGACCGCGGCCTGAGACCTTCCAGAATGCCTCACCCGCATGTCACTCCGCCGCCTCGATCTCGATCCGGTAGTTTTTCCGCCGTGCCTCCTCGTGCTCGTCCTGCCAGCCGGACGGACGGTTGGAGCGGCTTACCTGCACGGCCGTCACCTTGTATTCGGGGCAGTTGGTCGCCCAGTCGGAATTGTCCGTGGTGATCACGTTGGCGCCCGTCAGCGGGTGATGGAAAGTCGTGTAGACGACACCCTGGGGCATCCGGTCCGACACTTCGGCCCGGAGCGTAGTCGCGCCCATGCGACTCGCGAGCGAGACCATGTCGCCGTCCGCGATCCCGCGCTCCTCCGCGTCGAAGGGGTGGATCTCCAGGATATCCTCGCCGTGCCAGCGGTTGTTCTCGGTTCGCCGCGTCTGGGCGCCGACATTGTACTGGCTGAGGATCCGGCCGGTCGTCAGGATCAGCGGATACATCCGCGTGCTACGCTCGGTGGTCGGGACATATTCCGTCACCATGAACATGCCCTTGCCGCGCACGAAACCGTCCACATGCATGATCGGAGAGCCGTTCGGGAAGGCCTCGTTCACCGGCCATTGCAGCTGCTCGCCCGCATCGATCCGAGCGTGCGAGACACCGGCGAAGCTCGGCGTCAGCCGCGCGATCTCCCGCATGATCTCGTGGCTGCCCGCATAGGACATCGGGTAGCCCATGGCCGTCGCGAGACGGCAGACAGCTTCCCATTCGCTGAGGCCCGATTTCTCCTGCATCGCCGGACGCACCCGGTTGATGCGCCGCTCGGCATTGGTGAAAGTGCCGTCCTTCTCGAGGAAGGAGGTGCCCGGCAGGAAGACATGGGCGAAGGCCGCGGTCTCGTTCAGGAACAGGTCCTGCACGATCAGGCAGTCGAGCGCCTTCAGCGCCTCTTCCACATGCTGGGTGTTCGGGTCCGACTGGGCGATGTCCTCGCCCTGCACGAACATGCCCCGGAAGCTGCCGTCGATCGCGGCGGAGAACATGTTCGGGATGCGCAGACCGGGCTCGCTCAGCAGCGGCACACCCCAGTCGCCTTCGAAGAGGCTGCGCACCGCATCGTCGGCGACATGGCGGTAACCCGGGAACTCATGCGGGAAGGAGCCCATGTCGCAGGAACCCTGGACGTTGTTCTGGCCCCGGAGCGGGTTCACACCGACTCCCTCGCGCCCGATATTGCCGGTCGCCATGGCGAGATTGGCCATCGCCATGACCATGGTCGAGCCCTGGGAGTGCTCGGTAACGCCGAGGCCGTAGTAGATCGCCCCGTTGCCGCCCGAAGCGAAGAGCCGCGCGGCCTTGCGCAGCTCCTCCGCGGGGGCGCCGATGATCTCGGCGAGCGCCTCCGGGCTGTTGCGCTCCTCGGCGACGAACTTCGCCCAACGACGGTATTCCTCGACGTCGCATCGCTCGAGGACAAACTGCTCGTCCTCCAGTCCCTCGGTCACGATCACATGGGCAAGTGCGTTCATCACCGCGACATTTGTGCCGGGACGCAGCTGGATGTGATGTGCCGCCCTGATATGCGGGGACTCCACCAGATCGATCCGGCGCGGGTCGAGCACGATGATCTGCCCGCCTTCCCGGAGCCGCTTCTTCATCCTGCTGCCGAAGACCGGATGCGCATCGGTCGGGTTGGCGCCGATCAGCAGGATCACGTCGGACTTCTCGACCGACTTGAAGTTCTGCGTGCCTGCAGAGGTGCCGAAGGTGGTCTTGAGGCCGTAGCCGGTCGGCGAGTGGCAGACCCGGGCGCAGGTATCGACATTGTTGGTGCCGAAGGCGGCGCGGATCATCTTCTGCACGACATAGACTTCCTCGTTCGTGCAACGCGAGGAGGTGATGCCGCCGATGGAGCCCTTGCCGTATTTCGCCTGCACCGCCTTCAGCCTGTCGGCGGCGAAGGAGATCGCCTCGTCCCAGGAGACCTTGCGCCACGGATCGGTGATCCTCTCGCGGATCATCGGTTCGGTCTGGCGGTCCTTGTGAGTGGCGTAGCCGAAGGCGAAGCGGCCCTTCACACAGGAATGGCCCTCGTTCGCGCCGCCGTCCTTCCATGGCACCATGCGGACGACCTCGTCGCCCTGCATCTCGGCGCGGAAGGAGCATCCGACGCCGCAATAGGCGCAGGTGGTGACCACGCTGCGCGACGGGATGCCTTTCTCGACGACGGATTTCTCGACCAGCGTCGCGGTCGGGCAGGCCTGCACGCAGGCACCGCAGGAAACGCAGTCGGAGGAGAAGAAATCGTCGACGGCCGTGCCCGGCGAGACCCGGCTCTCGAAGCCGCGTCCGGAAATGGTCAGCGCGAAGGTACCCTGCACTTCCTCGCAGGCCCGCACGCAGCGGGAGCAGACGATGCATTTCGAGGGGTCGTACTGGAAGTAGGGATTGGAGACGTCCACCTCGGCTTTGCTCTCCGGCGCGAAATGGCTCTCGCCATCCATGCCGTAACGGACCTCGCGGAGGCCGACAGTGCCCGCCATGTCCTGCAATTCGCAATCGCCGTTTGTCGGGCAGGTCAGGCAGTCGAGCGGGTGGTCGGAGATATAGAGCTCCATGATCCCCTTGCGGATCCGCTCCAGCCGGGCGTTCTGGGTCGTCACCTTCATGCCCTCGGTGACCGGCGTGGTGCAGGAGGACGGGGTGCCGCGCACGCCCTCGATCTCCACCAGGCACATGCGGCAGGAGCCCCAGGCGTCAACCATGTCGGTGGCGCAGAGCTTCGGGATCGGCCGGTCTACCAGCGAGGCCGCGTACATCACCGAGCTGCCTTCGGGGACCGTGACCTCGGTACCGTCGATGAAGAGAGTGACCGGCTCGCCGTCGCCCGCAGGCGTGCCGTGATCGTGCTGCCTTTGATAGGTCATTGCTTCATCCTCCCTATTCGGCCGCGAGGGCCGGCGCGCGGTCGAAATCCTCGGGGAACAGGCGGATGGCGGAGAGCACCGGCATGGGCGTGAGGCCGCCCATGGCGCAGAGCGATCCGTCCGTCATCAGCTCGCAGAGGTCTTCGATGAGCGCGATGTTGCGGGCGACATTCTCGCCCCGGAGTATCTTCTCGACGGTTTCCCGGCCGCGGACCGCGCCGATCCGGCAGGGCGTGCATTTCCCGCAGCTTTCCTCCTCGCAGAATTCGAAGGCGAAGCGGGCCATCTCGGCCATGTCAACACTCTCGTCGAACACGGTGATGCCGCCATGGCCGAGCATCGCCTTGTTCTCGGCGAGTGCCTCGTAATCCATCGGCAGGTCGAGCATCTCGTCCGAGACATAGGCGCCAAGCGGGCCGCCGAGCTGCGCGGTGCGGAAGGGACGCCCGGTCGCCGTGCCGCCGCCGAACGTTTCAATGAGCTCCCGGATGGTGACGCCGAAGGCCTTCTCTACGAGGCCGCCGCGCCTGATATTGCCCGCGAGCTGGAAAGCCTGGGTGCCGCGCGAGCGGCCCATGCCGAATTCCTTATAGAAATCCGCGCCTTTGGCGAGGATCATCGGAACGGTCGCGAGCGTCAGGACGTTGTTCACCACCGTCGGCTTGCCGAAGAGGCCGTGGATCGCCGGGATCGGCGGCTTGGAGCGCACCGTCCCGCGCCGACCCTCGATGCTGTTCAGCATCGAGCTTTCCTCGCCGCAGATATAGGCGCCGGCGCCGCGCCGGATCGAGACGCGGAAATCCTTCCCGCTGCCGCGGATATTGCCTCCAAGCCAGCCCGCCTCCTCCAGTGCCTCGATGGCGCGGCTCATCTTGGAAATCGCGTGCGGATATTCTGAGCGGATATAGACGATGCCCCGCCGGGCACCGGTCGCCAGCCCGGCGATCGCCATGCCTTCGAGCAGGGTGAAGGGATCGCCTTCCATCAGCATGCGGTCGGCAAAGGTCCCGCTGTCGCCCTCGTCGGCGTTGCAGCAGATATATTTCTCCGCCGTCTCCTGCTTGCGCACCGTGTGCCACTTGATGCCGGCGGGAAAGCCCGCGCCGCCGCGGCCGCGGAGGCCGGATTGCAGCACCGCCTCGCAGATCGCCTCGCCGGTCATGGTGAGTGCCGTCTTCAGGCCGGCGAGCCCTCCATGCGCCTCGTAGTCCCTTACGGAAAGCGGATCGATCACGCCTACGCGGGCGAAGGTCAGCCGCTCCTGGTTCTTGAGGTAATCGATCTCCTCGGTCGGGCCGAGGGCGAGCGGGTGATCGCCACCGGCAACGATCGCTTCGAGCAGACCCGAGGCCTCGCCCGGCGGTACCGGTCCGAAGGCCATCCGCCCATCCGGGCCCTCCCATTCGACCAGCGGCTCCAGCCACAGGAGACCGCGCGAACCATTGCGCACAAGCTTCAGATCGAGACCGCGCTCTCCGGCCGCAACCATCAGCGCCTTCGCGACCCGCTCTGCCCCAACCGAGAGCGCAGCGGCATCGTCCGGGACATAGAGGATCATGCTCATCGCCCCGCCTCCAAGATCGCGGCGTCGAGCGACGGACCGTCGGCGCGCCCGAGCAGTTCGCTGCCGACCATCGCCGCCGGCGCAAGTGCACAATTGCCGAGACAATAAACCGGCTCGAAGGTGACGCCCGCCGCCGTCGCCTCGCGCAAGGTCACGCCGTAACGCGACAGGATCTCCTCGGTCAGGGCTTCCGCCCCCATGGAGCGGCAGGCCTCGGCCTGGCAGATCTTGACCGTGACCCGACCGCCCGGCCTGGTCCTGAAATCATAGTAGAAACTGACGACGCCGTGGACCTCTGCCTTGGAGAGATTCACGCACTCGGCAAGTGCAGGGACGCACATCTCCGGGATGTATCCGAGCTTGTCCTGCAAATCGTGCAGGATCTCCAGCAGCATCGGCGCCTGATTGCCATATTCGGCGCAGAGCGCGCGCACCTCAAGAATCTCGGGCCGTTCGGCGGTCGCCGGCATGAGCATATCTCGCAATGGTTTTGTCGCATCCCCGCTTTCCCGCAGGTTGAGACAGAAGCATTTACGAGTAGCGCCGCGCGATCCAATCGTTAGTACCGATGGATCGATTGATATCCTCTATGACGCAAGCGAAGCGCCGAGGGACAACCCCGGTCTGTGTGCTGGCTAATCATCCTCTCCGGCGGGCTCAGCCAGCGGAAAACTGATGAAGATGCGCGAACGGGATGCAGAGAATTCACGCTCGATTCTGCCACCGAGCTCAAGCTTGATGCTGGCATCGATGAGGCGCGTGCCGAAACCCTTGCGCCCCCCGTTTCCGGACAGATCCGCAGGACCGTCGTCCGGCGCCGCGCCCGGACGTTCCTCGATCCATTCGAGCTGCAGATGATCTTCGTCTTTGACAAGTTCCCAGGACACCTTCAGACGGCCGTCCCCATCGGAAACGCCGCCATATTTGAGGGCATTGGTGGCAAGTTCGTGGAAGGTAAGGCCAAGGGCCTGTGTTGCGGTCTCCCCAAGCTTGACCGATGGACCGTCGACCGCGCCTTCGGAAATCGCATCCCCGAAAACCTGCTGCAGCTCTCCACGCAGCAGCGTCTCGAGGTCCGCATTCAACCTGCCGGAGCTGGTCAGCAGATCCTGTGCGTTCGCCATCGCCTGCATGCGCGCTTCGAAGGACCGGCTGAAATCCTCCAGCGTCTCCGAATTCAACGCAGTCTGCCGCGCCATGGCGAGGATCCGGGTGATCGAGTTTTTGATCCGGTGCTTGGTCTCGTGCAGCAGAAGGTCCTTCTCCTCCACCGCCTTTTCTGTCAGTGCCTGGATTTCCCGGGCCGCTTCCATCGCACGGACCTGCAGCCGTGCAACCATGGCAAGCGCGCCAGAGAGCAACAGGAAAATCGCTCCGAGGACAGTGGTACGCCAGTAACGCGACGCGTCGAAGAAAGCCTTGGTCTCGTGCGCCGTGATGGTCCAGGAGCGCCCTGCGATGGGGAGCTTGCGCTCGACGGTGAACCTGCTCGACGCTGAAATCTCATCGTATCCATCCGAGTGGAACAGGAGCTCGGACTGCCCGTCTGTCGTGTCTCGGGTCTCGACGACGAGCGGGAGCCGGTCCGACCGTTCCAGCGCCGCCCGATGGAAGTCGCCGGCCCGGAAGGCGGCATAGACGAATCCGATCGGCTCGGCCCGATAAGCGACCCCGGTTCCCGAGCGGTAGAGCGGCGTATAGACGAGGAACCCGGCCTGCTTGACCGATGTCACCTCCTGCACCAGCGATACCGGTGCGCTCGCTGTATCCTGCCCGGACTCGATCGCGGTCTGCATCGCGCGGCGGCGCAGGGGCTCGCTGAACATGTCGTAGCCGAGCGCGGCCTCGTTCCGGAAATTGTGCGGTTCGAGCAGGACGATGACCGCGCGCCGGTCCTGATCCGTTTCCGGCCAGGCCTTGATCGCCCAGTCGTAGTTCCGCTCCAGCTCCGCCTCGACGTCCCGCTCCCGGCCGGCAGGCAGGAACCGCGCAAAGCCGAGGCCCTGCAGGCCATCGAACCGCTGCTCGATTTCCAGCCCGTCGACATAGGAGATGAAGTCCTGCCGGGACACGGTGCCGCGGCTGGTGGAGAAATAGGCGTTGGTCGCACGCAGCAAAGCCAGAGAGCGCCTGAGACGCTCGCCGATACGGTCGACCGTATCGTCGGCAAGAGCCTCGAAACGCGCCTGTTCGGCGGCTTCTTCGGCCCGGTAGACAACGATCGTCGTCGCGAGGCCGATCGATCCGACCAGAAGAAAAACAAGCAGCGGGAAATATCGGCTCAAGAATGCGGTCCTTGAAAATTCGTTAACTTTTTTACGGCCTCCCCCGCGCTTCCGCAATTCTTTCAATTTGAAGCAATTCCGACCCGCCTCTCGAGCCGAAACCGGGGGAGATCAGCAGCTTCAACAAACCGGAATCTGAGAGAGGAAGAAGGTCAGCGAAAGGCGGGAGGAACAAATTCGAGCCTTAATCGTTGTCACTATAACTGCAGCAACGCTGAGCGTTCTTACAAAAAAGAAAGCCGCACGACTGCAGACGGAATTCCAACTCCCGAGAGGTTTAGGCCGGCGCTGTCGCTCCCCTGACGGCGCCGGCAATTTTTTATTCTTCTTCGCGTTGCTGGAACGTCAGGCGGTAGGAAACCCGGTCGTCGTCATAGCGGTACTCGGCCTCGCCGCCGACCGCGTTCGGGACGACACGCTGCAACACGATGCTGCCGAAGACGCTCTGGTCCGCGATCGCATCATCGCTGAGCGTCAGGCCCTTCCGGTTCTCCGACCAGGTGACGGCAACCCGCGGGCACTCGTTCTTCTTGCGGGCCGCGGCGCAGGAGATTTCGATCGGCGCGCCGCCGGCACGCATCGTTCCGGCGCCGGCCGCGTTGACCACAAGCTCATGCAGCGCAAGTCCGACATGCAGCGCCTCGTTCGGGTTGAGCCAGAGATTCTCGCCCGTGACGGAGACAGAACCGGGCACTTCCGGCAGGTACTTTTCGATCTGCTGTTCGGCAAGCTCGTAGAAACGGGCGCCGCGCCAGCTCGAATCCGTAATCAGGTCCTGGGATTGAGAAAGGGAATGGAGACGGCCGAAGAATTTGCGCTTGAAGAACTCCAGATCGGGCGCAAAACGTGCGGTCTGGTTCGCGATGCTCTGAATGATCGCCAGCAGATTCTTCGAACGGTGACTCAGTTCCCGCAGCAAGGCGCGCAGAATTCTCTCCCGGCGCCGTTCCTCTGTCAGATCGATGATCGTCGTCATGACAGAGACGGATCCGTCGGCCGCGCGGATCGGCTCGGCATGGATCTCGAAGAACAGCTCGTCTCCCGGGGAGATTTCGGTCCGCCGCTTTTCCCCGGCCTCCAACGCCTCGCGTTTCAGCGCGGCGATTTCGGCGCCGCTGTCGGCACCGAAAATGGCGGTGTCCTCAGGGTTGCCCGCCGCATCCACCGACCAGCAGTCCGGGAGGTTGGCGATGAACACATAACCGAGATCGGCGCCCTGGAGCGTCACGCAGACGCCGGACCGGATCAACGCCCGGACCAGATAATCGCTGAGTTCGGACTCGTTCTGGCCCGCCTTCTTCCAGGTCAGAGACTCCGTCACAGCCTTCGAACCTCCCCAAAATCCCGAATCGGCTGCGGGCGCCGCAACCTCGCAGCGCCCGCTTTCCCGGCCGGGCCGGCTAATTCACTAGACCCGCCTGAACAGCCGCGCCAGAAGCGAAACCACGAACAGAACGAGGAAAAGGAAAAACAGAATTTGTGCGATACCGGCACTTGCACCAGCCACACCCCCAAAACCAAGAACGCCGGCAACGACCGCGACAAGAAAGAAAAGAAGTGCATAGAAAAGCATAACAGCCTCCGTTGTCTTGATAGAGATGAAACGCTTTTCTGGTCTTTTCGTTCCGCGATCGCCGAAATTTTCAGCTACCGGGCATCAATTCATTCGGCTGCCGCCGCCGGAACCTCCCGCATGAAGAACAGGGCCTGACTGATCAGCGCCTTGACCATGTCCGGGTTGAACGGCTTCGTGACCAGGAAGGCCGGCTCCGGCCGCTCTCCGGTCAGGAACCGCTCTGGAAACGCGGTGATGAAGATCACCGGAATATTGCTGTCGGTCTTCAGAATATCGTTCACCGCGTCGATCCCCGAACTGCCGTCGGCGAGCTGGATATCGGCGAGAACCATCTTCGGCTTGGTGCGGGCAAAAAGGTCGACGGCCTCGGAATGGGTCCGCGCGATGCCGGTGACTTTGTGCCCGAGGGATTCGACCATCTGCTCGATATCCATCGCGATCAGCGGCTCGTCCTCGATGATCATGATGTCGGTCTCGACCTGGCGGGAGATCTCCTGCGACGCCTCATTGAGCAACGCGCCGACGCCGACCTCGTCCTGCCCGAGGATCTCGCCTATCTCGGCATGAGAGAAACCTTCGATCACGGCCAGAAGAAACGCCTGACGCGCCACCGGAGGCACCGCAGCGAGATTTGCCGCCGCCCGTTTTTCCCAGGCATAGGGAGAGTCTTTCGGTTCGATCTCGATCGGAACGGAACCGAACAGGCGGGCGAAGAGTTTAAACAGGGACACGCGGTCGCTGGATGTTTCCGGGAAGCAGGAAACGTCGGCGATCAGCGCCTCGAGGGTTGCCGCGACATACGCGTCCCCGGACGTCTGCGACCCGCTGACAGCGCGCGCATGGCGGCGCAAGCTCGGAAGATGCGGAGCGACGCGAGTGGATAAAGACATGAAACGAACTCCCTCAGAGCCCTCGAAACGGGCGGTTCACCGACGTATAACGGACGGGCTGAAAAAAAGTTCCCCGGGTTCGGAACTTTTTTGATCGCCGTGCGTTTAATTGCCGACTGACGCAGGTGGGAAAGAGATCCATGGCCGACACAAACAACACGGACAACCGGGGACCGGCCCTCAACGGACCGCCCCGCGACAATGACGTAAACGCCCAGATTTCCGGGAAGTTGCGTGAACTTTACGATTCCGTCCGCGAAGAGGCGATCCCCGACCGTTTCCTCGACCTGCTCGAGAAACTCGACGAGGCGGAACAGAATTCCAAGCTGGCGGTGAAGAAATGAGCGCGGACCGATCGACGGCCGGCGCCGCTGCCGCCGGTTTCAAGCGTGACATGATTGCGGCATTGCCCAATCTCCGCGCCTTCGCCGTCTCCCTGATCGGCGCCTCCGACAAGGCCGACGATCTGGTTCAGGACACGATCATGAAAGCCTGGGCCAAGCAGGACAGCTTCACCCACGGCACCAACATCAAAGCCTGGCTCTTCACCATCCTGCGCAATGAGTTCTACAGCCAGATGCGCAAGCGGGGCCGCGAGGTGCAGGACAGCGAGGGCACCTTGACCGAGCGGCTCTCCGTACATCCGGAACAATACGGTTCGCTCGACATGCGGGATTTCCGCAGGGCGCTCGACACCCTGCCGGAAGACCAGCGCGAGGCGTTGATTCTCGTCGGCGCCTCCGGGTTCTCCTACGAGGAGGCCTCGGAAATCTGCGGCTGTGCCGTCGGGACGATCAAGAGCCGGATCAACCGCGGACGGCAGAAGCTGCAGGAGATTCTCTATATCGAGGGCCCCTCCGACTACGGTCCGGATGCCCTTTCCGCACCTGTCACCTCCCAGGCATTCGTCGCCTGATCCCGGCTTATTTCCTGCCCAATACCGGTTCGACCCGTCCACATTCCGGAGAGTCCAGATGCGCGTCGTTGCTGTCCTGAACCGCGACGGCGGCACCTTCAAGACCACCGATATCGAGGCCTATTGCGACGTCCTGCGGCGGAGCTTCTCCGCGAACGGACGCGAGATCGACTGCCGGCCCACCTCCGGCAAGGAGATCGTCGCAGCACTTGAGAACGCGGCCGGCGAGGACAAGTACGATGCCCTGATCGCCGGCGGCGGAGACGGCACGGTCTCCGCCGCAACCTCGATCGCCTGGGAAAGCGGCAAGCCGCTCGGCGTGCTGCCCGCCGGAACGATGAACATGTTCGCCCGAGCGCTCGGCCTGCCGCTCGACCTTGAACAGGCCGCCGAGGCTCTGGCGGAGGCCGACACGTCTCCCTGCGACATCGCTACGGCCAACGGGCGGCCCTTCGTGCATCAGTTCTCCGTCGGTATGCAGCCCCGGATCATCCGGGACCGCAACAGCTTCCAGTACTATTCCCGGATCGGGAAGATGGTCGCGGGACTCCGGGCCACGCTGGCGACCTTCCACAGGCCGCCGGCCTTTCCGGCCACGATCAAGACAGATGACGATCACCGAGAAGGCCGCTACAGCCTGATTGTCGTCAGCAACAACCTCTATGGCGACGGGCATCTGCCTTACGCGGACGATCTGACAGGCGGTGTTCTCGGCATCGGTCAGGCCGCCCCGCTCAAGCCGCACCAGAACCTACAGCTGATTGCCGATTTCCTCGTCGGAAACTGGCGCGCCAACCCCGATTTCGAGATGGAGCCGGCGCGCTCGGTCACGCTCGAATTTCCGAAGCTGACGCGCAAGGCGAAAGCCACCATCGACGGCGAACTGGTCAGGCTGGAAAAAAATGTGGAACTGAAAATCCACCCAGGTGCGCTCACGGTTCTCAAATCGAAACCGTGAAGCTCGCCCCGGGCGAGGCAAACCCTGAAAGCTCCTCCGAGCGTTAGTCAGCCTCGCCGCCGCCGGTTTCCGACCCGTTATTGCCAAGAGCGAAATAGGCCAGCGCTGCGCCTGCCGCGGCCATCACGGCGAGATTGGATCCCTTGAGCATCGGCAATGCTGTCAGCGCCGTCGAGACCGTTTCGGCACTCGCGCGCCGTACCTCGGCCTCGCGCCGCCGCTCCGTCGCATTGATCGCCACCGCGATCGTGGCGACAAGGACCGCGAGGGCGGCCGAAACCACCCCCACGATCGCGAGCGCGCCCGGCAAACCGAGCTGCCCGGCGAGCCAGAGCGTGCCAGCGACGAGAACCGCGCCGTAGGCCGTCGCCCCGAACAGGCCGGAAACCGCCGCGAGGACCACGTTGCGCCGCGCTCGGGCCGCAAGGCGCTCCGCGTTCCAGGCCGCGATCCGTCCGATATGGGCTGCAAGTCGTCCGATCACGGCTTAACGCCTGATCAGATAGCCCGCGACGAGGCCGATCCCGGCCGCGATCGCGATCGAACGGAGGGGCCGTTCGCGCACACCGGTGCTGACGCCGTCCTCGATCCGTTTCAGATCGTCCCGGACACGGCGCGCAGCCGCGCCCGACCGTTCGGCTGCCTTGGACGCCATGTCCTGACCGCGGGCCTTTGCCTCGCCGGCCTTGCTCCGGCCTAGATCGGCGAAGCTGCCCGCAAGCGCCGCGACGTCCTCGCGCAGCGCGGCAAGCTGGCTCTCGATATCCTCCTGGGGGGCGTTCTTGCCGTCGGTTGCCTTCTTGGCCGTGGTGGCATTCGCCTGAGCGGTCGCCATGATGAACTCCTTTCGGGTATGGGGGAAAAGTGCGGGGTTCCGGACCGGGCCGGCACCCCGCCGCCGGAACTGTCGCCGGCAATTGCACGCTCGATCAGCGCAGGATCACGATTTCCGGATCGTTGTCGTAGGCCTCCGCACTGAAGGCCGGATGCGCCTCGAGTTGGGCCTGGGTAAAGGGCATCTGGACCACGATGTCGCCATCCGTCCGGTCCATCATCACCCGGCCGGTACCGGACCCGAGGGCAACGCGCTTCTCGCCGATACCGAGGAAACCGCCGACATCGACGACATAAGCTTCGACCCGATTGCCGCCAGCAAGCAGAACTCGGCTGATCTCGCCGATATCCTCCTTGTCGGCTCCAAAGACTTGTGCGCCGACCAGCTCCTTCGGCTGGACCGTCGCCAGGTCCACCGGCATCAGGTCCTTGTCGTCCGGCATGTAGGCACCGAGGGCCTTTTTCGTACCCGTCTTGAAGTCGCTGAACGCCTTGTCGACGTCTTTCATGTCCGGCGCCGAGATGCTGAGACCGGTGAGCTTCTCGAACTTCTCGCGGTCATATTCCGGCGCGGCCTCGAGTTCGGCTTTGGAGGCGTTCACCGTCAGGCGGCGGCCGTCCTCCAGCGGGATCCACACGAGACGGTCGATATCGACGGCGACGTCCTTCTCGCCGATGCCGAGCACGCCGCCGACACCGATCACCGTCGCCACGACGATGCCGTCCGTGGTCATCACGATATCGTTGATGTCGCCGATCGGTTCGGCGTCACTGGCAGCGGAATTGTAGACCGCCTGGCCGATCAGCACGGAGGCGAGGATCTGGTCTCGCTCGACCTTGTGGTAGGAGTTCGCGCTCGCGGCGCTTCCGGCCTTGGTTTCATTGCCAAAAACAACCTTGCCGGTCGCGGCGCCAGACGACGCGGCCCCCGACAGAACCACGGCGGCGCTCAATGCCGTCGTTGCAAGAAGATTGCGGATCATAATTTCCTTCTCCTCATAGAATAAAATTTCCACATCTCGTAATTCAAAGCGCTTCGATGAAATACCGTGCGCTTACAAAGGAGAAACGCCGAAAGCCCATTTATTGTTCCTTGTCTGTCAGATAAAAACGAAAACCCCCGCGATGAGCGCGGGGGTTGTCTTATTATGTAGTTTTTTATTTTACTGCGGGGCGACCGCAACGGAGTCCGTCTTGGTCACCTGACCGCGGGCGATGATGACAACGCGACGATTCAGCTGCTCACGCACGCCGTCGCCAAGCTCGACGGCCGGCTTGCTCTCGCCTTCCGGCTCGACCTCCAGCTTTTCGTAGTCGCCGAGAGTCATGCCCTGGCGACCAAGCTCCGTACGGACCGACTGAGCGCGGTCGGCGGAAAGCTTCATGTTGTAGTCGGCGGGGCCGGAGGTATCCGCATGCCCCTCGATATAGAGGGTAACGACCGGCTGAATGCCTTTCATCTCGGTCACGAAGGCGTCGATCTTGGCCTGCTCGGCCGGGCGGATCGAGGAGCTGTCAAACCCGAAATACACGGTCTCACGGGCAATCTCTTCAACGACAGTGGTCACCGTGGTCGTCTTCGGCGCCGGCTTCGCCTCGGACACCTTCGGCTGCATTGCGAGCTCCAGCGCCGCCATCGCGGCATCAAACTCCTGCTTGCAGGCCGCAATATGCGCCGGCTGATGACCTTCCTCCTGCTGCTCGACCCAGCAATCGTATTTCGCCTGGGCGTGTGCCGCCTGCTTCGGCGCCGTCGTACGCGCGCCCTTGTCGAACAGAGCGATCATACCGGCACGGGCCATTTCCAGCTCTCGCAGCTTGAGCGGATCCTCGATGCTCCACTCCTTCGGGTCGGACGGCATCGGGGTCTGGCCTTTCGCGGCCATCATGCCTTTCTCGGCGTGGTTCTCGGCGTCGATCCAGTCATACATCTCGTCCGCCTCGAATATCGTGAGATCCTTGTACTCGCGCACGAGGTTCGCGCGGAAATCGTCGCCGGCCGGAACCTCCTTGCGGATCTCCTCGACCTGTTCGAAGAAAATGTTGGCGTCCGCATTGGCCGGAACAAAGGCCAGAAACGCCATCGGAACGGTGCTGAGCAGATACTTTTTCATGATTGCCTCCTGAAACGATCAAACATCTGTGCTGTATTCAGAATGCGGCCCCGCCAAATCCGGGACGCCTTCCCTCTGAATTTCTTTGTCCGGCCTTCTCAAACCCGACATATTTACAAAACGCGCAAACAGAAAAAATGTTCCCGGAATTTTTATTATTTTTATCCAAACAAAAAAGCAGCCGCATAAACCGCGACTGCTTTAAATTTATTTTTTCATACACCGTTCAATCTACAATTAATTGAAACAAGCAAAATTTTTACTTGTCCGTTGCATCCTCAATCGCATCGCCGGCCTGCTCGACGGTATCGTCGATGCTTTCGCCAAGCTGTTCGGCGGGCCCCTGGCGGTCACAGGCCATCAGGCCGAGCGTACCGGCGGCGACGAAGGCAATCACCAGAAGAGTGCGCAGCTGAAGGGGGATATTCATCACGGAGTCCCTTTCGGTCTTGTGAAGGTCGGCGGCGCGGATGCGCCCGCTTTCTGATGAGTCAACGTCCGGCCGGGCAAATGGTTCCGCCGGTTTTGTTTCCTGCGGCGAAATCGTAGGCCAGCTTGCCGAA
Source organism: Nisaea sediminum (assembly GCF_014904705.1). Lineage (NCBI taxonomy): Bacteria > Pseudomonadati > Pseudomonadota > Alphaproteobacteria > Rhodospirillales > Thalassobaculaceae > Nisaea > Nisaea sediminum. The sequence goes on from NZ_JACZCQ010000004.1 coordinate 214,873, forward strand.
AACGGCGATCGGAGCGGCCAGGAATGCCCCCGGCATGCCCCAGCACCAGGTCCAGAACAGCATGGAGAGGAAAACCAGGATCGGATTGAGGGTCATCTTCCGCCCCATTACGACGGGAGTTACCGCGTAGCACTCGATCGCATTGATCATTGCGAAAGCGGCCGGAGCCGCCGCGATCTGGAGCGGCGTCTCGAAACTCGCAAATCCGGCCAGGGTCAGCACCGCGATCATCGCGAACGGACCGACGAAAGGCAGGAAATTCAGAAAGAAAGCGAGCACGCCCCAGATCGCCGGATTGGGCAGACCGATCGCAAACATGGCGAGCGCAGTCAGCACCCCCACCGCGAGATTGATCGCCGTCAGCGAGCGGACATAGGTCGAGAATTTCTCCTGCACCGCATTCATGAATGCAACGAAGCGGGTCCGGTCGGATACCCGGCGCACCAGGGCGCGCACCGTCTTCCGGCCTTGCGCCAGGAGCATGTAAAGCAGCCCGAGCGTGATCGCCATCTGCGCGAAGGTGAGCCAGGTGTAGCTGGCAAGCTGCTCCAGCATGGACGGGCCGCGCACCACGACCCTGGCGTCGTTGCCGCCACCGTTGTCTGCCATGTTCTTGATTTTCTCGGTGGCCTCGGACGCCTGCTCTATGGAGTGCCTGAGCCCCCAGAACTCGCGCTCCAGCTTACGCAGCATTGCCGGCAGTTCGTCGAGCCAATAGCCGGCAGGTTCTGTCAGCTGGAACAAAGCGAACGCGCCGGTGCCGATAAGCCCGGCAAGAACCGCAAGGGCGCCGAGCCAGTCCGGCAGGCCGACGGACTTCATGGTCCGGACGGCCGGATAGAGAATGACGCTGAGAAACAGCGCGAGGAAGATCGGAAGGAAAAGCTCGGAGGCGAGATAGAGTATCGAGCCGGCCGCGAACAGAAACAGTCCGATGACGGCGACGGACTCAGCGTCGCGCATGCACTGCCTCCACGCGGCCGGCTCGCCCCCTACATCGTCACGGCTGCCGGCTCGATCCAGCAAGGACATTGCCCCCCTCTCCGCGCCGTCTGGATCAGACGGCGACGTTCGAAGGACGACGCGGTCCGGCAAACAGCCAGATCAGCAGACCGATGACCGGCAGCAGCAGGATCAACAGGATCCAGACCAGCTTGTTGACGCCCGGCGCGCGGCTCGCGAGCACCTGAATGATGGCGTAGATATCGGCGATCAGAACGACGAGGCCGAACAGGCCGGAAAACAGTTCCATTGGTCCCACTCCGGAAATTTGTCTCTGTCCAAAGAACGCGCGGACGGCGAAATAGTTCCGGAAACCTCTCCCGGTCGCTCAGGAGAGATTGGTTTGACCGGCACGCCGAGGGACGAGGCCGATCAGCAGCGAAGCGAGGACCGCGGCCGGAAGGACCCAGGCCTCCCAGGTACCCAGCGTCGCAAGCGTAGCCCAGCTGGCAAAGCACCAGGCAAGCGGCAGAACGGCCAGCAGGGCGGCGCGCGGCGTCCATCCCGCGGCCGCCACGGCCCCGAGCGTCACGATTGCCGTCGGGTCGGGCGTGAGCGCAAACAGCTCGCCGCCGCTGATCGGGCGTCCTGCCATCACCGATAGGAACGGGTGCAGGAAGATGCCGTAGGCGGCGAGGATGGCGCCGCCCGCCCGCCGAACCTTGCAGGCGCAAGGCCGCAGCGCATCACCGTAGATACCGAATGCGCTCAGGAGGATTGCCTGGGCAAGAAAGCCCCACGCCAGATCGCCCGCAAGCCAGTTTATCGTCGCGTAGCGGGGCAGGAATGCAAGTGCGCCGACCGTCCAGGCCAGCGCGAGGATTCCGGCAATCGTCCGCCCGGACCTCGGGCTCTGACGGAGTATTGCGGCAACAACCATCGCTCCCGCGGCGAGTGCGCCGAACTGGCCCGGCCAGAGGGCCGCATTGTGCAGCTCGAACAGGCGCCAATAGACTTCCTCGGAGAACAGCAGGAAGTCCTCCGGGCTGTAGGTCAGCCAGACGTCCATCACATATCCCGGATGAAGGCCGCGAGGCGTTCTCGCACAGCGTTATCTAGGAGCGGCCCGCTTGCCGCCTCGACATTCTCGCGCGCATGTTCCGGTTTCGTCGTCGCCGGGATCGGGAGGGTCTCCGCCGGAGCCGAGAGGATGAATTTCAGGACGATCTGCGCCCAGCTCAAAGCACCGGTTTCAGTCACCCAGTCCGGAAGCGTCACGCGCTCAAGGCGCCGGGTCAGGTCGCCGCGGCGGAACGGACGATTGACGATCACGGCAATACCGCGCTCGCGCGCCAGCGGCAGGATGCGTTCCTCGACCTCGCGATCGACGGGATTGTAGGTCACCTGGATGAAGTCGAGCTGACGGGACTGCATGACCCTCTCGAACAGGTCGTGCCGCCGTCCGTGCGAGGTGGTGATGCCGAGATAGCGCACCTGGCCGGCCTCCTTCATCGCCGCGAGCGTGTCGAGATGCGCCTCCCAGCCGACGAGGTTATGCACCTGGACGAGATCGAAGCGCGGCACGCGCCAATAGGCGCGCGACTGCGCGATCTGCGACGGCCCCTCTTCCGTGTCGCCGGTCCAGACCTTGTCGGCGGAAAAGACATCGCCGGTCCGGCCCAGCGTCTCCAGTCCCGCGCCGATGACGTCCTGCGCGGAGCCGTACATCGGAGAGCTGTCGATCATCCGTCCTCCGGCATCGAAGAAGGCGCGCATCACCTCCGCCGATGAGGCGCGCAGGACCGGATCGTTCCCGACATTGAAGGTGATCCAGCTCCCGAGGCCGACCGCGGGCACGCGCTCTCCGGAGGACGGGATCGTGCGCATGAGCGGCGCGGAACCGCGTGCAGCTCCGGGAACGAGCGGGATCGACAGTGCAGCGACGGCACCGGCAAGAAATCGTCGGCGGGTCGCGCCGGAGAAAGGCGGCTTCGGTTCGATCATACCGATTATCTGGGCCGCCGGCGGCCTCAGGCAACCGCGAACAGCGCGATTTCGACGGCCGACGGCAGACGCGCGCCGGTGCCGACGAAGAGCGTGCGGTTGACCCAGTCGTAGCGCGGGTCGCCGGTCTCGAGATGCGCTGCGGTGCGCATGTAGTACGCATCCGGATCGACCGCCTCGCCCGCCGCGAGCTGCGCGATCACATCCGGCGGACCGTGCCGGAAGCCCTTGTTCACGACCTCGATCAGCGCCCCGTCCGGGGTCTCGAAGGCATAGCGCGCGTCGAGAAAGGCGCAGCCGTCGTCATAGACCGTCTGCCAGTCCGCCCCGACATTCAGGATCGTTCCGTTCAGCTCCGGCCCTTCGACCTTTCCGCCGACGATGGGAATGATCCTGCGCTTTCCGGCCCGCCCGCGCCCGAGTTCGCGGATCGGCGACAGTTCCACCGTCAGCGTGCAGACCGGACGCAGTCCCGGCGCGGCCCTCATCTCAGGCGAACCCGAGCAGGCGGGCGGCGTTGTTCTTCAGGATGTCGGGCCGGATCTCGTCCTTGATGCTGATCTGCTCGAAATCGGCGAGCCAGCGCTCCGGCGTGATCATCGGCCAATCCGAGCCGAAGAGGACCTTCTTTCGCAGGATCGAATTGCAGTAGCGCACCAGGATTTCCGGGAAATATTTCGGGCTCCAGCCGGAAAGGTCGATATAGACGTTCGGCTTGTGCTGGGCGACGGCGAGTGCCTCCTCCTGCCAGGGGAAGGAGGGATGGGCGAGGATGATCTTCATCTCCGGGAAGTCGACCGCGACATCGTCCATATACATCGGGTTGGAATATTTCAGCCGCATCCCGTTGCCGCCCGGCATGCCGGAGCCGACTCCGGTCTGCCCGGTATGGAATAGCGCGATGCAGCCCTCCTCCGCGATCGCTTCGTAGAGCGGGTAGGCCATGCGGTCGTTCGGGTAGAAGCCCTGCATGGTCGGGTGGAACTTGAATCCCTTTATCCCGAAGTCGCGGATCAGGCGGCGCGCCTCGCGGACCCCCATCTTGCCCTTCCAGGGATCGATGGAGGCGAAGGGGATCAGCACGTCGTCATTCTCCGCCGCGAGCTCCGCCACTTCCTCGTTCTTGTAGCGCCGGTAGCCGGTCTCGCGCTCGGCATCGACCGGAAAGATCACTGCGGCGATGTTCTGCTCGCGGTAATGCTGGGCGGTCTCGGGCACGGTCGGCGGATGGCTCCAGGGCGCGCGGAAGTATTTCGCCATGGTGGCCTGCAACTCGTCATAGCCGTCGTCGGTATGGCAGCCGCAGGGCTCTTCGGCGTGGGTGTGGATGTCGATCGCACGGACCTTGGAGATATCGACCATGGTTGCTTCCTTCAGATCCTTGTGACGGCCGGATCGCCGTCGTCATAGAGCCGCTCCAGCAGCGCGGCGCGGCGCTGCAGGATACGGCGGAAATTGAGATTGCCCTTGGCGGTCATTTCGGCCTCCGGCATCGAGGCCGGCTCGGCGAGCACGATGGCGCGGCCGACCCGGGTCGAGCTGCCGGAGATCTCCCGCGCCCGGCCAGCCAGCCGGCGATGGATGTCGCCGAGCAGCAGCTTGTCGGTCAGCGCGCCCGCCTCTTCGTCCAGAGCGTAGCCCTCCCGCTCAAGCTCGGCGAGGTTCGGGAAGATCATCACTCCAATCTCGTCCCTGTCGGCCCCCGTCACGACAAGGTCGGCGGCGAGCGGCGCGAGACAGGAGAGTACATCGATCCGGAGCTGGGCCGCTCTGACCCAGGTGCCGGTCAGCAGCTTGAAGTCCTCGGAGATACGGCCATCGAAGCGCATACCCCGGTTGTGATCGGTCGGGTCGACGAATGTCATGGCGTCACCGGTGATGAAGAAGCCCTCCTCGTCGAACGCCTCCTTCGTCTTTTCCGGCGCCTCGAAATAGCCGGGCATGATGGTCGGACCCTTGACACGTACCTCGCAGCGCATGTCCGCATCCGGGATCAGCTTGACCGTGACGCCATTCAGCGGCACGCCGACGACGCCGGAACGTTCGGTCGGCTCCATCTGCATGAGCGCGGCGGGTGCGGTCTCGGTGAGGCCCCAGGAAGAGGTGATGAGCGGCACTTCGCCCTTCACCTCGGATGCCATCCGTTCCAGCCCTTCCCAGACTTCCTGCGGCAGGGAAGCCCCGGCATAGAAGATAAGGTCGAGATCCTCAAAGAAACGCTGCCGGAGGTCCGCATCGTCGGTCAATGCCTTCAGCAGCATGGAGAACCCGACGGGCACGTTGAACGAGAGCGTGCCGGGCATCAGCGAGAGGTTCTCCACCGTGCGCTCGAACAGCCCCTTCACCGGTTTGCCATCGTCAATATAGAGGCTGCCGCCGTTCGCCAGCATCATGTTGAAATTGTGCGAACCGCCGAAGACATGGTTCCAGGGCAGCCAGTCCGTGATCCTCGGCGGACGCTTGCGCAGGAACGGCAGGGCGTCCGCGATCTGCGTCTGGTTGGTGCACATCATCCGGTGGGTCGTCAGCACGCCCTTCGGGTCGGATGTCGAACCGGACGTCATCAGGATCTTGGCCACGGTGTCGGGCGTAATCGCCGCGAAAGCCGCATCGACATCAGGGCCGGCTTTCACCTTCAGCAGATCGTCGAAGGCCGTGACACCCGCACCTCCGCCGGCGCGGCTCGCGACGATCTCGACCCCCTCGAAAATGTCGAGCGCAAGCGCCTCCGCGTACTGCGCAGCATCCACGGTATAGGCCATTTTAGGCTTCACGAGTTCGACGGCATGACGGAGCCGGTTGTGGGCGCCGTGCACGAGCGAATACTGCTCCGCCACGGGAACGATGGGCGCACCGATATATTGCGCCGCCAGCGCCAGCAGGCCGTGGTCGACACCGGCGCCGGAGAGCACGATGATCGGCGTCGTTGTGTCCATCCCGCGCTCCAGCAACGCGGCGGCAAGTGCCCGAACCTTCTGCAGTACCGAACCGTAGCGCTCCTCACGCCAGCCGGCGCCACTGCGCTCGGCAAGGAACACACGGTTCGGTGCCTCCCCGGCCCAATGGTGCAACCAGTCCCCGGTGCACCTCACCACCGGGCCAAGCGGATAGGACGAGCGCAGGAGGATGCTGCCATCCGGCCTGTCCTCCCTCTCGGTCCGATGCGGCTTGAAATTGCTGGCGCGCTTGATCATCCGGCGCCTCCGTTGCGGATCAGCGTCATGGCCGTGGCGACCGTCGCGCGCATTTCCGGCGTCAGCCGCTTGAGTACCCGCGCCTCATGGCGCTCCGCCGCCGTCATCGCCTCCTCGCTAAGCTGCCGCCCGGCACGCGTGACATTGAGCGCATAGGTGCGCCTGTCGGTCTTCAGCCGGTCACGCGCGATCAATCCACGGCGCTCGAGCTCGTCAACGATGACGACCAGATTGGGCCGCTCCATATCCATCACATCAGCGAGTTGCGACTGGCTGAGACCCGGATTGGACATGATCAGGACCAGTGCCGTATAGGACGTCATCCGCAGGCCGAACGGTTTCAGGGTCTCGGTCAGATCCGATTGGATCACGTTGAAGGCGCGCTTCAGACGGTAGCCGAGAAAGCGCTCCAGCAAGCGGTCCGACACCTCGCTGTCCGGCGGCGGGACGATCTCCGCTTTCGCAGATCTCATGCGCCGGCCCCGAAGCTCGGCACCCGCTTCTCGAGAAAGGCCGCCAGCCCTTCGATCGCGTCGGGACTTGTCTGCGTCAGCGCCGCACAGAGGCTCTCGGTGAAGAGACCATCAGCCTTCGACATGTCCTCAATCCGGGCCAGGGCCTGGATCATGATGTAATTCGACAGCGGTGCGTTGGTGGCGATCTTGGCGGCGAGATCGAGCGCCATGTCGAGCGCTTCGCTGTCGCCGACCGCGTAATGGGCCAATCCGAGAGCGAGCCCCTCCTCCGCCGAGTAGCGCCGACCGGTCAGCATCATCTCGATCATCCGGTCCGCGCCGAGGATCCGGCCGACCCGGACGCTGGCGCCGCCGCCGACGAAAATCCCGCGCCGCCCCTCGGGCAGCTGGAAGATCGTCGAGGGTTCGGCGATCCGGACATGGGTCGCGGTCGCAAGCTCGAGGCCGCCACCGATCACGGCGCCGCTCATGGCGGAGACCACCGGCAAGCCGCCGAACTGCACCCGGTTCATGACCTCGTGCCAGGCCCGGGAATGACGCATGGTTCCCTCGGCGTCCCGCGCGACATGCTCGCTGAGATCCAGGCCGGAGCAGTAATGCTCTCCTGACCCGGTCAGCACGGCGGCCTTCACCCCCGTCGGCGGCGCCTTGAAGAAACCGTCGATGGCATTCAGCAGCGCATCGCTCATGGCATTGCGCTTCTCCGGCCGGTTCATCGTCAGCAGCGCGATCTCGCCGCGCGTCTCGATCTTTAGGACGGGTTCGCTCATGGGCATTCCTCAGCGCCGCGGCAGCCGCACCGCGCCGTCGAGGCGGATGGTGGTGCCGTTCAGATAGGGGTTGGTGATGATCTGCCCCGCGAGCAGGGCGTATTCATGCGGTTCGCCGAGCCGGTCCGGGAAGGGGATGTTCTCGGTGATCTTCTTCGTCACCTCTTCCGGCAGGCATTGCATCATCGGAGTGTGGAAGAGGCCCGGCGCGATGGCGACGACCCGGATGCCGAACTGGGCAAGCTCCCGTGCCGCGGGGAGGCAGAGCGACGCGATGCCGCCCTTGGAGGCGGCATAGGCGGTCTGGCCGAGCTGCCCGTCCTCGAAAGCGACGGAGGCGGTATTGATGATCACGCCGCGCTCGCCGCCGTCCAGCGGCTCCAGTCCAGATATCAGGCGGGCCGCGTGACTCATCACGTTGAAGGTGCCGAAGAGATTGACCTTCAGCGTGCGTTCGAAGACGTCGATGGAGAGCTTGCCCTCCCGGCCGACGATGCGGGCGGCGGTGCCGATCCCGGCGCAGTTCACGGCGATGCGCGGAGCCTCACCAAGGTCTTCGGCGGCGCTTTCCAGCGCAGCGCCGACGGCCTCCGCGTCGCTGACATCCACCTTGCGGAACAGTCCTCCGATCTCCTCCGCAACGGCAGCGCCGCGCTCGGCATCGAAATCGAAGATCGCGACCTTCGCCCCTTCGGCAGCCAGATGGCGCGCCGTCGCGGCCCCGAGGCCGCTTCCGCCGCCGGTAACGATGGCCGCATTTCCGTCAATGCGCATGGCTCGGATCTCCGTCAGGTGAGCAGGAACAGCGTGATCGAGGGAAACAGCACCAGCAGGATCACGCGCAGGATGTCGGAGGTGACGAACCAGAGCACCGCCTTGTAGGTTTCGGCGATCGGCGTCTCACGATCCATCACATTGATAATGAAGAGATTCATCCCCACAGGCGGGGTTATGAGCCCAACCTCGACGACGATCAGCACCAGAATGCCGAACCAGATCGCCATATGCTCCGGGCTCATGCCGAAATCGAGCTGGCTCACCACGGGGAAGAAGATCGGAATGGTCAGCAGAATCATCGAGAGGCTGTCCATCAGGCAGCCGAAGATCAGGTAGAAGACCAGGATCAGGCTCAGGACCAGCCACGGGCTGAATCCCTGGCCGACAACCCAGCCGGACAGCTCCTGCGGCACCTGGCTGAGGGCGAGGAAGCTATTGTAGAGCCCGGCGCCGAGGATGATGAAGAAGATCATCGCGCTGCTCTGCGCCGTCGAGATGATGCTCTCTTTCAGGCTCTGCCAGGTCAGGCTCCCCTTTGCCAGCGCGACCAGTCCGGTTCCGGCCGCACCGACCGCCGCGCCCTCCGTCGGCGTGAACCAGCCGAGATAGATCCCGCCGACCACGAGACCGAAGACCAGAAGAACCGGCCAGACGTCGATCAATGCGCGGAAGCGCTCGTCATATTCCACAGGCTCGCGTGTTCCCGCCGCTTCCGGGTTGCGCCGGACATAAAGCGAGATGGTGATCATGTACCCGAGCGCGGCCAGCAGGCCGGGCACGAAGGCCGCAGCGAACAGCTTGGCGATATTCTGCTCGGTCAGGATGGCGTAGATCACCAGAATGACCGAGGGCGGAATCAGGATGCCGAGCGTGCCGCCGGCGGCCAACGTGGCGGTCGCGAAACCGCCCGAATAGCCGTATTGCCGGAGCTCCGGCAGGGCGACCTTGCTCATGGTCGCCGCCGTCGCGAGGGAGGAGCCGCAGATCGCGCCGAAGCCGGCGCAGGCGCCGACCGCGGCCATCGCGACTCCACCACGCCTGTGCCCGAGCCAACTTTCCGCCGCCTTGAACAGGGCCGAGGACATGCCCGAGACGGTGGCGAACTGCCCCATCAGAAGGAACATCGGAATGATGGTCAGCGAGTAGCTGGAGAAGGTGGTGTAGGTCTCCGACTTCAGCTTCGCCATGAACATCGCACTGCCGCCGGTCGCGAGATAGAGCCCGCCGATCCCGCAGAGGAACATCGCGAGACCGATCGGCGCGCGCAGGAAAATCAGGACAAGAAGGACCGGAAAGGACCAGAAACCGAGTTCAAGCGGACTCACGGATCAGTTCCCCCCGATGGCGAGCGGATTGCGGCCGGAGACCAGCGCAACCACCCGCGAAATGGCGACATACAAGGCAATGAGGCTGGCGATGACCGCCGCGGCGAAACTCGCGCCGTAGGCCCACCAGATCGGAAACTGCAACAGGAACGTGGTCTCGCCGTTGCGCAGCTTGCTCTGGAATCCCTCGAACAGGCGCCACGCGACGAGCATCACGATCACAGTGAAAACGACTTCCCAGAACGTGATCAGGAAGCGGTTTACCCGGCCCGGGAGCTGATCGGAGAGAATATCCACGGTCGCATGGCCGCCATACAGCTGGCAGATCGGCAGGAATGCGAAAATCGCGAAGGCGATCCCGGCCTCGACCAGCTCGAAATCGCCGGTTACGGGCGCAACGCCGGTCGCCAGCAGGGCCTCTCCCAGCACAGGGAAAAGCTCCGACAGAAAGGCGCTGTGGCCGAAGGTGTTCAAACCGCGCCCGAGCACGCTGATGCAGGTGACGGCAATCAGCGTCAGCAGCACGGCGCCGCCAAGCAGGGCCATGAAACGGGCGAGCCTCGTCGCGAATGCGGACATGGAAGCAGCTCCGGGTATCGTAGGAGAGCGCGGGAGCCCCGGGCCGGTTTTCGGTCCGGGGGGGCGGGGGTATTGCGCCGCCCCGGGCTTCTTGGTCCGGGCCGCCGCCCTCGCGAGCAACGCGTCGCCGTCGAGGCCCTTTTCCTTCATCTCCTTCAGCCACGCGGCTCTGACCGGCTCCGCAGCCGTCTTCCACTCCGCGACCTGCGCCGCGGTCAAAGTGGTGATGCTGTTGCCGCGATCCGCCGCGGCCTTGCGCGCGGGAGCGTCGTCGCGCTGCATCTGTGCACCGGCAAAAGCGGAAAACTCGATGCCGGAATTCTTGTCGATGACCGCCTTCAGGTCGTCCGGCAGGCTGTCCCACTTGTCCTTGTTCATCGCGAAGATAAAGGTCGTGGTGTAGAGCACGTCATCGCCGAACTCGGTGTGGGTGCCAACCAGTTCCGGCACCTTCAGGGCCCCGGTCACTTCCCACGGAATGACAGTTGCGTCGATCACGCCCTTGGAAAGCGCTTCCGGCACCGCCGGCACGGGCATGCCCACGGGCGTGGCGCCGAGCGTCGAGAACAGCATGTTGGTCACGCGCGTCGGCGCGCGCAGCTTCACACCGTTCAGATCCCCGACCGAGGTGATCGGCGACTTGGAATGGATGACGCCCGGACCGTGGACCCAGAGCCCCAGGACCTTGAAGGCCTTGAAGTCGCTGTCCATCATGGTTTCCTCGGCGAGTTCCCAATAGGCCCGCGAGGTCGCCTCGGCATTGGTCATGGTGAAGGGAAGCTCGAAGACCTCGGCGCGCGGGAAGCGGCCCGGCGTGTAGCCGGAGACGGTCCAGATGATGTCGGCGACGCCGTCGATCGCCTGATCGATCAGCTCCGGCGGCTTGCCGCCGAGCTGCATCGCCGGAAAGCGCTGGATCTCGATGCGGCCGTTCGAGTCCGCCTCGATCTTGTCGGCCCAGACATGAAGAATGTTTTTCGGGACATTGGCCTGCGCCGGCAGGAACTGGTGCATGCGCAGGGTCACTTCGGCGGCAGACGCCACACCGACACCGAAGGCGAACGCGGCAACGGCCGCGACCGCACGGGTCACGCTCACGCGGATAAAGGTCATGGTTTCCTCCCCATATGACCGGTCTTTGGCGGAGGCTTGGACGCCTCTCTTCCAATTAGTTATTCAACATAACTATTTCGGGAGGAAACAGACAAGGTGACTGGCAGTCAAGAGGTGATCTTCTGCGTGCGCCCGTAGAACAGCAACATCGTGATGATCACGCCGCCGTAGATCACCTGCCGCCCGGCCTCGGGCATCTGCATGATCGAGAGCACCGATTTCAGCAGAACGATCAGGATCACGCCGATCAGCGTGCCCACATAGCGGCCCTGGCCGCCGAGAATGCGGGTGCCGCCGATTACCACGGCGGCGATGGCGGGCAGAAGGAACTCGTTGCCCATCCCCTGATAGGCCTTGTTCGAATAGCCGGCGAGCAAGGCGCCTGCGATACCGGCGCAGGCTCCGGAGGTGACGAAGGCGCCGACCACGACAAGGCGGGTCCGGATACCGGAGAGATAGGCCGCCGCCTCCCTATTGCCGGTCGCGTAGATCGAGCGACCGAATGACGTCCGCCGGAGCATCACCGCGACCAGGATCGAGACCGCCGCCCAGACATAGATCGCCGAGGGAATGCCCAGCACGTGATCCGCGGCAAGGAACCGCATCAGCGGCGTCGCCTGATCCTGCGGGGCGAAGCCACCTGTATGCGCGACCATGAGCCCGCGCAGGACGGAATCGACTCCGAGCGTGAAGATCATGGAGGGAATGCGCAGATAGGCGACCCCGATGCCGTTCACGAGGCCGACCAGAATGCCCACCGCAAGCGCGGTCGGCAGGGCCATCGGCCCGCCCACGGCGGCGGCCATCATCGCCGCGGCGGTCAGCGTCCAGGGCACCGAGAGATCGATATTGCCGAGCAGGATGACCACCATCATCCCCGCCGCGACGATGCCGAGGAAGGATCCGGTCTGCAGCTGCTGCAGGAGATAGGTGGGCGAGAGCAGCGGCGCACTGCCCTGCGTGGAGAGCGTGTATCCCGTGCCGATCGCGAGGATCACGGCGACGAATCCGAGCGAGATCCAGATCGGCTTGTCTTCCGGTTTCATGCGGGCGAGCCAGTTTTTCATCACGGGTCTCCTAACGGAACAGCTCGAGACGGTTCTTGACCCGGAGGGTCCGGAACGCGCCGAGACTGACCGCAGCAAGCAGGACGAATCCCTGGATCAGGGGCTGCAGCAGCGGGTCTATCGAGAGGATGCGGAAATAGAACGAGATCACCCTGAGGATCAGCGCTCCGACGAGCGACGCGATGGCGCCGCCGACGCCGCCGAGCAGCGAGGTACCGCCGAGCACCACCGCGGCGATCGAATTCAGCGTATAGGCTCCGGCCTGGCTGATATCCGCGTTGCCCGAGGATGTCTGGATCGCGAGATAGAGCCCGCCGCATGCGGCGAAGAAGCCCGCCAGCGTGAAAGCCGCGATCTTGGCCCGCGCGAGCGGCAGCCCGGACATGAAGGCCGCGCCCTCCGCCGAGCCGATCGCGTAGATCGCCCGTCCGGTAACCGTCCGCCGGAAGGGAAGCCAGACCCCGAAGGCAATCAGCACCACCAGAATGACCGGCACCGGGATCCAGGCAATCGCCTGGAACCAGCCCGCATCCGGATCGAAGAGCCGGTAGGTGTCGACGAAGTCCCAGAGCGCGTTGGTCAGCGCCCAGCTCATGTCGTCGTCGACATTGCCGCCCGGCTTCGGCCGGATGAACAGGGCGAAGCCCATGGCGACGGCCCCAGTGGCCAGCGTCGCGATGATCGGCTGCAGCCGGCCATAGACCACGATCAGCCCGTTCAGCAGCCCGAAGGCGGAACCGCAGGCGAGCGTGATCAGCGCACCGAGAAAGATCTGCCAGGGCGAACCGTGGAGCAGCTCCGAGGCGATGCAGTTGGCCAGCGTCATCACCGCGCCGACACTGAGATCGAGTCCGCCGAGCAGAACCGGCGCGGTCTGCGCCATGGCGACGAAGATGATCGCCGCGGACTCGTTCGAGTTCTGGATCAGGATGGCCGAGGAAAAGCCCCTCGGATGCATCACATTGTAGATCGCATAGAGCACGATCAGCATGGTGACCGCTCCGATGAAGGCGCGGTTCTGCCGGAACAGGGTGACAAGAGCTCCCGAACGCCCGCTCATCGCGCGCCCTCCCCGCTTCCCGGCAATCCGATATTGAGCGAGGCGGCGACGATCGCCTCCTCGGTGACCGCCTCGTCCTCGAGTTCGGCCACGATCGCGCCGTCATACATGATCGCCACCCGGTCGCAGCAGCCGATCAGCTCGTCGTAATCCGTCGAATAGAACAGGATCGCCTTGTCCGCGTCCGCGAGGTCCCGCAGGAGCCGGTAGATCTCCTGCTTGGTGCCGACATCGATGCCCCGCGTCGGATCGTTCAGCAGGATCACGTCCGGATCGGTCATCAGCCATTTCGCGATCACAACCTTCTGCTGGTTGCCGCCGGAGAGGGTTGCGACCGCGTCCTCCTGGCGTCCGATCTTGATCTGCAGGGTCCGGATGCCCTGTTCGACCGCGTCCCGTTCGAGCTGCGGGTCGATGAAGCCGCCCTTTGAGACCTTGTCGAAGGAAGCCGCGAGCAGGTTGTCCGCGATCGACATCGGCAGCATCAGCCCCTCGGTCTTGCGATCTTCCGGCACCAGCGCGATCCGGCGTTTTTCGGATTTCGCCTCGGCCGGCGAGCCCGACAAGGCGGACACATCGCCGACGCGGGCCGCCCCGCGCACATCGCGAAGCACGCCGAAGAGCGCCAGCAGGAGCTCTTTCTGTCCCTGGCCGTCGAGACCGCCAAGGCCGACGATCTCGCCCTTGCGGACCGTGAGATCGACGCCCTTCAGGCGGTTCTCCCAGGAAAGCCCCTCCACCACCAGATGCGGCGCCCGGGACGCCTTCTCGGGTTTCGGGGGATAGTAGCTGCTGACCTCGCGGCCGATCATCAAGCGCACGATCTCGCTGTCCGTCCGTGACCCTTTGGGGAAAGTCTCGACATGGCTGCCGTTGCGGAAGACCGAGAGCGTGTCGCAGAGCTTCTCCACCTCGTGCATGCGATGGGAAATGAAAAGGATCGAGGTTCCCTGCGCTTTCAGTTCCTCAAGAAGTCCGTAAACCGTCTCGACGTCATGGCGGGTTAGCGCGGAGGTCGCCTCGTCGAGGATCAGCACCTGCGGCGCCTTGCCGAGAGCCTTCGCGATCTCGACCATCTGCCGGCGCGAGAGGCTGAGCTCCCGGACCAGCGCGCGCGGATCGACATCCTCGCAGTGAATGCGGGCCAGCAGGTCCTCCGCTTTCTCCCGCTGGGCCTTCCCATCGATCAGGCCGAAGCGGCGCGGCGGATCGGCGAGCGAGATATTGTCCGCGACGGAGAGATCGGGGACGAGAGAGAGTTCCTGGAAGACGCAGACGATCCCCGCAGCCGCGGCTTCCGCCGGACTGGCGAAGCGAACGGCTCGACCATCGACATGCATCCTGCCCGTGTCCGCCTGGTGCACGCCGGACATGATCTTGATGAGGGTGGACTTGCCCGCCCCGTTCTCACCCAGGATCGCGTGGATCGAGCCGAGCCGGCAGGCGAAATCGACATTCTCGAGCGCCCGCGCACCGGCGAAATATTTCGAGACACCCGCGAGTTCGAGATGCGGGCTCCCCTGCCCGTTCAGGGCGGCGTCCTGCGCCTTCGGGATCATGTTTCCCCCGATTCCGTACTGCTGAAATCTAACAGAAGAAGAAAGCGGGTGCCCGCCGGGATGGCGGACACCCGAGTGATAGCTCGCCAGGGATGAGCTATTTCACGTCCTTCTCGGATTGCGCCATGATCGCCGGTCCGGTGATGTTCACGCCGCAGGGCGGGAACTCATTCACGGTGAAGAAGTTGTCCGGCAGGTCCGTCCAGTAATTCACGCCGTCCTTCAGCGTATCGTAGGTCGCGACCGGCAGCGGCACCGAAATCAGCTGCGGCATCGCATTGCCTTCCAGCGCGGAAACCGCCGCCTTCATCGCGATCGCGACGAGGCCCGGAGACTGGCCGATGGAGATCCCGTGCAGACCTTTGGCGGAATGCTTGGCGACCAGCTTGCGGTATCCGTTCTCCGCCTCGCCGGCGATCGGGACCATCGGATGGCCGCTGTCGAGCAGCGCCTGGACCACGCCCGTGGTGCCGCCTTGGGCGGCGACCGCGTCGAAATGACCGTGCACGGCGATGGCGTCTGCGACGACCTTCTGTGCGGTGCCGTCATCCCAGTTGCCGACCACGGAGACTCGTTCCCACTTGCCGCCGGACTTGTCGAGCGCCTCGTTGATGCCGATCGAGCGGTCGCGGTCCACGGAATTGCCCGGAAGGCCGCGGACCTCAAGGATCTTGCCCGAGGTCTTGCCCTGCTTGGCGAGCTGGTCGACGACCCACTGGCCGAACATCAGCCCCATCTCGAGCTGGTTCTCGTTGACCTGCATCACCTTGTCGGTGTCGAGCACGTTGTCGAACGGCACCAGCACGACATTGTTGCGGTCGGCGAGACGGATCACCCGGTCGAACCCGTCCGGCGAGACCGCGATGGTGACGATGGCGTCGAAGCCCTGGTTGATGAAGTCCTCGATGGCCCCGAGCTGCGCCGGCGCGTCGGTTCCGGTCGAGACGACCTTGAACTCGGAGATCTTGCCCTTGATCGCCGGATCCTCGGCGAAGGCCTTGGCGGTCTTGATCATCTGGATGCGCCAGGTGTTGCCGACGAAACCGTTGACCACGGCAACCTTGAACGGACCCTTGCGGGCCTCCCACTGCAGATACTTGGTGCTGCTGTTCCAGGGGGCGAAACATTCCGGTTCCGCTCCCGGACCGGAAACCACCTTCGGCCCGGCATGAGCCAGCGGAGCGGCCAGCAACAGCCCCGCGAGCGCGAGTGACGCAATGCGAATTCTCTTCATGTCTTCCTCCCATTTTGCGCTCGTGGCGCGCTGACGCGGCTTTTTTCTGCAGCCGTCATCCGGTTACGGCACCCATTCCGGGAGCCCCTTCAGCCCCCTTCCTGTTCGGCGAAAAGAGTGCTGAAATTTTCCAGCCCAAAATCGAGATGCGACTGGGCGAGATACTGGTAGGCGATACGGTTGCGGCCCCGGAGGGCGCCGAGGATCGCTTCGTGCTGCTCATAGGTCTGTCCCCGGCTTTCGTCCGTCTGCTTGCCGAGGACCATGATTTTCAGGATGACCGGCTTCATCGTGCGGTAAACGTCCAGCGCCGACCGGTTGCCCAGCGCCGCCAGCAGGCCGAGATGAAACCGGAAGTCGTATTCGCAGGCTTCGTCGCGGTCGGCGGCCGCGCGCATCTCCTCGTTAATTCCCGCCATCTCCGCAATGTCCTCGTCGGTGATGCGGTCGATCAGCCTGTCGGCGGACATGACTTCGAGCAGGCTGCGAAACCCCTGCACATCGGCAAAGGTCTCGCGCGAGACCCCGATGGTCTGGAACGAGAACAGGTCGAACACCCGTTCCATCCGGCGGTCGATGATCACCGCCCCGATCTTCGGCCGCACATCGACGACGCCATATGCCTTCAGCATGCGCATGGCCTCGCGCACCGTGTTCCGGCTTGTCGCGAACAGTTCGCTGAGCTCGCGCTCGGACGGAAGCTTGTCGCCCACCCCGAGACCGCGCTCGTCGATGAGGCCGCGTATCCCTGTGGCAAGGTCCTCGACCGCGGAATTCTGCAGGTGCGACCCCACTGTCCCCGACGGACGATCAGCTGGTAGCGCTGTGATCATGACGAGTGCCGGTTTCCCTACATCACGGCGTCCCGACCGTGATCTTTTATTTGTTGGACCAGATTTAATTAACGACAGCAAATTTCCGGAGTCAATCGCCTCATGAGCGCTTAAACAGGTGAATTCCAGATCATATTGGCGCAACTAAATATTCTTGGTTGGACAATAAGAAAGGCGTGTCGCACAAGCCGAGACGCCGCAGGTCGCGGTGTGAGCCGCGGCCCTCCGGATTCCCTCGTCCCCTTCCTCCAGTGGCAAATCCCACCTCATGGAGAGCAGCACGTCGGAAACCGGAATTCCGGCCGCTCAGAATGTGCGTTCTCGCACGGACGCCCCCCTGATCAGGCTTCATAGCTCCGCCCAAGTCCGCCCCCTATCGGAGCGGGTTCAGTATTCGAGATGTGAAATCAGCGGTTGGGTCCCCGTTTGCGAAGTCGCGGCCCCGACCGGAACGACCAAAGAGGGAAAAGAGAATGACCAGACATCAGTTCGCCGCCGCGGGTGGACTTGGCGCGCGTCTATTGCGGGCCGCTGGCATCCAGGGCTGGTGGCTTCCGCTTCACCTGTTGCGATGCCTTAGCCGACGGATCCGTCACCGGAAGGAATACGAGCACCTGCAGGACCTGCCGGATTATCTGCTCAGGGACATTGGAATCAGCCGGACCGAGATCGAGGAACGGATCCAGCGCCCATTCCTCTGAGCGCGCAATCACCGCGATTCAGGGCCGCCATTCCAACGGCAGCCCAGACCGGTATCAGTGCTTCAGCCGAAAACGCTGGATCTTGCCGGTCTGCGTCTTCGGCAGAGCCTTGGTGAAGACCACCGAGCGCGGATACTTGTAGGGCGCGATCGTCGCCTTCACGTGACCCTTGAGCAGTTCCGCCTCGGCGTCCGACGGCTCGATCCCTTCCGCCAGAACGACATGCGCCTCGACGATCTGCCCGCGCTCCGCGTCCGTGGCGCCGACCACCGCGCATTCCGCGACATGGGCGTGGGCCAGCAGCGCCGCCTCGACCTCGGGGCCGGCGATGTTGTAGCCGGCAGAGACGATCATGTCGTCATTGCGAGCAGCGAAGTGGAAATATCCGTCCTCGTCCTGCACGAAGGTGTCGCCGGTGATGTTCCAGCCGTCCTGCACGTAGTTCGCCTGGCGCTCGTCGGCGAGATAGCGGCAGCCGGTCGGGCCCTTGACCGCGAGCCGGCCGGGCGTGCCGCGCGGCACCTCGTTCATGTCCCCGTCCACCACCTTCGCCTCGTAGCCGGAAACCGGCTTTCCGGTGCAGGCAGGGTGCGCGTCACCGAAGCGGTTGGTGATGAAGATATGCAGCAGCTCGGTCGAGCCGATGCCGTCGAGCATTGGCTTGCCGGTCTTCTTCATCCACTCCTCGAAGACCGGAGCCGGAAGCGTCTCTCCGGCGGAGACCGCGCAGCGCAGGGATGAGAGATCCGCCCCCTCCTCCATCGCCCGGAGCATGACCCGGTAGGCGGTCGGCGCGGTGAAGCAAACGGTCGCCTTGTAGGTCTCGATGATCTCGATCATGTTCGGCGGCGAGGCGGTCTCCAGCAGCGTCGCCGTCGCACCGAAGCGGAGCGGGAAGATGGCGAGCCCGCCGAGCCCGAAGGTGAAGGCAAGCGGCGGAGATCCGACGAAAACGTCGTCCGGCGTCACGTTCAGCACCTCGCGCGCATAGCCGTCCGCGATCATCAGAAGGTCGCGGTGGAAATGCATGGTCGCCTTCGGCGCGCCCGTGGTGCCGGAGGTGAAGCCGAGCAGGGCGACATCGTCGCGCCCGGTCCTCACCGCCTCGAAACGCACCGGCTTGCCGAGGGCGATACGGTCGAGCTCGGCGTCGTGGTTGGCGGTACCGTCGAAGCCGACCACCGCCTTCAAGTATTTGCTGTCCTTGCCGCAGGCGACCAGTTCGTCCATCAGCCGCGTGTCGCAGAGCGCGAGGCCGATCTCCGCCTTGTCGACGATTTTCGACAGCTCGCCCGCCCGCAGCATCGGCATGGTGTTGACCACCACCGCGCCCGCCTTGGTCGCGGCGAGCCAGCAGGCGACCAACGCCGGATTGTTGGCGGAACGGATCAGCACCCGATTGCCCGGCTTCACGCCGTAATCCTCGACCAGCGCATGGGCGAGGCGGTTGGTCCAGTCGGTCAGTTCCTTGTAGGTGCGCTGGCGGCCGTTGCCGATCAGCGCCACATTGTCGCCGAAGCCCTTGGCGACCATGTCGTCGGTCAGCACCTTGCCGACATTCAGATATTCGGGATAGGGAAAGCCCTCGAGCAGGTAGTGCGGCTGCATGGAACCGGGCGGGAGATTGTCCCGCGTGAAGGTGTCGATATGCCCGCTCGGTCCCAGCATGATCTCAGCTCCCCAGTACCTGCCGGGCGATGACGATCTTCTGCACGTCGCTCGCCCCCTCGTAGATGCGGAGCGCCCGGATCTCTCGATAAAGGCTCTCCACGATTGTTCCCTTGCGCACCCCGTCGCCGCCATGCAGCTGGACGGCCTGGTCGATAACCTGCTGCGCCGTCTCGGTCGCATAGAGCTTGGCCATGGAGGCTTCGCGGGTGACGCGCGCGGCGCCCATGTCCTTGGTCCAGGCGGCGCGGTAGATCAGCAGGGCCGCCGCGTCGACGCCGAGCGCCATGTCGGCGAGATGCCCCTGCACCATCTGCAGCTCGGCGAGCGGCGCGCCAAAGAGCTCGCGCTCCTTCGCCCGCTTCAGGCTTTCGTCCAGCGCCCGGCGCGCGAAACCGAGCGCGGCGGCGCCGACGGTCGCGCGGAAGATGTCGAGCACGGACATGGCGATGCGGAAGCCCGCCCCCGGCTCTCCGATCATCGCGTCCGCCGGAAGGCGCACATCGTTGAACTTCAGCCGCGCCAGCGGATGCGGCGCGATCACTTCCAGCCGCTCCGCGATCTCGAAGCCGGGCATGTCAGCCGGCACCAGGAAAGCGGAGAGGCCTTTAGCGCCGGGCCCCTCGCCGGTACGGGCGAAAACGACATAGATGTCGGCAATGCCGCCGTTCGAGATCCAGGTCTTCTCGCCGGAAAGGACGAAATGGTTGCCATCGCGTCGCGCCGAAGCGGTGATATTGGCGACGTCGGACCCCGAGGCAGGCTCAGTCAGCGCGAAGGCGGAGATCGCCTTGCCGGCGCGGGTCCGTGCCAACCATTCCCGCTGCTCCGGCGTCCCGAAGAGCGAGACGGCGCCCATGCCGAGACCCTGCATGGCGAAGGCGAAATCGGCGAGCCCGTCATGCCGCGCCAGCGTCTCTCGGAGAATGCAGAGAGACCGCACGTCGAGCTTCTCGCCCTCGTCGGCACCGCTCAATTTCAGGAACCCTGCAGCGCCGAGGTCGGCGACCAGCCCGAGGCAGGCCTCGTCGACATCGCCGTGATCCGCCGGCAGGTGCTCCGCGCACCAGCTCTCCAGTTTTTCCGCGAGTTCCCGGTGCTTCGCCTCGAAGAACGGCCAGGAAAGGAAGCTCGTATCCGCCATCAGTTGCCCTCGAAAACAGGTTTTTCCTTTGCGACAAAGGCTTTATAGGCGCGCTCGAAGTCCTTCGTCTGCATGCAGATGGCCTGGGCCTGCGCTTCCGCCTCGATCGCCTGTTCGAGCGACATGCTCCATTCCTGGTTCAGCTGGGTCTTGGTGATGCCATGGGCGAAGACCGGTCCAGCAACGAGGCGGCGGGCGAAGGCCATCGCCTCCTCCTCAAGCTTCTCCGCGTCATGCAGCGCATTGAAGTACCCCCAGGCGAGGCCTTCCTCGGCGCTCATGGAGCGGCCGGTATAGAGCAGCTCCGCCGCCCTACCCTGGCCGATGATGCGGGGCAGGATGGCGCAGGCTCCCATGTCGCAGCCGGCCAGCCCGACCCGGGTGAAGAGGAAGGCGGTCTTCGCCTCCGGCGTGCCGAGGCGGATGTCGGACGCCATGGCGACGATCGCGCCGGCGCCGACCGAGATTCCGTCGACCGCGGCGATCACCGGCTTGCCACAGCCGATCATCGCCTTGACGAGATCGCCGGTCATCCGGGTGAAAGCAAGCAGTCCCTTCATGTCCATATCGATCAGCGGGCCGATGATGTCGTGAACGTCACCGCCAGAGCAGAAGTTCCCGCCGTTCGAGGCGAAGACCACGGCGTCCACGTCGTCGGCATAGGGCAGAGCGCGGAAGGTATCGCGCAGCTCGGCATAGCTCTCGAAGGTGAGCGGGTTCTTCCGGTCCGGCCGGTCGAGCCGCACCGTCGCGATCCTTTCCTCGACCTGCCAGAGGAAATGTTTCGGCTGCAGCCCTGCCATCGCGGTCATCGGCCGTCTCCCTGTCTGCGAATGTTCTTGAGCCGGGCCGCGATCAGTTCCGCATCCTCCGGCGGGATGGATTCCAGGAGCCCGTCGACCCAGCCCTCGTGGGCGGCGGCCACCTGGGTAAATGTCTCGCGGCCAAGAGGGGTCAGTCGCACCAGCGTGGCGCGCTTGTCGCCCGCGACCGGCACCCGCTCCACCAGGCCGTCCTGCACCAGCCGCTCGACGATCACGGTCACGTTGCCGTTGGAGACCATGAGCTGCTGCGACAGCTCGCTCATCTGGAGGCCCGTGCCGCTGTGCTCCAGCACCGAAAGAACGTCGAAGCGCGGCAGGGTATGGCCGTAGGCGAGCCGCATCTCCTCGCGCAGCGCGTTCTCGACGTAGCGCGTGGTGCGCAGCAGCCCCAGCCAGAGCCGAAGCCGCGCTTTGCGGGCGCTGTCCGCCTCGCTCATATCTCGCCTCCGCTGATCGAGACCGCCTCGCCGTTCACTCCCTCCGAGCCCGGACCACACAGCCAGAGCGCGGCCGCACTGACTTCGACGGGCGCGATCAGGCGGCCCTGCGGATTGTTCGCCGCCAGCTTTGCCCGCGCTTCGTCCGGAGTGGTGCCGGTTTTCTCGACGATGTTGGCGATGCTGCGCTCGGTCATCTCGGTATCGAGGAAGCCGGGGCAGAGCGCGTTCGCGGTGACGCCGCTGCGTGCGACCTCAAGGGCGACGGAGCGGACGAGGCCGACGACCCCATGCTTGGCCGCCGTATAGGCCGCGACATAGGGATAGCCCTTCAGGCCTGCGGTCGAGGCGACGGCGATCAGCCGGCCCCAGTCGCGTCCCTTCATCTGCTGCAGTCCGGCGCGCAGGGTGAGGAAGGTGCCGGTCAGGTTGACCGCGATATGACGGTTCCAGTCCGCGAGGCCCGTCTTGGCGAAAGGCGCACTCTCGGCCATCCCGGCATTGGCGATCACGATGTCGACCGGTCCCGCCGCCTTGAAGAGTGCCGCGACGGCGGCCTCGTCCGTCACATCCGCCGCGCAAGGCGAGATCGCGCTATGCCGTCCCGCAACCGTCTCCAGCGCATCGATCCGCCGCCCTGCGATAACGACACGCGCCCCAGCCTCGGCAAAACGGAGCGCCATGTCGGCGCCGACACCGCTGCCGCCACCTGTAATGAGCGCGGTTTTGCCGTCGAGGCTCATACCCGGATCTCCGCCGCCTGGGCCCGCTCCGCCAGCCGGTAAAGCTGGTCGCGTCCCGCAAGGTACGGCGCCGGCCACGCGGTCCCGCGGTCGCCATGCGCCGCCGCCGCGTGCAGGGTCCAGTAGGGATCGGCGAGATGCGCGCGGGCGAGGCAAACGAGATCCGCCCGCCCCGCGAGCAGGATCGAGTTCACATGGTCCGGCTCGTAGATATTGCCGACCGCCATGGTCGCGACCCCCGCCTCGTTGCGGATCCGGTCGGAGAACGGCGTCTGGAACATGCGGCCATAGACTGGCTTCGCCTCGACCGAGGTCTGGCCCGCAGAGACGTCGACGATGTCGACCCCGGCGGCGGCGAAGAGCCGGGCGATCTCCACCGCCTCTTCCGGCGTCACCCCGTCGTCGCCCGCCCAGTCGTTCGCCGAGATGCGCACCGACATCGGCTTCTCGGCCGGCCAGACGGCGCGCATCGCAGTGAAGATCTCCAGTGGATACCGCATCCGGTTGCCGAGATCGCCGCCATATGCGTCGGTCCGCCGGTTGGAGAGCGGCGAGATGAAGGAGGAGATCAGGTAGCCGTGGGCAGCATGCAGCTCGACCATGTCGAAACCGGCTCTCGCTGCCATTTCGGTTGCGGCGATGAATTCGTCGCGCACCCGGTCCATGTCGGCCCGGTCCATTTCCCTCGGCGTCGCGTTCTTCGGCGACCAGGGAATGGCGGAGGCGGAAAGCAGCGTCCAGTTGCCGTCCTTCAGCGGTGCGTCCATCTCCTCCCAGCCGAGCTGGGTCGAGCCCTTGCGGCCGGAATGGCCGATCTGGGCGCAGATCTTCGCCTTGGTCTCGGTATGGACGAAATCGGTCAGACGCCGCCAGGCCGCCTCATGCTCCGGCGCGTAGAGACCGGGACAGCCGGGCGTGATCCGCCCTTCCGGCGAGACGCAGGTCATCTCGATATAGACGAGGCCCGCACCGCCCTTTGCCCGCTCGGCGTAATGCGCGAAATGCCAGTCCGTCGGGCAGCCGTCGACCGCCTTGTACTGCGCCATCGGCGAGACCACGACGCGGTTGGCGAGACTCATGTCGCGGAGTTCGAACGGCGCGAACATCGGCGCCCGGTGCGGCGCGTTGGCGCCCGCGCCCGCCTGGCGCTGAAACCAGATCTCGGCCGATTTCAGCCAGTCCGGATCCCGCAGCCTCAGATTCTCGTGGCTGATGCGCTGGGAACGGGTCAGCAGCGCGTAGTTGAACTGCACCGGATCGAGCGTCAGGTAGCGCTCCACCTCCTCGAACCATTCGGTCGAGTTCCGCGCCGCCGATTGCAGGCGCAGCACCTCGACGCGGCGCTCCTCCTGATATCGGGTGAAGGCGCCCTCAAGAGTCGGTTCGGAGTGCAGGTAGTTGGCGAGCGCGATGGCGCTCTCGAAGGCGAGCTTGGTGCCGGAGCCGATGGAGAAATGCGCCGTCGCCGAGGCGTCGCCAAGCAGGACGACATTCTCGTGGAACCATCTCTGGCAGAGCACGCGCGGGAAATTCAGCCAGGCCGATCCGCGGAGATGCCGGGCGTTCGACATCAGGGCGTGGCCACCGAGATGATCGCGGAAGATCTCCTCGCAGGTCGCGATGCTCTCGTCCTGGGTCATCCCGCCGAAACCCCAGGCATTCCAGGTTTCTTCGGAGCATTCGACGATGAAGGTCGCGGTGTCCTCGTCGAACTGATAGGCGTGCGCCCAGACCCAGCCCTTCGCCGTCTCCTCGAAGATGAAGGTGAAGGCGTCATCGAACTTCTGGTGCGTGCCGAGCCAGACGAACTTGCAGGCCCGGGTCTCGATCTCCGGCCGGAAGCTCCCGGCGAACTCGTTCCGGGTCCTGGAATTCAGCCCGTCGGCGGCGACGACGAGATCGTAGTCCTCCATGTAGGCGGCGGCGCTCTCGATCTCAGTCTCGAACCGCATTTCGATGCCGAGCTCGTGCGCGCGCTCCTGCAGCAAGAGCAGCAACTTCATCCGGCCGATGCCGCAGAAACCGTGACCCGAGGAGGTCGTGCAGGTGCCGCGGTAATGCACGGCGATATCGTCCCAATAGGCGAAATGGGCGCGGATCGCCTCGGCGCTGACCGGATCGTTGGCCTTCAGATTGTCGAGCGTCTCGTCCGACAGCACGACGCCCCAGCCGAACGTGTCGTCGGCGCGGTTGCGCTCGATCACGGTGATCTCGTGCGCCGGATCCTTCAGCTTCATCGAGATGGCGAAATAGAGGCCCGCGGGCCCGCCGCCGAGACATGCGATCTTCATGGATTTGGCTCCGCCGAGTTCGGTCGACCCGAGAAAGGATTTCACTCCGCCATAAATGTTTCAAGCTTTAAATTTCAAACTTGAAATATATCTGGAGCGCAACGCGCCCTGCCCTTATGATGCAGGGCAGAAACGCAACGAGACGCAACGCGCCCGCCCGGAGGAAATCCGATGAGCCATATCAACGTGCAGCCGGAAGGCTGGGTTCAGCCCAAGGGCTATGCCAACGGCATCCTCGCGCGCGGGGCTTCGCTCCATATCGGCGGGCAGATCGGCTGGAACGCGGACCAGATCTTCGAGGCGAAGGATTTCATCGGCCAGATGGAGCAGGCGCTGCTCAACATTCGCGCCGTGCTCGAAGCCGCCGGCGGCAAGCCGGAACATCTGGTCCGGCTCACCTGGTACGTGACCGACAAGCAGGAATATCTCGCCAACCAGCGCGCCGTCGGTGAGGCCTATCGCCGGGTCCTCGGCTACCATTTCCCAGCGATGGCGATGGTGGTGGTGACGGCGCTGGTCGAGGACGAAGCCAAGATCGAGATCGAGGCGACCGCGGTTATTCCGGACTGACGATTTGCCTCAGCGGAAGGCGAGGTTCTTCCGCGACAGCTCCGCCACGCTGCTGACCCCCATCAGGCGCATGTCGCGCTCGATTTCCGTCCGCATCAGGGTCAGCGCGCGTTCCACTCCGGCCTGCCCGGCTGCCGCCAGCGGATAGAGATAGAAGCGTCCACCACCGACAGCCTTGGCACCCATCGAAAGCGCCTTGAGGACATGGGTCCCACGCTGGATGCCGCTGTCCATGATGACGTCGATCTTGTCCCCCACCGCGTCGACGATTTCCGCGAGTTGGTCAAAGGAGGAGCGCGAGCCGTCGAGCTGGCGGCCGCCATGGTTGGAGATCACGATGCCGGTGCAGCCGATCTCGACCGCCCGCTTCGCATCCTCGACCGACATCACGCCCTTCAGGCAGAACTGCCCATCCCAGAGCTCGACCATCTTGGCGACATCGTCCCATGTCATGGACGGATCGAGCATCTCGGTGAAATAGCGGCCGATCGACATCGCGCCGCCGCTCATGTCGACATGCTCGTCGAGCTGCGGCAGGGCGAACTTCTCGTGGGTGACGTAGTTGATACCCCAGAGCGGCTTGATCGCGAATTGCAGCATGCCGCCGAGCGTCAGGCGGAAGGGGATGGAGAAGCCGGTGCGCAGGTCGCGCTCCCGGTTGCCGCCGGTGATGCTGTCGACGGTCAGCATCATCACCTGGACGCCCGCCTCCTTGGCGCGCTCCATCATCGCCCTGTTCAGGCCCCGGTCCTTGTGGAAATAGAACTGGTAGCATTGCGGATTGTCATGGCGGCGCCGCAGTTCCTCGAGGCTGACCGTGCCGAGGGACGAGACCCCGAACATGGTGCCGAACTTCGCCGCCGCCGCCGCCACCGCGCGCTCGCCGTCATGGTGGAAGAGCCGCTGCAACGCGGTCGGCGAGCAGTAGATCGGCATCGCCAGCTTCTGCCCCATCACAGTCACCGACATGTCGACATCGGCGACGCCGCGCAGGACGTTCGGCACCAGGTCGCAGCGCTCGAAACTCTCCGTATTGCGGCGGTAGGTCACCTCGTCGTCGGCGGCGCCGTCGATGTAGTTGAAGATCGGCCCGGGAAGCCTCCGCTTCGCCAGCTTCCGGAAGTCCTGAAAATTGTGACAGTCCGACAGCCGCATCACTATTCTCCGACCATGGTCTCTGGGCGCACCCATTCGTCATATTGCGCTTCCGTCAGGTAGCCAAGCGCAAGAGCCGCTTCCTTCAGGCTGCTGCCCTCGGCGAAGGCCTTCTTCGCGATCTGCGCCGCCTTGTCGTAGCCGATATGGGGATTGAGGGCGGTCACCAGCATCAGGGACTGCTCCATCAGCTGCCTGATCCGGCCCTCGTTCGCCTCGATGCCTCTGACGCAATTGTCCGAGAAGCTCCGGGTGCCGTCCGCCAGCAGCCGGATCGACTGCAGCAGGTTGTAGATCATCACCGGCTTGAAGACATTGAGCTCGAAATGCCCGGTCGCGCCGGCCGTGGTGATGGTGACGTGGTTGCCGATCACCTGGGCCGCGACCTGGGTCAGCGACTCCGACTGGGTCGGGTTCACCTTGCCCGGCATGATGGAGGAGCCGGGCTCGTTCGCCGGAAGCTGCAGCTCGCCGAGCCCGCTCCGGGGACCGCTGCCGAGCATCCGGATGTCGTTGGCGATCTTCATGCAGCTCGCCGCCAGCACGTTGAGGCAACCGGACATCTCGACCAGCGCGTCGTGCGCGGCCAGCGCCTCGAACTTGTTCACCGCACTGGTGAAGGGAATGCCGGTGATCTCCCGCACCTGCTCGACGAACGCGTCCGCGAAGCCCGGCGCGGCGTTCAGCCCGGTGCCGACGGCGGTGCCGCCCTGCGCCAGCTCGCGAAGCCTGGGCAGCGCGCCTCTTACCCGTTCGATGCCGAGCTCAATCTGCCGAGCGTAGCCGGAGAATTCCTGACCGAGCGTGACCGGCGTCGCGTCCTGCAGATGCGTCCGACCGATCTTCACGATGGTGGCGAACTCCTCCCGCTTCGCCTTCAGCGCCGCATGGAACTCCGCCAGTGCCGGGAGCAGCTCGCGCTCGATTTCCAGCACCGCCGCGATCGACATCGCGGTCGGGAAACTGTCGTTCGAGCTCTGCCCCATATTGACGTGATCGTTCGGATGGACCGGCGCCTTGCTGCCGACCGTCCCGCCGAGCATCTCGATGGCCCGGTTCGAGATCACCTCGTTCAGGTTCATGTTGGTCTGGGTGCCGGAGCCGGTCTGCCAGACGACGAGCGGGAAATGATCGTCGAGCTTGCCCTCGACGATCTCGTCCGCCGCCGCCGCCATGGCCCTGCCGAGCTCAGGATCAAGCTTGCCGAGCGCCATGTTGGCCAGCGCCGCCGCCTTCTTCTGGATCGCGAAGGCGCGGATCAAAGCCGTCGGCATCCGCTCGCCGCCTATCTTGAAGTTCTGCAGCGAGCGCTGGGTCTGGGCGCCCCAGTAACGGTCCGCGGGCACGGACATCTCGCCCATGGTATCCATTTCAACGCGTGTATCGGTCATCATCGGTCCTCCGTAAGCCCATATGGGCCCGGTTGCGTTTCGGACCAGCATCTCTCATTATCGCGTTCCCGCGGCGGTATCGGCACGGGGTTTCATCGACACCGTGACGGTATCTTGAAGGCTGCGCCGACGTTAACGTCGGCAGACCCACCGCGCCAGCCGAAAGCAGCTAGAGAAAACAAACGGATGTCGTCGCTTTCCCTCGATCAGGCATTTGCCCGCGCTGCGGACCTCGAAGCACGGGGCCAAGGCGCGGACGCCTGCCGGATCTACCGCGACATTCTTCGGGACGATCCAAAGAATCGCGAGGCTTTGAGGGCGGTCTCGACAATTCTCAACGGCGTGGTCGCGCTTTATGAGAACGGCCGGTTCGAGGATGTCGTTCTGCAGGGGAACGCGCTAAAGGAAGTCCTTCCCAATTCCGCCGCGCTATGGAATGTCGTCGCCGCCGCCGATCAGGCATTGGTTAAACTCGAGGACGCGGCCCGCGGCTTCGAAAGGACCCTGGAGCTAAAGCCCGAGCTTCCTTCCGGCCACAACAATCTCGGCGTGGCACTTCGCGATCTCGGAAGGTACGCCGAGTCGGAAACTGCCTATCGCCGCTCTCAGGTGCTCTGCCCGGACTACGCGGATCCGTATGTCAACCTCGCCAATGGACTGAAGAACAGGGGGCAGATCCCGGACGCGATCCGGCTCTACGAAAGGGCGCTGATGCTTGAGCCAGACAACGCTCCGGCACGGACTGCCAAGCTCTACCAGCAGGCGCAGATCTGCGATTTCTCCTGGTGGCACGAGTTTCGGAATGTGCGCGAATCGCTCGGCCTCAAAACCGGAAAAGTGCCACCTTTTGCCCCCCTGTTCATGGATGACGACCCGGAAGCGCAGCATATCCGGGCACGAAACTGGGCGCGAAGGACTGCCGACCCAGATCCCGTCTCCGGTAAATAAGCGATGACCTACACGAGCGCCCGTCGCCGGCGCACGGTCTGCTTCCGCCCAGCCGGCCTCCCTAGGATCTCTACGCGGCCTGAAACGCCTCGGGGTAGCCAGTCCTACCGCCCGTCCGGACGCACCATCTCGAAAGTATCTCGGCTGGTCGCGTAGAAATTCGCGCCGAGCCGGGCGATCGTGTCGAGCCCCGCATGGTCGATATGGAGCTTCTCCTCGTTGAGCAGGAGATCGTCGCGGACGGCGATGGCACGGACCTCTCCGACCACGATCTCGCGCCGGTTGCCGAGTTCCAGCGTCGTGTGCCGGGTGCATTCGAGAACGGCCGGCGCCTCCGCGATGCGCGGCGGCTTTACGTGTATCGACGGCGCGGTGGTGAACCCGGACAGCGGGATCTCCGATTCCCCGTGCGGCAGCGGCGTCGAGCAGAGATTCATTTTCTCCGCCATCGCCCGGTCGACCATGTTGACGACGAATTCCCGCGTCGCTCGGATGTTCACCGAGGTGTCCTTTGGCGAGCCATCCGGCCGCGCCTCGAGGCCGAGCACGACCATGCAGGGATCGAAGGCGATGGCGTTGAAAAAGGAAAACGGCGCCGCGTTAACCACGCCCTCCTCGTCGACGGTCGTCACCAGTGCAATCGGCCGCGGCGTCACGACGTTGCGCATCAGCTTGTAGGCGTCCGCCGCCGACAGGTCGGCGAGATCGAAACTCTTCATATCCGGCGTCCGTTTTCGCTTGTCGGAGCAGCGTGCCTCCTGCCGGGTGAAAACCGGAGACGATGCTGCAAGAGAACAATTGATCTGAGTTCCGGGCTGTGCGTCACTCGACCCGCAATTCTGAAGATCCAATCACGTCCTAACAGGGAGCCCCTCCGGTGGGAAGTACGATGAACGGCGCTCAGGTCATCCTGAAGATGCTGGAGCTCCATGGCGTATCGCACGTCTTCGGTCTCCCCGGCGAGACGACGATCGGCTGGTACAAGGAATGGCGCCGCCATTCAAACATCGAATTCGTCCTGACCCGGGACGAGCGGACCGCCGCCTTCGCCGCCGAGGCCTACGCCAAGATCACCGGACGACCCTGCGTCCTCGAAGCGCCGAGCCCCGGCGTGACCCACTGCACGCCCGGCCTGACCGAGGCCTATCTGAGCTCGGTGCCGGTGATCTATTTCAGCTCCGACATCCCGGTGAACCAGGACAAGAAGCACGGGCTGACGGGGGTCGACCAGACCGCGCTCTATGACAGCATCTGCAAGGAATCCTTCCACCTGACCAGCGTGAAGGACATTCCCTTCTTGCTCCGCCGCGCCTTCCGCGTGGCGACCTCGGGGCGGCCCGCGCCGGTCCATGTCCGCGTGCCGATCAACATCTTCCACGACGAGGCCGAGATCGACGATCTCTATGCCGAGCAGGATTACAGCCACTACCCGGCGCACCGTCCGGTCGCCGACCATTCGAAGATCCGCCAGGCGATCGAGATCCTGCTGGCAGCCGAGAAGCCGGTCATCGTCTGCGGCCAGGGCGCGCTGATCTCGCGGGCCTCGGAGATCCTCGTCGAGCTTGCCGAACTGCTGCAGATCCCGGTCGCGACGACCACCCCGGGCAAGGGCACCATCGCGGAAACCCACCCGCTGTCACTGCGCGTCATCGGCGCCCGCGGCGGGATGGACTATTCAAACGCTTACGTGAACAGCGCCGATACGGTCTTCTTCGTCGGCACCAATACCGACTCCAGCTCGACCGACCACTGGAAACTCTACGGTGATCCGAAGACCAAGACCTTCCTCCATCTCGACATCGCCGAAGCCCATGTCGGGAACAACTTCCCGCTGAAGGTGGGTCTCGTCGGCGATGCGCGGGCGACGCTCGAATACATGGTCGAGCTGATCCGCGCCGGCCATCCCGACCTGAAGCGCGAGACGCTCGACCTCACCCAGATCAAGCGGACGGCGCTCGACAATGTCTTCAATTCCAACATCCCGATGCCGGAAGGTACCGTCTCGCCAGTGAAGCTGACCCAGGTGCTCGATACGATCCTCCCGCCGAATGCGATCGTGACGGCGGAACCCGGTGTCAGCGCGATTTATCCCTCTGCCTTGCTCTCCCTGAAACAGGCCGGGCGGGGCTATATCACGAACTATTCGATGGGCGCGCTCGGCTACTCCGTCCCTGCCGGGATCGGCGCCTCCTTCGCGAACGACGGTCCGGTGATCTCCTTCACCGGGGACGGTTCGCTCGCCTTCGTGCTCGGCGATTTCGAGACCATCAAGCGCAGCGGCAAGAACCACACCGTGATCCTCACCCGGAACGACAATTACGGCTGGATCCGCGGCGAGGCCATCCTGCTCGACGATGTCGACGAGCCCTGGTCGACGGATTTCGGCGCCGTCGACTATATCAAGGTCGCAGAAGGCTTCGGTTTTCGGACCGCCCGGATCACTTCCGAGAGCGAGATCGAGCCGGTCCTCCGAGACGCCATTTCCCATCCCGGCGCCAGCTTCGTCGAGATCATGGTGCCGTCACAGGACAAGATCGTGCCGTTCGTCCCCTCCTGGGTCCGCGCCGCGAAATCAAAGAACCTGCCCTATTTCTCCTGACGATCAGGCCGAACCCATCGCCCGCGCGGGGCTGCGCCGGTCGAGTTGGAACCAGAGGAAGGCCGCGACTCCGAGGTTCAGCAGGTTCCAGGCGACGCCGTTGAGGAAGGCCGCGTCGTAGGACAGGGTCAGATCATAGATCACGCCCGACATCCAGCCGCCGAGCGCCATGCCGAGCAGGGTCGCCGATAGCACGAGGCCGACCCGCGTGCCCGCCTCCGCGGCCGGAAAGACCCGGCGCACGACCAACGCATAGGTCGGCACGATACCGCCCTGGGCCAGTCCGAACAGGGCGGAGACGAAATAGAGCGAGACCAGTCCGTCGAAAGGCAGGAAGAGCAGCAGCGACAGCCCCTGCAGGAACGACGACAACATCAGCGTGCGCAGCGCGCCGATCTTGTCGGCGATCCAGCCGAAGGTGAGCCGGCTGATGATCCCTGCGAACAACATCAGGGACAGCATCTCCGCGCCGCGCGCCGTGCCGTAGCCCAGATCCCCGCAATAGGCCACGATATGCACCTGCGGCATCGCCATGGCGACACAGCAGGCCAGCCCGGCGAGGAGCAGCAGCCCCTGCACCACCGGCCCGCGCAAGGAGATCTCGTCGGTCTCCGGAACGGACTGAGGCCCCGTCTGCACACCGGGTGCGGGCGGCGCCACCTCGGGGCTTCGCTGGCGCAGTGCCGTGGAGAGTGGCAACAGGGTCAGCAGGCAGATTCCCGCGATGATGACATGCGTGTCGCGCCAGCCCTGACTGTCGACGAGATATTGCACCACAGGCGGCCAGACCGTTCCGGCGAGATAGCTTCCGCTGGCACCGATAGCGACCGCGAGGCCCCGGCGGCGCTGGAACCAGTGGGTGATGTCGGAGATCACCGGCCCAAAGCTGGCCGAGCTGCCGAGCATCCCGATCAGCACGCCCTGAAGCGCCGCGAACTGCCAGAGGCTCGCGGCCTGGGCGGAGAGGAAATATCCGAGCGCGAGCATAACCGCGCCGAAGCGCAGCGGGATCATGATGCCGAAACGATCCGCCAGGCGCCCCATCAGGATGCCTCCGACGGCGAACCCGATCATCGTCACCGTATAGGGGAGTGAGGCATCCGCCCGCGCCACGTTGAAATCCGCCTCCACCGCCGGCAGGGTCACGACAACCGACCAGAGACCGACACCGCCGATCATGCTGATCAACAGGGACATGGAGAGGCGGAACCAGGCGTAGGGACTGTCGACCTCACGCACCGCGAAGATGGACGCGTTTTTCATTCGGCGATTTGCCTTGTTCGAGAAAGGATTGGGAGCCGCCCGAAAGGTGGCGGCCGGTCAAAAATAGCCGAGATGGCGCCCGGCGCAAAGCGGTCAGGCCGCTTACTTGACCGCGGGTACGGAAACGTGTTCCGCGAGGATGCTCAGGACCAGTGCCGCGACAAAGCAGCCCGCCAGCATCGGCGAAACGGCCGGCCAGCCCCACAGGCTTGCGACGAACCCCGCCAACGGCGGTCCAACCATTGCACCGCCCGCTCCGAACTGGGCGAGCACCCCGTTCGCGGACGCGAGCCCTTCCGGCCCGGCCACGAGATCCGGCAGGCGGGTGAAGGCGACTGCCGGATAGAGCCCGACGAAGGCGTTCGCGAGGATGGCGGCAGCGGCCGCGAGCCAGGCCGGATGAAGGCCTCCGATCTCGGCAGAGAAAGTGAAAACAGCGAGGGTGAAGATGGCCGCGACCAACAGACCCGTCGCCGCAAGGCGAAGAAACGCGTTCCGGCCATAAAGACGCGAGAGCGCCCAGCCGGCGGCGAAGCTGCCCGCCATGGTCGCGAGCGAGGCCACACCGGCAAAGATCCCGGCGGCTGCGGACGCAAGTCCGGTTTCCTCGATCAGGTAGGTCGGCAGCATCGCCAGCATGCCGACCTCGGCGAGGGTGAAGCAGCCGAACCCGGCCGTCAGAAGCCAGACGGGGAGCCCGGGAAAGACCAGCCGGGCGACAGCAGGACGCGGCGCACCCGGAAGGGCGAACCATCCCGCGGCGACAATGACGGCGAGCAGTCCCCAGGCAAGAAAGATCCCGCTCATCGGCAGGACAGCAAGCATGGCCCCGGTTACAGCCACCCCGATGGCGAGTCCGGCGGGCACGAAGGTGCTCCAGAGCGCGAATGCCGCGCCCCGCGCCGCCGGTGGCGCGACGGTCGCGATCATGCTGGGAGCGGCAATGACGATGAGGACGTATCCCGCCGCTTCCGCAAGACGCAGCGCGACCAGTGCCGACGCATCCGGCGCAAACCCCTCGCCGATCCCGGCGGCCGCGAGCAGCAGCAATCCGAAGCCGAGCCCCTGCCGGTTGCCGAGCCGGCCGATCAGTAGGCCCGCGAGAAGCCCGAGAACTGCACCGCCCGCTTCCAGCAGTGAGGCGATCCACCCGGCCTCGGCGAGCGTCAGGCCGTATTCCTCCCGGAGAATCGGGAGCAAGGCCGACATCTTGCCGAGCTGGGCCGCCGCCAGCAGCCCCATCAGCCAGAGAAGAATGATCTGCGGCCAGTACCGCCCGGAAATGCCATTCTGATGCATGACCAGACCCTAGGCGGACGCAAACGCCCCGGGCCACGCATAAAATATGCATCTGCT
Source organism: Nisaea sediminum (assembly GCF_014904705.1). Lineage (NCBI taxonomy): Bacteria > Pseudomonadati > Pseudomonadota > Alphaproteobacteria > Rhodospirillales > Thalassobaculaceae > Nisaea > Nisaea sediminum. The sequence continues at coordinate 248,896 of NZ_JACZCQ010000004.1, forward strand.
TTGCGCCCGCACTCCGGCCGGTCAGTCGAGCGTGGTCGCGAGGCGACCGGCGGTGCCATCCTCAAGCATGACGCGTTCCCAGAGGATGCGGCTCGGAACGATCGGCACGATGTCGCTGCCATTGATGCCGGTTTCGACCACCAGCGAGGCGAGGCCGCCTTCGTGCCAACCCATGGCGTCGAGGCCGCTTTCGGCCACCAGGATTTCCGGCGACGCGAAGACCAGCATCGACTTGCCCATGAGATCGGCCATATCGGCCCGCCAGTCCGCCTGTCGCGACCGCGACGCGGCGAGCAATCGGTGCGTCCGGTCGCAGACCAGATGGACCTTCATGCTGGAAGCCTCGACGAGACGGCGGAGCGCACTATCCTGCGACGGGCCCGGTGCCACCGCCAGCAGCTTCTGCGCTGCCGCGACATACGGCTCCGGCATGTCGAACGCACCTGTTTCCCAGCGTGAAACCGTGGTTTGCGTCACCCCGAGGAGTTCCGCGAGATGGCTCTGTTTCATCCCGCGATGCAGCCTCAACCGCTTCAGGGGAAAGGTGTTTGTCGCGTTGCTCTGGACTATGTTCTGACGATGCATGTCGCACCCCGTACGGAACCGCTTTCTCACTATACCCGTGAAGGAGAGAGCGCGAAGCGTGCCTGCGGCCGGCAACTTACCCGCGGCGCGCAAATTTCCAATGCAGCCAGTTGACCGCGGCCGCAAAAGCCTATGAAACATTATATGAGGGACCGGGATAGAGACTGACATAGAAAAGGCAGACTCTGCCCATCCGCTTTTCCACGCGCCAGGACAGCTCCATGAAGTTCCGCTTTCCGATCGTCATCATCGATGAAGACTTCCGTTCCGAGAACATCTCGGGCTCTGGCATTCGCGCGATCGCGCAAGCCATTGAGAGCGAGGGCTTCGAGGTCCTCGGCGTGACCAGCTACGGCGACCTCTCGAAGTTCGCCCAGCAGCAGTCCCGGGCCAGCACCTTCCTGCTCTCGATCGACGACGAGGAATTCACTCCCGGCCCCGATCTCGATCCGGCGGTGCTCAACCTGCGGAACTTCATCGAGGAAGTGCGCTGGAAGAACGCCGAGGTGCCGATCTATATCTACGGCGAGACCAAGACCAGCCGGCACATCCCGAACGACATCCTGCGCGAGCTGCACGGCTTCATCCACATGTTCGAGGACACGCCGGAATTCGTTGCCCGGCATATCATCCGCGAGGCGAAGGGGTATCTCGAGAGCATCCAGCCGCCTTTCTTCAAGGCGCTGCTCGACTATGCCGAGGACGGCTCCTACTCCTGGCACTGCCCCGGCCATTCCGGCGGCGTCGCCTTCCTGAAGAGCCCGATCGGGCAGATGTATCACCAGTTCTACGGCGAGAACATGCTGCGGGCCGACGTCTGCAATGCCGTCGAGGAACTGGGTCAGCTGCTCGACCATAACGGCGCGATCGGCGCGTCGGAGCGCAACGCGGCGCGCATCTTCAATGCCGATCACTGCTACTTCGTGACCAACGGCACCTCGACCTCGAACAAGATGGTCTGGCACCACACCGTGGCGCCGGGCGACGTGGTCGTGGTGGACCGCAACTGCCACAAGTCGATCCTGCACTCGATCATCATGACCGGCGCGATCCCGGTTTTCCTGAAGCCGACGCGGAACCATCACGGCATCATCGGCCCGATCCCGCAGTCCGAGTTCGAGATCGAGTCGATCAAGGAAAAGATCCGCGCGAACCCGCTGCTCAAGGGCGTCGATGCCGACTCGGTCAAGCCGCGGATCATGACCCTGACGCAGTCGACCTATGACGGCGTGCTCTACAACACCGAGACCATCAAGAACCTGCTCGACGGTTATGTCGAGAACCTGCATTTCGACGAGGCCTGGCTGCCGCACGCGGCCTTCCACCCGTTCTACGGCACCTATCACGCGATGGGCCGGAAACGGGACCGGACGAAGCATTCGGTCACCTATGCCACGCAGTCGATCCACAAGCTGCTGGCCGGGATCAGCCAGGCGAGCCATGTGCTGGTGCAGGATTCGCAGGAGGTGAAGCTCGACCGCCACCTCTTCAACGAAGCCTACCTGATGCATACCAGCACGAGCCCGCAATACAGCATCATCGCGAGCTGCGACGTGGCCGCCGCGATGATGGAGCCTCCGGGCGGTACCGCGCTGGTCGAGGAAAGCATCGTCGAGGCGCTCGATTTCCGCCGCGCCATGCGCAAGGTCGACGAGGAATTCGGTGCCGACGACTGGTGGTTCCAGGTCTGGGGACCGGCGGAACTGGCCGAGGAAGGCGTCGGCCGTACCCGGGACTGGGTCCTGAAGCGCACCGACGCGGACGGCGTGCAGGCCTCCGACGGCGAGGATTCCTGGCACGGCTTCGGCGACATGGCGCCGGGTTTCAACATGCTCGACCCGATCAAGGCGACGATCATCACGCCCGGTCTCAACCTGGACGGCCGCTTCGAGGATTGGGGCATCCCGGCCTCGATCGTGACCAAGTACCTGGCCGAACACGGTGTGGTGGTCGAGAAGACCGGGCTCTACAGCTTCTTCATCATGTTCACCATCGGCATCACCAAGGGCCGCTGGAACACGCTGCTGACCGCGCTGCAGCAGTTCAAGGACGACTTCGCGAAGAACCAGCCGATGTGGCGCACCATGCCGGAATTCTGCGCCACGCAGCCGCGCTACGAGCAGATGGGGCTGCGCGATCTCTGCCAGCACGTGCACGCGCTCTATGCCAAGTACGGCGTTGCGATCCTTTCGACCGACATGTATCTGAGCGACCTGACGCCGGCGATGAACCCGTCCGAGGCCTTCGCCCACATCGCCCGCCGCACCACCCAGCGCGTGCCGATCGACGAGCTGGAGGGCCGTATCACGACCAGTCTCGTCACGCCCTACCCGCCGGGTATTCCGTTGCTGATCCCGGGCGAGGTGTTCAACGCGAAGATCGTCGACTATCTGAAGTTCAACCGCGAATTCGCCCGCGAATGCCCGGGTTTCGAGACCGATATCCACGGCCTCGTGCAGGAAGTCGGCGAGGACGGATTGGTGCATTACTTCGCCGACTGCGTGGCGGAGTGAGCCGGCCGGCCGGCTGCGCGGGACAACAGCCGGAACGGGCGTGACGGGTCACGCTCGTTCGAGGACGTCCAGTTCCGGCGCAAACAGATCCTCTGTCCCGTAGAAAATGCTCGGGTTGAGGAATTGCCGGCGCCAGAAAAACCGTCTGCCGGCTTCCTCAAGTCCGGCCGCAGAGCAGATCTCGCGCCAGTTCTCCACGATTGCCGCGATCTGATCCCGGACGATGGCGATCGCCTGCTCCCGATCCAGCAGGAATTTCGGGGCCGCCTCCAGACAGAGCTCCAACCGGCTTTCCCGGCGGATATCGAGTATTGTCATGGCCTGGCTCGCCTCTCGCCCTGTGCGCGGCTGAGGGCAGATGTCGTAGGCCGGCGTCAGATTGAGCATTCGCCCGTCCCAGAACGCCGCATGGTTGCGCGCATGATCGTCGGTATTGCCGACCAGCACATTGAAGACCAGGCGGCCGAATAGCTCCCTGAGCGTTCGTTTGGGCTCGGCGAACCGCAGGCGCACGATGTCGGTCAGTTGCTGGTAGGACGCATACCGCGCCATCATTTCGTCCAGTCCGAGTATCGTCAGGCCCGAGACCATCATTCGGCGCGCCCAGCGCGCGCCCCCTTCCTCCTCGAGCCGCTCCCGGTCGAAGCGCCGGACGAGGAGAACGTCCTTTCCCAACGCGGTTTCGAGTCTGACATCGGCGACACCGAGGCCCGCCAGCCTGGCAAGTCGCATTGCGATGAACTCGGCCTTGACCACGGCATAGGTGTCGTTGCTTGCGGAGAATTTGGCGACGTACTTGTTCTGTGTGTCCTCGATACCGGCTTTCGGCCGGGCACCGCCGATCGAACTCCCGTGGAGCAGCGCACGCTCGAGACCCGGAGTCAGCGGGATGTCCCGTTCGATCCGATCCGCAGCGGTGAGCAATTCCTCGAGGCTTGCATTCTCCGGATCTCTGCCAACGAAGTCCGTCGCGGAACGCTGGAAATCGAGCGCGCCGATCCGGTCGGAACCGGATTCGAGCATATAGGTGACTTCGTCTAGCTGCCCCGTATCCCTCGCCTCCCGGACGGCGATCCTGTTCAGGATGACCCGCCGTCCCCATGCGTCCGGCAGAGCATCCCTGAGGCAACCCGCCATATCCATGCCGTCCGGCGGGTCGATCAGGAACTCGGCTATCGGAAGTTCCGGCAGATAGAGGGGGATCGCGTTGGGACGCTCGCGATAGCTCCGGCCATAGGCGAAGCTGTAGCGGCCGCCTTGCAGGACGACGCGCCCGGCAACGACCGGGCTGGGTTGCCGTGGCAGCCAGGCCCAGACGTACGCCCCCCTTTCTTCCGGCGGGTTGCCGCGTCGCCGGCGATTGCCGGCGGTGCCCCGGTCATGGGGGTCAGAAGTCATCGTCTATCTGCCGCTTGTGCGAAGAATAGACGCGCGGCGCCGGCGCGAGGCGGCGCTCGAGCATTTCGGTTTCGGTCAGAAGCCGGGTTACATCCGGGTCAAACAACCTGGTTCCGGAAATCAGGGCCGCCTCCAGCACGATCCCGATTTCGACGGACGGATCGCCGGCTTCGATGCGCTGAAGCGTGCTGCGTGCAATCCCCACGCGCTCCGCCAGATTCGCCTCGGACATTCCGGCGGTCTTGCGCGAGAGTTTGATCCGCTTGCCGACCAGCTTCAGAATCTGGCTGGTCGGGGAGGAATAGGTGCGTGCGACCCTGGGCATAGCCCCCTCCAATCTAATTGACCTTTTTATCAGTCAAATTGAGCTGAAATGACCGATAAGTAAGCCATTATGTGACTCGAATAGAAAAATCAACTGAAACGACCCATATATCGGTCATTTCTCCAGAAATTGGATCATAAATCGGTCAAACCTCTTTGACGAAACGTCGCGATCGGCGCTGCCAACAACAGCATCGGGCGGCAACGGGCGGGAGCTCCGTCGACCGAAAGACTCCCGCTCAGACCCCGAGCTTGTCCCTGAGCGTGTACCACCAGGAGCCGGCGACCGAGTACGGCACCCGGAACAGCCGGCCGCCCGGGAACGGGTACCAGGGCACGTTCTCGAACACGTCGAAGCGGGACCGGTCGCCGCCGATCGCCTCGGCGAGTATGCGGCCGAAGGTGTGCGAGCCGGTGACGCCGTGGCCGCTGTAGCCGTGCGCGAAATAGGTATTGTTGCCGATCCTACCCATTTGCGGCACGCGGCTGAACGAGAGCGCGAAATTGCCGCTCCAGGCGTATTCGATCTTCACGCCCTTAAGCTGCGGGAAGACCTTGTCCATGTTGGGCTGCAGCTTGGCGCGGATATCGCTCGGATCGGTGCCGCCATAGACCGTGCCGCCGCCGAACAGCATCCGCTTGTCGGCCGAGAGCCGGAAATAGTCGAGGATGTAGCGCACGTCCTCGACGCAGACGTCGGTCGGGATGAGGTCGTTGGCCCGCTCCTCGCCGAGCGGTTCCGTCGCCATGACCTGGGTCGAGACCGGCATGACCCGCGGCGACAGCGTCGGGACCACGTGCCCCAGATAGGCGTTGCCGCAGAGCACCAAAGTCTTGCAGGTGATCGAGCCGCCCTCGGTCTTCACAACCGGTTTCGCCGCGTTGGTGTCGACATCCACGGCGGGCGTCTGCTCGTAGATCTTGCCGCCGAGCTTCTCGAACGCCGCCGCCTCGCCGAGCGCCAGGTTCAGCGGGTGCATGTGACCGCCCGACCGGTCGATCATGCCGCCGGCATAGGCGTCCGAATTGATGTGCTCGCGGAGCGCGGCCTTGTCGAGCATCTCCTGGTTCCTGATGCCGTAGCCGGCCCAGAGCTTCAGCCGCTCTTCCAGCTCGCGCATATGCGCGCTGGTATAGGCGGTGAAGACGTTGCCGTGCTTCAGGTCGCACTGGATGTCGTAGGTCTTGACCCGCTCGCGGATGATCTCGCCGCCTTCCTGCACCAGGCCGGCGACAAAATTGGCGGTATCCACGCCGTAGCGCTTCCTGATCGTCTGCAGGCTGGCATTCAGCCCGTTCACGATCTGCCCGCCGTTCCGCCCGGAGGCACCCCAGCCGACCCGGGCGGCCTCGATGATCGCAACCTTGTAGCCCTTCTCGACCAGGTGCAGCGCGGTCGAAAGCCCACTATATCCGGCGCCGACAATCAGGATATCGATCTCGATATCGCCCTTGAGCGGCGGACGCTCCGGCGACGGGTTGGCACTGGCAGCATAATAGCTTGTGGTGTGAGCGACGGCGCCGTGGCCGGCTTTTGCCCAGGGGATCATCAGACGACTTCCAGATAGGTGTCATATTCGTAGTCGGTCACCTGACGTGCGAACCGCTTCAACTCCTGCATCTTGCTTTCGACCATCATGGTCTGGAGCCGTTTCGAATAGATGCGCTGGACCAGAGACCCACGGCGGAAGGCCTCGATCGAGGTCGCCCAGTCGAGCGGCAGGTGTTCGAGTTTCATGCTGTAGGCATCGCCGGTGATCGGAGCCGCCGGTTCCATGCCGTTCTCGATGCCGATGAGCGCGCCGCCAAGAACGCTCGCTAGAACGAGATAAGGATTGGTGTCCGCGCCGGCGACCCGGTGCTCGATCCGGCGCGCCTTGTGGCTGCCACCCGGAATGCGGATCGCGGCGGTGCGATTCTCGTAGCCCCAGGCGACATTGATCGGCGCGTGCGCGCCGGGCAGCAGGCGGCGGTAGGAGTTCTCGTGCGGCGCGAAGACCAGGGTGTTTTCCTGCATCGTCGCCAGCTGGCCCGCGACCGCGTTCAGCATCAGTTGCGAACCCTCGTCCCCGCCATTGTCGAACAGGTTCTCTCCGGCCTCGTTCTCGAGCGAGAAATGCACGTGGAAGCCGCTGCCAGCCCGCTCGCCATAGGGCTTCGCCATGAAGGTCGCGGCGAAGCCGTGCTTGCGCGCGATGCCGCGGACCAGGCGCTTGAACAACACCGCATCGTCCGCCGCCTTCAGCGCGTCGCCGACATGCATCATGTTGATTTCGAACTGGCCGGCGCCATTCTCGGAAATCGCGGCGTCGGCCGGAATGCCCTGCTCCGCGCAGGCATCGTAGACATCGTCCAGAAACTCGTCGAAATGCTGCAATTCGTCCAGCGAGAGCGCCCCGTCGGAGCCGAGCCGCTTCTCGGTGATCGGTGAGCGGGGTGGCTGCGGCTGCGTACCGCTCGGATCGTAGAGATAGAATTCGAGCTCGGTGGCGACCACCGGCGTCAGGCCGCGCTCGGCATAGCGCTCGACCACATTTGCAAGGGCGCGGCGGGGGTCGCCCGCGAACGGCCTTCCGTCCTCCTCGCGCATCCACAGCATGGCCAGCGCCGAGGGCCGGTTGGTCCAGTTGATCAGCACGATCGGACGTCCGGTGAACTCGCAGATGCCGTCGCTGTCGCCGGTCTCGAAGACCAGTTCGTTGCCCTCGATATCCTCGCCCCAGACATCCAGGCTGAGGATCGAGAGCGGCATGCGGAGGCCGGCCTCGAGAATTTTCGACGCCTGCTCGATCGGCAGACGCTTGCCCCGCATGGTTCCGTTCAGGTCGCACACACAGGCGAAAACGGACTCGATTTCCGGATTTTCCTCCAGCAGGCGGTTCAGGTTCTCGACGGACACTTTCGGGCCCCTTTCGGGCAGCTTGGGACAGGCACGCTCAGGTGGAGCTAGCGGTCTTCAAGCGCGTTCTGTCAAATCGAATGTTCGGTAAAGGGTCGGACTTTCCCCGAGATCACATATCCGGCCCCTGCAGGCTTGTGGAGATGAACTCGCCGAATGCCCGGACCACCGGCGCCGGCCGCGTCGAGGCATAGGCGATCGACATGCCGATTTCGGGCAGGGCCGGAAGCCCTTCCTCGACAATGAAGAGGTCCGGCGGAACCGCTGCCTTCGTCACGACGCTGACCGCAAGGCCCGAGCGCGCGATCGCGAGCAGGCCGGCAAGCCCGTTGCTTGCATGGGTAATGCGATAGGGCCGCCCCGCCGCCTCGAGCACGCTCTTCGCCAGGCGATGATCCAGCGTTTCCGGTCCGGAGAGAGCAAGCGGCAGGTACGGCGCCTCCAGCAGTTCAGGGTCGGGCGTGCTTGCGATCCAGACGAATGGCTCGCGGCGAAATATCTCCTCGCGCGGAGCCGAGACCGGGAGCGAGACGAGGGCGAGATCGATATGCCGACGCTGCAGTAGCGGGCGAAGCTCTACTGTCGGGGCACAGACGATCTCGATCTCGACATCCGGATTGTCGCGGCCATAGCGGCGCAGCAGGTCGGGGAAGAAGGCGGTCAGGTAATCGTCGGGGCAGCCGAAGGAGATCGCCCCCTGGAGGCCGCCGGTACGGATCGAGGCCAGCGTGTCGTCATGGGCGGAGAGAACACGCTCGGCCCCGGCCATCAGACGCTCGCCCGAAACCGTCAGGGTCACGCCTGAGCCGGTGCGGTGAAACAGCCGCTCGCCCGCGATCTCCTCCAGCCGTTTCATCTGCAGGCTGACCGCCGATTGCGTGCGCCCGACACGGTCCGCCGCGGCCCGGATCGACCCGGCGCGCGCGACGGCGATGAAACTGCGCAGCAGGGTGATGTCGAGATTGGTCATGCCATATGAACAATTCTTGATTCGGAAATTGAGATTATGAATTTTTCCAATCTACCGGCAACCGCTAGGCTCCATCGATGTCGAAACACGAGGCAGACGAGGCGCAGATGAGCACGAGCACGGCGGATAGCGGGTTCTGGACCGACGTGGATAACCACGTGATGCGCTATGGACCGGTCTTCGAGCGGCGGGTGATCGACCGGGCCGAGGGCAGCTTCGTCTATGACGAGGACGGGCACCGCATCCTCGATTTCACGTCCGGACAGATGAGCGCCCTGCTGGGCCACTCCCATCCGGAGATCGTGCGCACTGTCCAGGGACAGATCGGCCGGCTCGACCACCTCTTCAGCGGCATGCTCTCGCGCCCCGTGGTCGATCTCTGCACCCGCCTCGGCAGTTTGGTGCCCGGACTCGAGAAGGTCATGCTGCTCTCCACCGGCGGCGAGTCCAACGAGGCGGCGATCCGGCTCGCAAAGTGCGTGACCGGAAAGCACGAGATCGTCGCTTTCACCAAGAGCTGGCACGGGATGACCGGCGGCGCGGCGGCGGCGACCTACAGCTCGGCCCGCAAGGGCTACGGCCCGGCCGGGGTCGGCAATTTCGCCATCCCGGCGCCCCATGCCTTCCGGCCGCGATTCACCCATGCCGACGGCAGTCTCGACTGGCAGACCGAGCTGGACGATGCCTTCGCCCTGATCGACAGTCAGTCCACCGGCAGCCTCGCCGCCTTCATCGCGGAACCGATCCTCTCCTCCGGCGGCATCATCGAGCTGCCCGAGGGCTACCTCGCCGCCCTCAAGCGCAAATGCGAGGAACGCGGCATGCTGCTGATCCTGGACGAAGCGCAGACCGGGGTCGGCAGGACCGGTCACATGTTCGCCTTTCAGCGCGACGGCGTGACGCCGGACATCCTCACTCTTTCGAAGACGCTCGGCGCCGGCCTGCCGCTCTCGGCCGTGCTGACCAGCCGCGAGATCGAGGAAACGGCGCATTCCAAGGGCTTCATCTTCCTCACCACCCATGTCTCGGACCCACTGCCGGCCGCCATCGGCCTCACCGTGCTCGACGTGCTGGAGCGTGACGGGCTGATCGGCCGCGCGCGCGAGGCGGGAGCGCGGCTGCGGAGCGGGCTCGAGGCCCTGAAGCAGCGGTTCGACTGCGTCGGCGACGTGCGCGGGCGCGGCCTGCTGCTCGGGCTCGAGATCGTCACCGACCGGGCGAGCAAGGTGCCCGACCTCGAACGTGGCGACCGGATCGCTGGCGAGGCGATGAACCGCGGCCTCAGCATGAACATCGTGAAGATCCCGGCCATGGGCGCGGTCTTCCGCATAGCCCCGCCTCTGACGGCGACGGACGAGGAAATCGATCTCGGCCTCGACATCATGGCCGAGGCCATCGCCGCCGCCGGCTGAGGGCCGTCACCCCCGACGGCGCGGGCGGTTCGTCCAGACCTTCAGATCGGCCAAGGCCTTCGCCGTGGCGAGGGAGACAAGGATGCAGAGCATCGCCTTGGTCAGGGTCTCCATCGTGCCCACGATGAGCAGGGCGTGAATGACGGAGCAAAGAACCGTCACGACGGCAAGGCCCGAATGCATGCGACGCCAGGTTCGCGAGCGGAGCTTCAGACGATCCCGGAACACTGCCAGCAGCGCAGCCGTGAGGATGGTCCACATGCCGATCACGCCCCAGGCGGAGAAGGGTGTCGGCGCCCTGAAGAAGAGAGCGTCGACCATGTCCGGAGGACTGGTGATCCAGAGCCCCGCGACATGCAGCACGACCGCCGCGACGAGGACGGCTCCGATCGCCCGATGCACCCGCCGTCCGTTGAGCCCCGCGAGCCCGGGCAGGTACCCGCCGACCAGCAGAGGCTGGAGAAGCAGCAAGACCATCGCGGCGATGCCTGCAAATCCGGCCGCGATATAGACCGGACCGCGCCAGGCGAGCAGCGGGCTCGCCGCCGCCAGTGCGACCGGCACGGCAATGGCAAGCGCGAGCGCGCCCCAGATCAGGATCTTGCGGGCCGGTCCCATTGTTGTGGATGTCACCCGGTTCAGGCTGGCGTGAGGACGAAATGCGCCTCCAGGCTCTTGTCGCTCGAGCTGCGCATCACGGGGCGCAGGAAGACGGTCCCGAAATCGCCGCTGTCATAGGCGAGATGCCCGTGCGGCTGGCCGAAGGCCGGCACGATCTGCGGCATTTCGAGCCGGAAAACCCCGTTCTCGTCGGTCAGCGTGGCGCCGTGGCTGTGCGGATCGCTTTCATAACCTTCCGTCGTGTGGGCCCAGATCTGGATCCGCTGGCCCGCGAGCGGCGCCCCGTCGCCCGCGCGGCGCACGGTTCCCGACATCCAGAACCCGCCGCCGCCGATCCGCTCGACGATGGGCGCGTTCGGAATGTAATTGTTCGACCCGCCCCGCATCGAGCGCGTCGGTGCGAGTCCTTGGGCACGGGCAGGCACGAGCAGACCCGAGATACAGCTCGCTGCAACGGCGCCGCCAGCTGCGAGCAGGGTACGACGTGTGAAAAGATCGGCGGTCATTCGGAACTCTCCCGTCGGACGCGGCATTCTTCCGGGCTCCGCTTCGGAGCGCGGACCGGTCGGTCGCTAAACTACCGCAATGAATGTCGCCTTAAGATTTAAGAGCATCATAGCACGCGGTAACCGGCGCTCACGGTCTCGTGATTCAGGAAGGACGCTTGAGGGATCTTGAAGAAGGTTGGTAGCGGAGGAGGGACTTGAACCCCCGACACGCGGATTATGATTCCGCTGCTCTAACCAGCTGAGCTACTCCGCCCCAAGAGAGGCCCGCAAAGGCTCTTGCCCGCGCGGAAGCACGCATATAGGCGAGCTTGCCGGGGCTGTCAACAGACGGCTGCCCGCCCGAGCAAAATCCGTGCGGCGCGCGTCTTCCGGTGCATTTGCTCCGGCAGAACATCGAACCTGCGCGCGATGTCAGCGGGCCAGAGTGTACTAAAAACTGCACGACATTGGTGTTTTTAAATCAATTTTAAGACTGTTTTGGTCAGATCGCCCGGTCGCCGGACCTGGAGAGGAAAGGGTCGTCCTGAATGGGATCAAAGATCGGGATTGTCGGGAAAATTGTCCTGACGCTCATCGCCGTCGCCTGCTTTTCCAGCGGTTCGAGCATCTACCTGCTGTACCGCTCGCATCTCGAACGGCAACGCGTGGATCTGGAAGAATTGGTCGATGTCGCGTCGAGCCTCATCGCATCCGTCGCCGCGTTCGATCAAGAGAACAGTGCAGACGATCATCCGGATGGCGCCCTAGGGGCGACGCTGGAACAGATTCGCATTGCGTTCGATACAGCACACAGCTTCGGTACAGCAGGAGGGCTCATCATCTTCCGGGAGACGGATGAGGGCCGCTTCGAAGTTCTGATTCACAGGGGCGACCAGAATCCAAACCCTCACGACCGAAACGATATCGAACGGTACACAGCCTACGGAACGGCGATCGCGGAAGGCTTCGACGGAACACACGGAAGCGCCAACTTCACAGATGCTTCCGGCGTCGACTTTTTGATCGCCTATGAGCCGGTTCGGGGCACCGACCTGCTTGTCCTCGCCGAAGTCCGGAAATCGGAATTTGAAGCACCGTTTTTAAATGCCATAGCAATCGCCGTGATGATCGCCTCGGCAATAGGCACGGTCGGCGTAATCTTCGCTCACAGAGAAGCCGAGTCCATCGTTGCCGCCCTCCAGGAGGAACGGCAAAAATTTCAGGATTTTGCATCCTCCGCCTCTGACTGGTTCTGGGTTCAGGACGAAAATCTTCGATATACCAGTGTCGGCGAGAGCAAACGCCCGCACCCTGAAATAGATGCCTCGCAAGTCCTCGGAAAGCGGCGGGAGGATTCCGCCGACGAGGATACATCCACCGAGAAATGGACGCGCCTGAACGGAATCCTGCAGAACCGCGAGCCGTTCAAGGACTTCGTCTACAAGGCCATTTCCGAAGAGGGAAAACATATCATTCTATCGGCAAGCGGCGTTCCTTACTTCGACAACAGCGGGCGTTTCCGCGGCTATCGCGGCTCGGCAAGCGACGTCACCGAACACCTGCATCGCGAGCAACTATTATCGGAAACCCGGGAACGCGCTCACATCGCCTTCCAAAACATGACCGTGGGGATCGTCGAGATTACCAGCACAGGTGTCATCGAGACCTTCAATCCAAAAGCGGAAGAAATCTTTGGCTATCGGGCCGATGAAGTTGTGGGTCGAAACGTATCGATGCTGATGCCGAAATCGATTGCGCGGGAACATGATCGCTATCTCGAGCGCTTCCTCAAGACCGGAGAACATCAGATCATAGGTATTGGCCGGGAACTGAACGGACTGACGAAAAACGGCAAGGAAGTGCCCATACATTTGGGCGTTGCCGAGACCAGGCTCGGCCGAGAACGCCACTTCATCGCGGCAATTACCGACCTGCGAAAACAGAAAAGCCTCGAGACGATGCTGCGCCGCTCGAACAAGCTCGACGCGATAGGTCAGCTCTCCGGAGGGATCGCACACGACTTCAACAATCTGCTTGGGATCATTCTCGGCAACCTTGAGCTGATGCAGAGAAAGTTGGAGCCGGAGAGCAAACTTTACCGCCAGGTGGGCAAAGCGATCGCCGCCGCGCAACGCGGCGCCGGTCTCACCCGCAAGCTGCTCGATTTCTCGCGTCAGAGTCCCGACGCGCAGCGGGCGGATATCGTCGATACGATTGAGGTCGTTTCGGGGTTGTCAGACTTGATTGAGCGGTCTCTCACAGCAAGCATATCGTTCGTGACACGCTTCGAAGGCGATATCCCGCGCGTGAAATGCGACAAGTCCGACTTCGAAGACTCAATCATCAATCTGATCGTGAATGCGCGAGATGCAATGCCCGGTGGCGGCCGCATCGAGGTCGCCGTGTCGCCCTACACCGTCGGCTCGGCGGATGTCCTCGTGCAACTCGGGTTGGCGCCGGGAACCTATGCGCAGATCGAAGTAAGCGACAACGGATCGGGGATGTCGAAGGAGATCGTCGACAAGATCTTCGACCCGTTCTTCACCACCAAGCCCGTGACCAAGGGCACCGGGCTCGGACTGCCGATGGTCTACGGCTTTGTCAAACGCTCGGGGGGACATGTCATCGTCTATTCCGAAGAAGGCACCGGGACCATTTTCAAGCTCTATCTGCCGTCTGTCAGCGACGATGCCGAAATCGACCGTTCGCGATCGCGGACGGCCGATGATGAGCCGGTGCGTGGCGGTTCCGAGACCATTCTCGTGGTTGACGACGAGCCCGGTTTGCTCGACGTGGCGGAGCGCGTCCTCGAAGACCTCGGATATAAGGTCGTGACCGCCCAATCAGCCGAGGCGGCACTACAGATCCTGAGCGAGGGCCGCACGGTAGACCTGCTTTTCACCGATCTCATCATGCCAGGGGGTGTAAATGGCATCCAGCTGATCGAATCGGCCCAGCTGATGCGCCCCCGATTGAAGTCGCTACTGACCTCGGGGTTCACCGGCCATCACCTCAAATCGGAGGAAGCCGAGCACTGGGCGAAATCTCTCGTCGCCAAACCATACAGCAATGACGGTCTGGCGCGGGCGGTTCGGGCGAAGCTCGACGAAGAGAGGACTGCCTGATGCTGAATGTCCTCATTGTCGACGACGAACCGGACTTTGCGGAGTTCGTCGCCGATGCCGTCGACGAACTCGGACATATTCCGCGTATCGCGACCAATTCGAGCGCCTTTGCATCGGCATATTCGACCCACATCGAGGTCATCTTCCTGGACCTGTTCTTGCCGGACCTGGACGGCATCGAGATATTGCGGTTCCTCTCAGACAACCGATCGACTGCGTCAGTCGTTCTGATGAGCGGCAGCAACGACGCTCTCCTCAATGCCGCCCGCGAGATCGCCCATGAGCGCGGCATCACCGTGCTCGGCGTTCTGAGAAAGCCGATCACGCTGGCGTCGATTGCTGAAACTCTGAGCGCCTATGAGCCGGCACCAAGCGTAACAAAACGTTCCTCGTCCAGGATCGACATAGACGATATCCGCCAGGGTCTGAAGAATGGCGAGTTTAGCCTTTTCTACCAGCCTCAGATCTCCTTGAAAGACGGCTCTGTCACCGGGGCCGAGGCATTAATCCGCTGGAATCACCCGGATATGGGTGTCGTGGCGCCGGAAGCCTTCGTGCCTCAAGTGGAGAGTTCCGATCTGATCGGGCCGATGACCGATTATGTTGTCTCGCGCGCCTGCCGGGACTTGTCGGAATTGGAGAAAGATCGTCTGCTGTTCCGGATCTCGATCAACCTGTCCGCGAATTCAATCTACGATCTCTCGCTTCCGGAGAAACTGGCCCGCCAATTTGACGATTCGGGCATCGACCCCGGTCACGTCGTGCTCGAAATCACGGAAACGGCGGTCATGAAAGATGTCGCGGCCTCGATCGATGTTTTGACCCGGCTCCGGATGAAAGGTTTTCATCTTTCCATCGACGATTTCGGGATCGGGTATTCATCAATGGAGCAATTGGTACGGATTCCTTTTTCCGAATTGAAAGTGGACCAGAAATTTGTCCGGAGTCTGCTCGAGAGCCGCGAATACCGCTCCGTGGCAGAAGTTTCCATCGCCCTTGGCCACAAGCTGGACATGACCGTGATCGCGGAAGGCATCGAGGATGCAGCCACCATGTCCGAGTTGCGGGTGCTCGGATGCGACGAGGCCCAGGGATTCGAAATATCCCGACCGCTGCCACTCGACGAATTGAAAACCTGGATCGGCGAACGGCGTAAGGCATAATTGCCTGTCGTGGCCCTCTCGCTGTCCTGTCCGGGTCAGCGGCTCTCCCCGCCGGCAATCAACTTGCGCCGAAGCCAGCTCGAGGCGCCGTCCATGATGAACACCATCACGATGATCAGGCCGATGATGTAGAAGGTGTTTTCCCAGTCCCGCTGGGTCCGCATCGTCTCCACCAGCACGAGGCCGATGCCGCCCGCGCCAAGCGCGCCGATGACTGTCGCCGAGCGGGTGTTGGACTCGACATAATAGAGGAACTGCGAGGTGAACACCGGCAGGATCTGCGGGATCACGCCGAAGCGGTAGCGCTGCCAGCGGTTGGCGCCGGTGGACTCGACACCCTCGACCTGCTTGCGGTCGATATTCTCCAGCGCCTCGGAGAAGAGCTTGCCGAGCGAGCCCGTGTCGGTGAAGGCGATGGCGAGCGAGCCGGTCAGCGGGCCGAGACCGAAGGCGCGGATGAAGATCAGCGACCAGATCAGCATGTCGATGCCGCGTACGAAGTCGAAGATACGTCGGACAACGAAGCGGATCGCGCCGTTCGGATTGAAGTTCGAGGCCGCGACGAAGGCGAGCGGCAGGGCGCAGACGGCGGCGGTCACCGTGCCGAGCACGGCCATCATGATGGTCTCGAACAGCGCCACCGCGACGATGCCGTGCTGCCAGTCCGGATTGCCCCAGAAGCTCTTCAGGATGAAGAGCCAGTTCGGCGTGTCGGCCTTGATGCGGTCGGACGAAGCGGCGATACCGGCCAGGTCGCCGAAGCTCTTGCCGTGAAGCACCGAGTTGAACGGGAACCAGAAATTTTCCCAGCCATAGTCGAACTTGTGGATCTCGATCTTGGCGCGCGTGAACTGCACGCGGCGCGAGAAGGTCGGCCGCACCTCGAGCTTCACGTCGCGGGCATTCAGCCAGGACGGGACAGGGCCTTCCGGCAGCTCGGTCACGATCTTCTTGTCCACCAGTTTCGAGCGGATCGTGCCGTAACCCGGCACATCGAACTCGAGCCCCTGCCCCTCGACGCGAACAAGATAGCCCTCGCCGAGATCGACGCTGAAACTGTCGACCGTGCCCTGGACCCAGTCCGGGAACTGCTTGTAGGTCGCCGTGCGCTCGCCCTCGATCGCGACCTCCAGCTCGTTGCCGCGGAAGGATTTGGTCACATGCGTCTTGTAGGCAATCGAGTCGGACACCAGGAGCGCGCCCTTGGAGAGCTGCGCGCGCTCGAGCAGGGTCGTGATGTCGAAGGCGTTCCAGGCATAGATCAGGTAGAGCACCATGCCGGCCAGCAGCAGCATCGGCACGGCGGAGGCCTTCTTCACCGAAACCCTGACGGTCTCGGCAAGCAAGGCGGAACTCTGTTCGGCGACGGCCATCGGTCCCCTCCCCTATTTGAAGTTCTCGGCGCCGACGAAATGGCGGCGCAGATACGAGGACAGTTGGTCGATCGCGACGATCGAGAGGAACAGCATCAGGAAGAGCGCGGCGGTCTCGGCGCCGGCACCCCAGCCGATCGCGCGGCTGAGCTCTGTGCCGATGCCGCCGGCGCCGACGAAGCCGAGGATCGCGGAGGCCCGCACATTGATCTCGAAGCGCAGCAGGAAATAGCTGCTGTAGTTCGGCAGGACCTGCGGGATGACGCCGAAGCGCACGCGCTGGAGCCAGTTGCTCCCGGTCGCCTTCAGGCCTTCCAGCGGTTTCACGTCGATATTCTCGTTCACCTCGGAGAACAGCTTGCCGAGCGCGCCCGAGGTGTGGAAGGCGACGGCGATTGCCGCCGGGACCGGGCTGGCGCCGAGCACGAAGATCAGAAAGAGAGCGATGATCAGCTCCGGGAAGGCGCGCATGATGTCCATGATGCGGCGCACGACCGGAATGAGCGCGGGCGGAACCTCGAGATTGCGGCTCGAGGCGAGCGACAGGATCGTGGCGAAGACGGCGCCGATGATGGTGGCGACCGCGGCGATATTGAGGGTCTCGATCAGCGCCGGCAGAAATCTCGGGAACAGGGCCCAGAATTCCCAGCCGTCATCCCAGGCCTGGGAGACGATCTGCGCCGGGTAGTCGAAGAACTTCAGCAGGCCCTGGAGGAACCCGCCCGAATTGAGCTGCGAGGCCTCGTGGTAGCCGGAGACCACGACGGCAAGCAAAAGCGCGAGGGAGAGCCCGGTATAGAGCCTGCGCCGGCTCTCGAGCGCCCCAAGCTGGTTGCGCATCACGTCGACCATGGGAAATGCCCTGTCATGCGAGAGGCCCCTCGGGCCCGAAACCGGACCGGGACCGCGCCGAAGCGCGGTCCCGGCCTTGATCTGTCAGGAAGGCGAGACGCCTGCCTTACATCTTCGACTTACGCGCCGCGATGATGACTTCGTAGGTCTCGTGCGTGACCGGCATCATGCCTTTGATCTCGCCGGCCATGAAGCTATAGGCGCATTCCGGATCGAGCGAGGCGAGGCCTGCGATCAGGCCGGTGACCTTCACCTTGACGTCGGACGGCAGGTCCTTGCGCAGCACGACCGGGCCTTCCGGGATCACCTTGGACTTCCAGATCTGCACCAGCTGGGTCATGTCGACGAGGCCGGCATCGGCGGCCTTGCGCAGCGCACCGCTGTTGTAGCCCTCTTCCCAGTTGCCGAGACCGTCGGCCCAGGTCACGCCGGCATCGATGTCGCCGTTGGCGACCGCGACAATGGTCTGCTCGTGACCGCCGGTGAAGACGACTTCACCGAAATACTCGCCGCTCTTCATCGGGAAGCCGGCGGCCGGGATCTCGATCGACGGGATCAGGTAGCCGGAGGTCGAATTCGGATCGCCGAAGCCGAATTTCTTGCCCTTCATGTCGTCAAGCGACTTGATGCCGCTGTCGACCCGGGCGAAGCCGATCGAGTGATAGCCGATGGAGCCGTCCACGTTCACCTTGACCAGGACCGGCTCGACCGCGTCCGGGTCGGTCAGGTAGGTCTTCGCGTAACCGGAGGCGCCGAGCCAGGCCATGTCCAGGTTGCGGCCGATCAGGCCCTCGATCACGCCGTTATAGTCGGCCGGCGCGAAGATCTTCGTCGGGACGCCGAGCAGCGCCTCGACCTTGGAGCGCACGCACTCGTTCGAGCGCAGGCGGTCGGACTGGTTTTCACCGCCGAGGATACCGATGCGGAATTCGGAGATCTTGTCTTCGGCGTGCACGTCGGCGGCGCCGAACGCGGTCATGGCGACGGCCGCGGCCATCGCGAAATTGCGAACGAACTTCATCCCTAACTACTCCCTAGGTTGCAATTGCCCCACGGCCCTCGGCGACGGGCCGGGCTCACGCCGTGGCGGCATTCGCCTCAGCAACCTGGGCCCCCTGGCCCGCCGCTGAGGGATTGGATCGGGCGCGCCGGGACGCGCCGCTGGTGGAAATGCTGGTCGAGGTCACGGCCTCGTTGAGGCCTTCCTCGGCACCGTAGATCTCGCGCGCGGCCTCCGGCGTCAGCGCATCCGCCGGGCCGTCGAACACGACGCGACCCTCGGCCATGCCGATCACCCGGTCGCAATAGCTGCGCGCGGTGTCGAGCGTGTGCAGGTTGCACATCACGGTGATGCCGTCACGATCGTGGATTTCGCGCAGCGAGCTCATCACCACCTCGGCGCTCAGCGGGTCGAGCGAGGCGATCGGCTCGTCGGCGAGGATGATCTTCGGTTGCTGCATCAGGCCGCGGGCAATAGCGACACGCTGCTGCTGGCCGCCCGAAAGGGTCTCGACCCGCTGCAGCGCGCGCTCCGCGAGGCCGAGCCGGTCCAGGGCCGCGAGAGCGTCGTCGATATCCTGCTGGGAGAAAATCTTGAACATTGAGCGCAGCGTGCCGTGCTGGTTCAGCCGGCCGAGCATGACGTTGGTCACGACATCGAGGCGCGGCACCAGGTTGAACTGCTGGAAGATCATCGCGCAGTCCTTCTGCCAACGCCGCTTCGCGTTGCCTTTCAGACCGAGCACGTCGGTACCCTCGACGAAGATCTGTCCCGACGTCGCGGGCGTCAGGCGATTGAACAGCCTGAGGAAGGTGGATTTACCTGCGCCGGAGCGTCCGATCACGCCGATCATCTGCGGCTTGTCGACATTGAAGGTCACGGAATTAACCGCGACCATGTTTCCGAAAGCCTTGGTGACGTTCTTGAATTCGATCATGCCCCACTCCTGAATCTCGCGCCGAACGGGGCTCGCAAGAGCCCGCACCGCGGGAGAACCGACCGGGCGTTGGTATCAATGGAGCGGGTCGATCACGTGACTCTTTTGCTTCACTTTCGTGAAGCCCGCAGAGCCGGCGGCGACGCTCAGTTGCTCGCGACGGAAAGCGAGAGGCGCTTGTGGTCGGCCTCGATAAAGGTCTCGTAATCGGCGTGCGCGACCGGGAAAAGCCCCGTGATCGGGCGCCCGAAGGCCGCGGCGAGGCAATCCGGCGCACGCTTGCCGAGATCGAGAAGCCGGACGGTGATGCTCTGCTTGACCGCTTCGGACAGCGCCTTGCGCAACACCAGGGGTCCGTTCGGCACCAGGTTCGAGCGCCATATTTCGGAGAGCGATCCGCCCGCCTGCCGCTCGAACCGGGCAAGCGGTCCTGCTTCGGCCTCACCGCCGTCGGACACCCATGTCACCGCGGCGTCGATCGCGCCGCTTTCGAGAGCCGTCAGATTGGCCTGGTGACCGCCGCTGAACTGAATTGTCGCTACATCGCTCTCGGTCTTGAAGCCGTCCCGCGCGAGCGCGACGGACGGAACGAAGTATCCGGGCAGCGAGATCTGACCGGCGAAACCGATTTCCTTGCCTTTGACGGCGTCGAGCGAGGACAGATCCGACCCCGAGCGCGCCAGCATGACGGCGCGGTAGCCTTTCGCCCCGCCGCGTCCGAGCGGGGCCAGCACGGGCTGGACCGCCGCGGCACTGCTGCGCCAGACCGCGCTGTAAGCGCGCGGGGAGAGCGAGGCGAGATCGACTTCTCCAGCGGCCAGCGCATCCTGCAACTGCTTTCCAGAGGCGAATGCATTGACGGTAACCGGCACGCCCAGTCCGTTGGCGAGCTCCTGCATCAGGCATTTCTGCGCGCTGAAGCCGTTTTCCACGGACATCCCGCCCAGAATGCCGATCTTCAGACCTTCGGCGGCCGGCGCCGGTCCGGAGAGCATCAGTCCGGCAACCGCACCGAGTGCCGCAGCCGCCGACATCGCACGCTTGAATGCCTGTCGCATCGCCCTGTCCAATCCGTTCGGAACCAGCATGCTTTCGAAGCGCCAGTTCCCTTGTCGAGGGCTCGCACCATACAGGATGAGATTGACCGTTTGATGACGGTTAAGTTGCAGCCGCGTCCCGATTCGGCGTCAGACCGCATTCCAGTCGGGGCAGGCCTTGATCTCGGCCTCGGCGATCTCGATAAAGGCGCGCACCTTCCGCGAAAGATGGCGGTTGGCTAGATAAAGCGCCGAGATCGGCAGGCGCTCTCCCTCATAGGATTCGAGAACGGGCTTCAGGTCGCCGCGTCGGATATCCTCGTCGACGATGTAGCTCGGGACGATGCCGATCCCCTCCCCGGAGAGGATCAACTGACGGACGGCCGACGCACCGTTAACGCGCACCCGGTGATTGACGGTCACGGTGAGGGTCTCGGCCCCATCGCGGAAGATCCACTGCCCGGGGGTGCGACGGTTGGTGTCGAAGATGCAGCGGTGGCCTGCAAGATCGCGCGGATGCTCCGGAACGCCGCGCGCCTGCAAATAGGACGGTGTCGCGCAGGCGATCAAACGGGTTTCCCCCAGCCGCCGCGCGATCAGGGTCGAATCCTGCAGCCTTCCGATGCGGATGGAGAGATCGATGCCCTCGTCGATCAGGGAAAGATGCTGGTCCGTGAGGCGCAGGTCGAGTGTCACCCTCGGATTGGCGGCGAGGTATTTTTCCACCGCGCCGAGGAGATGGGTCTCGCCGAAGGTCAGGGGCGCGGTCACCACCAGGTTGCCGGCCGGGCTGCCGCCCTCGTCCCGCATGACGGCGCGAAGCTCGTCGTAATCCTCCACCAGGCGGTTGCAGCGCGGCAGGAACGCGCGCCCGCTCTCGGTCAGGGTCACGACCCGCGTGGTCCGGTTCAGCAGGAGAACGCCGAGCTCATCTTCCAGCGCCCGGATGTTCTTGCTCACATTCTGCGCGCTCGTCCCGAGGCGCTCCGCGGCCTTGGAAAAGGACATTGTCGCCGCGACCGCGGCGAAGAAGCGCATCTGTCCGATCGAATCCATACTGACAACATATTGTTTATAATCATTCAATGAAAGTGATACTTACAACCTAATATCGCCGCAATTAAGTCTCGGGTCATCGACGGCGCACTCCGCCCGTCACCGATATGAAAGGACGACCCGATGACCAACACATCCAATGCGGATTATGCCGCGCTCCTTCTTCGCGTCTCTCTCGGCGTACTCTTCATCGCCCACGGCGCGCTCAAGCTCTTCGTCTTTACCCCGGCCGGCACCGTCGGCTTCTTCGAGAGCCTCGGCCTGCCCGCGATCTTCGCCTACCTGACGATCCTCGCCGAACTCGGCGGCGGCGCGGCCCTGATCGCCGGTTTCGCCACCCGTCTGGTCTCCATTGCCACCCTGCCGATCCTGCTGGGCGCGGTCTTCATGGTCCACGGCGCCAACGGCTGGCTCTACACCAATCCGAACGGCGGCTGGGAATTCCCGGCTTTCTGGGCGGCCACCCTGGTCGTGCAGGCCCTGCTCGGCGACGGCGCCTATGCACTGAAGACCCCGCGCCTGCTCGCCCTTCAGCCCGCTACCCAGAGCGAGTAAGGTCGGCAAATGGCAAAGCAGCCCAGCCTCTTCCTGCCGCACGGCGCGCCCGACCTGCTGCTGACCGAGCATCCCGCGAAACGCTTTCTCGCGGAGCTCGGCGGCCGGGTCGGCCGCCCGGAGGCGATCCTCGTCGTCTCGGCGCACTGGGAAAGCCCGCGACTCGCGCTGACCTCGGCCGCCGCGCCCGAGACCGTGCACGACTTCTATGGCTTCCCGCGGGAGCTCTACGACTTCCGCTACCCGGCGAAGACCGACGCGGCGGTCAGCCGCCGGACCATCGAACTGCTGGCCGATCTCGGCTACGCCGTCGAGGCGGATGCCGGCCGCGGGTTCGACCACGGGGCCTGGGTGCCGCTGCTGCTCGCCTTCCCCGGGGCCGACATCCCGGTGATCCAGCTCTCGCTGCTGAAGGGCGGCACTGCCCGGCAGCATTTCGAGATCGGCGAAGCCCTCGCCCCGCTCCGCGACGAGGGCATTCTGATCGTCGGCTCCGGCTCGGTGACGCACAATCTGCGCGCCCTCGGTCCGGAAGGCGCGCCGCCGCCGGACTGGGCCACCGGGTTCGACGATTTCGTCTCCATGGCCGTCGAAGTCGGCGACTGGAAGTCCCTCATGCGCTTCCCGGACGCGCCCGAGAGCGCAAGACGGTCCCATCCGACACCGGAGCATTTCCTGCCCTTCTTCGTCGCGGCAGGTGCCGGCAAGGCGGATTGCGGCGCACGTCTGCACCGGAGCTTCAGCCACAGCTCCATCAGCATGTCCGCATATTCCTTCGGATCGGACCGGCTCGCCATCTGATCCGTGGCGGGCATCCGTGCCCGCCGCGCCATACTGCATCCCCGCCCGGTCACCTTCCCGCCGGGCGGGGATTGCCGTTAGGCTTGCAGCAACAAGAACACTTCATTCAGGGAAGGACGCTCACAGACATGGAAAAGATCGGATTCATCGGCCTCGGCGACATGGGCGGGCCGCTCGCCCGCAATCTGAAGGCCTCCGGCGCGGACATGATCGTCTATGACATCAATCCGAAAGCAGTCGCGACGCTGAAGGCCAAGGGCGCAGACGCCGCCGGCTCCGTAGCAGAGGTGGCGAAAGCGGCGGATATCGTCATCACCGTGCTGCCGGCCTCGCAGCATGTCCGCGAAGTGGTGCTCGGTCCGGGCGGCGTGCTCGAGAACGCCAAGCCAGGCACGCTGGTGATGGATATGAGCACGATCGACCCCGAGACCACGGACGAGCTTTCGAGGAAACTGGTCGAGGCCGGGCTCGCCTTCGTCGACTCCCCGATCGGCCGCACCGTCGAGTTCGCCGAGCGCGGCGAGTCGCTTTTCATGGTCGGAGCAAGCAGCAACGATTTCGGCCGGGTGAAGCCGTCGCTCGAGGGCATGGGCTCGGTCATCCACCATTGCGGCGGCCCAGGCACCGGGATCCGCACCAAGCTGGTGAACAACTTCCTCGCCATCTCGCAGAACCAGCTCAGCGCCGAGGCGATCGCGCTGGCGACCGCGCTCGGGCTCGAGCTGGAACAGACCCTGACCGTGGTGAACGGCACCACCGCCACCAACGGCTCCCTTACCCTCGGCTGGCCGAACAAGGTGCTGAAGGGCGATATCGAGCCGGGCTTCAAGATCGACCTCGCGCTGAAGGATCTCTCCCTCATCATGGAGGCTGCGAAGAGCAAGAAGCTGCCGATGATGATGGGCGCGGCGGCGAAGGAAGCCCTCACCATCGCCACCACCGGCCTCGGCATGGGCGAGAAGGACTTCTCCGGTCTGCTGCACGCCCAGTGCAAGCTCGGCGGCCTGACGCCGCCGAAGCTGAAGGGCTAGATCTCAGTGGCCGCCGGTTGCCACCCGCTTGAGAGCCTTGCGGGCGAGCGACCAGCGGTGGACTTCCGACGGGCCGTCATAGATCCGGAAGCCGCGGACCTCTCGGAAGATCCGTTCGACGGGATAATCGGCGCTGGTGCCGGAGCCGCCGAGGATCTGCACCGCATTGTCGACGATGCGCCAGATCGCTTCCGAGCACTGGACCTTGGCCATGGAGCTTTCCTCGGCCGCGGTCTCTCCCTGGTCCAGCAGCCAGGCGGCCTGCATCAGGGAAAGCCGGGCCGTGCGGATGTCCATCTCGTTGTCCGCCAGCATGAAGCCGACGCCCTCGTGCTTGCCGAGCGGCTGGCCGAAGACGACGCGTCTGTTGGCATAGGCGAGCGCGGTGTCGTGCGCCCGGCGGGCGGCGCCGAGCCAGCGCATGCAGTGGGTCAGCCGCGCCGGGGCGAGCCGGACCTGGGCCTGGCGGAAGCCGCCGCCGGCCTCGCCGAGAATGTCCGACTGGTCGACCTTCAGGTCCTCGAATTCCATCTCCCAGTGCCCGCCGGCGAAGGCAGTGTCGAGTGTGTCCATCTGGCGCACCAGCTTGATGCCCGCGCGGTCGCTCGGGACGATGAACATGGTGGCCTTGCCGTCCTCCGGGCCGCCCTCGATCTTCGCCATGATGATGACGAACTCGGCCCCCTCGGCCCCGGTGATGAACCATTTCCGGCCGTTGATGACATAGCCGTTGCCATCCACCTTCGCCGTCGTCGCCAGCAGCGAGGGATCGGCGCCGGCGCCGTCCGGCTCGGTCATCGCGAAGCAGGAGCGCGCACCCTTCGCCAGCGGCGCCAGGAACTGCTCGCGCTGGGACGGGTTGGCGGCAACCTCCAGGAGATGCGTATTGCCCTCGTCCGGCGCGCCGCAATGGAGCGCTGTCGGGCCGAGCAGCGAATAGCCCGCCTCCTCGAAAACGAAGGCCCGCTCCAGGTGGCCGAGACCGAGACCGCCGAATTCCTTCGGCGCATGCGGTGCGAATACGCCCGAGGCGCGGCCGAGATCGGTCAGCTCGCGCCTGAGATCCTCCGTCGGCCCGTGCTCGGTCCAGCGCGGATCCTTCTCGAACGGGATCACCTTCTCCCGGATGAAGCTCCGGGTCTTTTCCGCGAGGTCCGCGACATGCGGCGGCGTCGAGAATTCCATTTCCATTCCTCCCCTGCCGGAGACCTTCGCGGGCCGCCGGAGGCACGAGAATAGCCGCTCGACGCCTCGCGTCCAGCGGCAGGATCGCCGCAGGGCGCCGAAACGGAAAGGGCGGCCCGAGAGCCGCCCCTTCGAAGCTATGTCCGCCCGATCAAGCCGGCCCCTGCCGCATGTTGTCCGGCAGCCAGGTGGCGAGATCCGGGAAGGCGATCAGCACGAAGACCATCACCACCATGATCAGGAACATCGGGATCGCGCAGCGGGCGATGTAGCCCATCTCGTGATGTGTCATGCCCTGCAGCACGAAGAGGTTGAAGCCGATCGGCGGGGTGATCTGCGCCATCTCAACCACCACGACGATGAAGATGCCGAACCAGAGCACATCGATCCCGGCCTGCCGGATCATCGGCTCGACAACCGCCATGGTCAGCACCACCGAGGAGATGCCGTCGAGGAAGCAGCCGAGAATGATGTAGAAGACCAGCAGCGCCATCAGCAGCTCGAAGCGGCTGAGATTCATCTCCGCGATCAGGTTGGCGAGGCCGCGCGGCAGGCCGGTGAATCCCATCGCGAGGGAGAGGAACGCCGCGCCGGCAAGGATCAGCGCGATCATCGCCGAGGTCCGGGTCGCCCCCATCAGGCTCTCGCGGAAAGTCCTCCAGTTGAGCGAGCGCTGGCCTGCCGCGAGGGTCAGAGAGCCGATCACGCCGAAGGCGGCCGCCTCGGTCGCCGTCGCGAGGCCGAGATACATCGAGCCGATGACCACCGCGATCAGGCAGAGCACCGGGATCAGGAAGCGCGAGTTCTTGACCTTCGCGAGGAAACTCATCTCCGGCTCGGGGTCCGGTTTGTAGTTCTTCGAGACCTTCGAATAGATCGCGACATAAGCCATGAACATTCCCGCCAGCACGATGCCGGGCAGGATGCCCGCGATGAAGAGGCGGGTGATCGACTCGTTGATGGTCACGCCATAGACGATCAGCGTCAGCGAAGGGGGGATCATCAGGCCAAGCGTCGCCGCGCCGGCCAGCGTGCCGATGACGACCTTCTCCGGGTAGTTCCGCTTGCGCAGCTCCGGGATCGACATCTTGCCGACCGTTGTCAGCGTCGCAGCGGAGGAGCCGGAGACCGCCGCGAAGACCGTGCAGCCGACGATGTTGGTGTGGACAAGGCCGCCGGGCAGCCGCGCCATCCAGGGCGCAAGCCCCTTGAACATGTCCTCCGAGAGGCGCGTCCGGTAGAGGATCTCGCCCATCCAGATGAAGAGCGGCAGGGCCGCCAGCGTCCAGGAGGAGGAGGCCGTCCAGACCGTCGTGATCATGGTGTCGCCGACCGGCCGGGTGGTGAAAAGCTCCATGCCGACGAAGGCGACGCCGAGCAGCGCCAGACCGATCCAGACGCCGGTACCGAGCAGCAGGAAGAGAACGAAGAGGAACAGGGCGATGATAGAGATGTCTTCCATGCCCGTCACTCCGCGTGGGATTCGACCGTCTCGTGGACGATCCGGTCACGGCCCGCGAAGGCCATATGCACAAGAAAATCGGTCAGGGAGATCGCCAGAATGACGGCACCGACCACCATGATGCTCTGCGGCATCCAGAGCAGGGTCATATCCTGCCCCTGGCTCACGTCCTTGAACTTCCAGGACCAGTAAACGAACTTCCCCGCATACCAGACGAAGTACCAGGCGAGCGCGCTGCCGACGATCAGGCACCAGACCTCCAGCAGGCGGCGCACCAGCGGTGGCACTACGTTGAACAGCATCCCGACCCGGATATGGGCGCCGCGCTGCAGCGCGTGCGCGAAGGCCAGGAAAGAAGCGGCGGCCATGCAATAGCCGACATATTCTGCGGCCCCGGGGAACACCTCGCCGGTCCAGCGGGCCAGCATCTGCAGTACGATCAGGCCCAGGATGGCGATCAGGAAGAGGGCTGCAACCGCGCCCGAAAAGAGATACAGCCGGTCGAGGCCGACCCTGATTTTTCCCAGAATGACCATGAGGACTCCTCGGGAGAAGGACGCGTTTCCGCTCCCGCAACGCACGGGCGGAGCGTCGGAAAAAAGAAAGACCGGGGGCGGACCTGCGTCCGCCCCCGGCCGTTCGGTCAGGAATTATTTCATCGCCTTGTAGGCATCGATGATGGCCTTGCCCTCGGCACCGGCGGAGTCCAGCCATTCCTTGGTCATGGTCTCACCGATCTGGCGCAGCTCTTCCTTCAGCGTGTCGCCGGCCGGACCGACCTTCATGCCGTTGGACTTCAGGCCGTTCAGCGTGAACTGGGTGTATTCCACCGCGCGCCAGGTGCCGGCGTATTCGGCCAGTTCGGCGCAGCCCGTCAGGACGTTCTTCTTGGCATCGTCCAGGCCTTTCCAGACATCGCCGTTCACCATCACGTAGTTGCGCGGCAGCCAGGCGTCGACCTCGTAGAAGTGGGTCAGGCTTTCCCAGACCTTGCGGTCGTAACCGGTCGCGCCCGAGGAGATCATGGACTCGGCGACGCCGGTGGCGAAGGCCTGGCTGATCTCGGCGGCCTCGATCTGCACCGGCAGCATGCCGGTCAGCTCGGCGATCCGGGCGGTCGCGGCATTATAGGCGCGGAACTTGATGCCCTTCATGTCGGCGACCGAGTTCACTTCCTTCTTGAAATAGAAGCCCTGCGGCGGCCACGGAACGGCATAGAGCAGCACCAGGTTCTGGTCTTCGAGGATCTTGGTCAGGGTCGGCTTCGCGGCCTTCCAGAGCTTCGCCGCATCGTCGAAGGAGGTGGCGAGGAACGGGATCGAGTCGAAACCGAACACCGCGTTCTCGTTCTGGTGCGCGGACATCAGGCGTTCGCCGATCGGCGCCTGGCCGGTCTGCACCGCGCGCTTGATGTCATTGCCCTTGAAGAGCGAGCCGGACGGATGGGTCACGATCTCGATCGCGCCACCGGTCCCGGTGGTCACGCACTTGGCGAATTCGGCTCCGGTCACGGAATGGAAGTTGGAGCCGGAATAGGCCATCGGCATATCCCACTTTTCCGCCTTCGCGGCGGCCACGCCGGTGACCGCGAAAGCGGCGGCGGCGATGACAGTCATCAGTTTGTTCATGGTCAGTCTCCCTGTTATGCGACCCTGTTAGGCCACTCTTACCTCCCCTCAGGCGCCGAAGCGTGAGGGAGAGTAACGCGTCAGATCCATGTTCGGCGTTTTGCCGCCGATCAGTTGGGCGAGAATCCGCCCTGTTTTCGGCCCCCCCGTGAGACCGACATGCTGGTGCCCGAAGCCGAGGAAGGCTCCCGGCACACCCGGCGCCTCGCCGATGACGGGGATCGAATCCGTCGTCGCCGGCCGATGGCCCATCCAGGTGGTTTCCTCCTTGAAGGTCAGACCCGGAACCGCCTTCCTGACCGCCTTCCGCAGCAGGGCGAAGGGCGCTTCGGAGGGCGGAGCCTCGAGGCCGCCGAATTCCACCACACCCGCGGCGCGGAGACGACCCTCCATCGGCGTCAGAAGGAATTTTCCCGTCGTGATCATGACCGGCGTCTTCGGCATGACCGACGGTTCCCAGAATTCGAGATGGTAGCCGCGCTCGCTCTCCAGCGGAACCTCGAGACCGAGCTGCTTGCAGAGCTTGCCCGACCAGGCGCCGAGCGCCACCACCACGGCATCGCCGCTTATCGTCTCGCCGCCGGCGCGCACGCCCGTCGCCCGGCCGTTCTCGCGCACGATGTCGTTCACCTCGGCTTCGACGATCCGGCCGCCCTCGGCGACCACATGCGCCGCGAGTGCCTTTACATAGGCGCCGGGATCGGTGATCCGGCCGTGGTTCGGAATGCGCACACCGTATCGGAAATCGCCGCTCAGGGCCGGCTCCTGCGCCCGGAGCGCCGCTTCATCCAGCTCCTCGCAGACAAAGCCGCGATCGCGCCGGATCGACCAGCCGAAGGCGTCGCCGTCGTAGGCCGCCTTGTCGCTGTAGGCGAAGACATATTCCTGCGGCACGATCCAGCGCTCGGCCCCGGTACCCGCCGCCAGCGCCTGGTGGTCGGCGACGCTGTCCCCGACGATGTCATAGAGCGCGTCGGAGATCCGCTTCGCGTCCTCGGCGTTGGCATGAGCGAGATACTTGAAAAGGAAGGGCATCAGCTTCGGCAGATAGGACCAGCGCAGGAAAAGCGGCTGGTCCGGATTGAAGAGCATCTTCGGGACCTTCTTCAGAAGGCCCGGCGCGGTCACTGGCACGATCGAGGCGGAAGCAAGCAGACCCGCATTGCCGTAGCTCGTCCCGCCAGCGGGGCCCACCTTGTCGACGAGCGTCACGTCATGCCCGTCGCGCTGCAGCCAGATGGCCGTGGAGACGCCGACGATCCCGGCCCCCACGATTATGACATGCTTCTTCTGTACGCTCATTTCCCCTGCCCCCGGCCGATCGACCGGACCGCATAGTGCGCCAGCTTTTCGGGATCGGGAAGGATGCCGAGACCGGGTCCGTCCGGAACCGTCACGACGCCGCCACCGCTGGGGAAGGTCTCGGCGAGGATATCCTCCTTCAGGTAGTATTGCGCCTGGTAGAACTCGCAGCCGAGCCGGATCTCCGGCGTCGCCGCGATCATGTGCGCACCGGCGAGATGGGCGAGACCGCTCTCGAACATGTCGCCGCCATAGGCCGAGAGACCGGCGGCGGCGGCCATGCGGGCGACCGTCTGCCCACGGCGCAGTCCACCGGACTTCATGATCTTGACGGAAACCCCGTCGCAGATCCCCTCCTCGATGGCCCGCTTCATGTCCTCCGGACCGAAAACGCTCTCGTCCGCAAGCAGAGGCACGTCGATGGAGGACCGGATATCGGCCATCAGGTCGAAATGATGATAGGCGACCGGCTGCTCGATGAAGGTCGGCTCGAAGGCTGCGATGTCCTGCACCCTGGCGATGGCGCCCTCGACCGGCAGCCCCTGATTGAAATCCACGCGGACGTCGAGCTCCGGCCAGCGGGCACGGATCTGCTCCAGCCGCATGATGTCGAACGCATGGGTCTTGAAGCCGGTCTTCAGCTTGATGATTCCGACGCCGTCATCGGCCAGCCGCTCGAGCAGGGCCAGATCCGCGTCGAAATCCGGATCGGCGATGGAAACGGAAAGCGGAATCGTGTCCCGCGCCTTGCCGCCGAGCAATGCCCAGACCGGCACGCCGGCGATCCGTCCCTGCAGATCGAGCAACGCGCTTTCAAGCGCCGCCTTGGCCTCGGTGCAATGGGCGACCGACTTGGCGGCGACTTCCATGATCGCGGCAAGATCGCCGACCCGCTTGCCGACGACATGCGGCCGGATGTAGCGGTCGAGTGCGGCATAGCTCGCCTCGGGAGATCCGGTAAAGACCGACCAGGGCGAAGCCTCGCCGTAACCGACCGCGCCGCTCTCCGAGGTCAGGCGGAGAACGACGATCTCGATCGTATTCTCGACGGAGCCGATACCGTGGTCGCGGCGCGAAACCACCGGCAGCGCGAGCTGCCAGAGGTCGAGGGAGACGATCTTCTCCGTCGGGTCGAACATGGCTCAGGCTGTCCTCTCTGGAATGGATTCAGCACGGCGGCGTTCGGCATCGCAACCGAGCCCGCACATGCGGTCGATAGCGCGGTCCGCGGGAATCCGGTCCGAGGTTTTCGCGCCGGTCATGCGGTTGCCGATCGGCCAGCTCATATTTCTCTACTTCTCGCGCGGATTGCGCTAGGCATGCCGAATGGAACACAATATTGTATACAAGGCTGCATGTTGAGAACTCACGACATGCGTGTCAAGCGGCTTCAGAAACAGGTCGGCAGCGGAAAATGAGCGAGGGACGGGTCGAGGAAACCTATGCGCGCCTGAAGGAGCGTGCGGTGAATTTCCAGTTCCGGCCCGGCGAACGGCTGAACGAGATCGGCCTCTCAAAGGAACTGTCGGTCAGCCGAACCCCGCTGCGCGAGGCGCTCAACCGGCTGGTGACGGAGCAGCTGATCGATTTCCGGCCGGGACAGGGCTTCTTCTGTCGCAATCTCGACCCGCGCTCGATCTACGAACTCTACGAGCTGCGCGAGATACTCGAGCTCACGGCGGTGCGAAAAGCCTGCACGGAGGCGAGCGACGACGCGCTGAAGGCGCTGAGCGACGAGCTGTATGCGACCGGCCTTGCCTATATCGGGAAGACCGTGCGCGAGGTGACGGAGCGGGACGAGGCCTTCCACATCGCCATCGCGGAGCTTTCCGGCAACCAGGAACTGGCGCGGCATCTCCGCCAGATCAACGAACGCATCCGCTTCATCCGCTGGCTCGATATGTCGAACCGGGTGAAAAACACGAAAGGCGAGCACAAGGCCGTCATGGACGCCCTGCTCGCACGCAACGCGGATCTCGCGGCCGAGGTCATGGGCAACCATATCCGGCGCCGCATGGACCAGATCGTGGCCTCCGTGAAGGAAGGCTTCTCCAGCATCTACATGGCCGGCCCGGAGGAGCTCTTCGAGCGGCAGTGCGACCCACAGGAGTGACGGCAATGAAAGCAAAGGGCGGCAAGGCGATCTACGGCGCCTCGGTCGGGATCCTCATGCTGGAAGCGCGCTTCCCGCGTATTCCGGGCGACATGGGCAATGCCCTGACCTGGCCCTTCCCTGTACATTACCGCGTCGTCCGCGATGCCTCACCGGACCGTGTCGTGCGCCGCGGCGCCGAGGGACTGCTGGAAAATTTCATCGAGGCGGCGAAGGGCCTGGTCGCCGACGGGGTCGACGGGATCACCACCAACTGCGGCTTTCTCTCGCTCTTCCAGGAAGAGCTGGCGAGCGCGGTCGGCGTGCCGGTCGCGACCTCATCGCTGATGCAGGTCGACATGGTCAACCGCCTGCTCCCGGCCGGAAAGCGCGCCGGCATCCTCACCGTCAACGCCTCCAGCCTGACGGCGGAGCATCTGCGGAAGGCACGGGTGCCCGAAGGCACGCCGGTCGGCACCACCGAGGGCGGGCGCGAATTCACCCGCGTCCTGCTGGACAACGAGCTGGAACTCGATGTCGAGGCCGCCCGGCTGGACAATGTCGAGGCCGCGCTGGCGTTGCAGGGCAAGCACCCGGACCTCGGCGCGATCGTGCTGGAATGCACCAACATGCTGCCCTATGCCGCCGATATCCGCGAGGCGACCGGCCTGCCGGTCTATTCCATGCTGAGCTTCGTCACCTGGTTCCAGTCCGGGCTCGTACCGCGCCGCTTCTAGATTTCGAACAGGTCGATGTTCGAACGAAAACAGACGCTTATCTTCGTTTCGCCATCAATCATTCCCGGAACCTTCACACGCCGGTGACACGAACGTTCGAATGCTCCTGATATCCGTGCCGCTTCCTTCGCCGGGGAGCGCCGGGGACCAGTGGATACGCCGTCAGCAACGAAAACCTTCCGCAAGATACGGTTGCAGCCATACCTGCTTCTGCTGCCGGCTTTCCTGTGCCTCACGACCTTCACCTACTGGCCGATGCTGCAGGTCTTCCTCGCCTCGCTGACCAACAAGAAGCGGGTCGGCGACGATGGAAGCTTTGTTGGCGCGGAGAATTACCTGACGATCTTCACCGAGGCGGATTTCCTCGGCGCCCTCTGGAACAATGCGTTCTACGCCGCCGGTACGGTCATTCCGAGCGTATTGCTCGGTTTTCTCTTCGCGCTGGCGCTGCGCGAGACGACGAATCTCTCCGCGATCCTGCGTTCCGCGCTGTTCTTCCCGACCCTGGTTCCGCTGGTCGGGGCCGCGGCGATCTTCATCTTCGTCTTCATGCCGGATATCGGCCTGCTCGACTATTACCTCGCCAAGCTCGGCCTCTCCGCCACCAACTGGCTCGGCAACCCGGATCTCGCGCTCGTCTCGCTGATGGCTCTGACCACCTGGAAGAATGCGGGCTACTACATGCTGTTCTTCCTCGCCGGTCTGCAGGGCGTGCCGCAGGATGCCGAGGAAGCGGCGAAGATCGAAGGCGCGAACTGGCTGCAGCGGCTCTATTTCGTGATCGTTCCCATGCTCGGGCCGACCTTCGCCTTCGTCGTGGTCATCGCTCTGATCAGCGCCGTCAGTCAGGTCGACCATGTCATCGTTATGACCGAAGGCGGGCCCAACAACGCCACCAACCTGCTGCTCTATTACATCTACCAGCAGGCACATGAATTCTACGATCTCGGCAAGGCGACCGCGGCAACAGTGGTCACGCTGGCGGCTCTGCTCACCCTTTCCTTCCTCTCGCTCAGGACCATGGAGCGGAAGGTGCATTATGAGACCTGAGCTCAAGCAATGGGCAGCGCCCGGAGCGTTGCTCGCCGCCACCATGTGTGCCGTGGTCTTCCTCTGGTCGACGCCGTTCCTCTGGATGCTGGTGGCGAGTTTCCGGCCCGACAGTTTCGGCGGCCTCGGCATGGCCTCACTCTTCCCGGATTTCGTACCGACCCTGAAGAGCTATCGCTACGCCATCGAGGACGGCGACTGGCCGCTCTGGTTCCTGAACTCCGCGATCCTGGTGACCGGTACCCTGGCCGTGCAGCTCGTCACCATCAGCCTCGCCGGCTACGCCTTCGCGCGCATCTCATTCCCAGGCAAGGAAGCGCTGTTCTACCTCTTCCTGCTGCAGCTCATGCTGGCGCCGCCTGTGCTGATCGTCCCGAACCTGACCACGCTCGTGCATCTCGGGCTTTACGACACGCTGATCGGCGTCATGGCGCCCTACTGGGGCTCGGCCTTCGGTACTTTCCTGATGCGGCAGACCTTCCGCACGATCCCGAAAGATTTCGAGGAAGCGGCGATCATCGACGGCGCCACCTGGTGGCAGGTGCTGCGCCACGTGCTTCTGCCGCTGTCGCTCCCGGGACTCACCGCCTTTTCCATCGTTTCGGTGGTCTATCACTGGAACGAGTTTCTCTGGCCCCTGATGGTCATCAACGATCCGGACAAGATGGTTCTGACCGTGGGCCTCGTCAGCTTCGCGCAGGGCGCGGAGGGAGCGTCGGACTGGGGGCTGATCGCCGCCGGCACGCTCTTCATCATGGCGCCGCTCTTCATCGCCTTCACGGCGTTCCAGCGGCAATTCGTCAACAGTTTCATGTCCTCGGGCGTGAAATAAGGAGCTTAACGATGTTCTTCAGGTCTGCGGTTGGCGCGCTTTGCGCCGGTCTGATCGCCTCATCCGCCGTTGCGGCCGAGCGTATCGAGTTCATGTTCCCGGCCCCGGTCCAGGGCAAGCTGTCCCGCGAAATGCAGAAGCTGGTGAAGGAGTTCAACGCCTCCCAGAGCGACGTCGAGGTGGTCGGCGTCTTTACCGGCAGCTACGACGAAACCAAGGTGAAGTCGCAGGCCGCCGCTGAAGCCGGCAAGCCGCCGGCAGTGGTGCTGATGAGCGCCAATTTCGCCACCGAGCTGGCGATGAACGACCTTATCGTCCCGATGGAACAGCTCGCCGGAGATACCGATCTCGGCGCCATGATGGAGGAATTCTGGCCGGCCGTGCGCCCGAACGCGCATTTCGCGGGCAAGGTCTATTCGATCCCGTTCCAGAACTCGACGCCGATCCTTTACTACAACAAGGAACACTTCAAGGAAGCCGGCATCGAGATGGCACCGGAAACCTGGGCCGAATGGGTGGACGCGGCGAAGAAGCTGGCCAAGCCGGACGGCGAGCGCTGGGGCATCATGATGCCGTCCAACTACGATTATAACGGCTGGCTGGTACAGGCCCTGACCATGGCCAATGGTGGCCAGTTCTACAATCCGGTCTATCCGGGCGAGATCTATTACGACCACGCCTCGACCCAGGGCGCGCTCAAGTTCTGGCGCGACTTCGCGCACCAGCACAAGGTGATGCCGACCGGCGTGACCGACTCCAAGCAGGTCTCCACCGCCTTCTTCTCCGGCAAGGCCTCGATGATCGTGCTTTCCACCGGCGCGCTCTCCTTCGTGCGCGAGAACGCGAAGTTCGACTATGACGTCGCCTTCATGCCGCGCAACATCCGCAACTCGGTTCCGATCGGCGGCGCCTCGCTGGTCTCCTTCAAAGGCACGAGCGACGCGCAGAAGAAGGCCGCCTGGTCCTTCATCTCCTGGCTGACCTCGGCCGAGAAAATCGGCCACTGGTCCCGCTTCACCGGTTACTTCGCCCCGCGCCAGACCGCCTACGACCTGCCGGAGATGAAGAAATTCGTCGCCGAGAACCCGGACGCGCTGCGCGCCGTCGAGCAGCTCGCCTATGCCGGTCCGTGGATCGCGACCTACAACACCGTCGCCGTCCGCAAGGCCGTCGAGGACGAGATGCAGGCCCTGCTCTCCGACCCGGAGCTGACCTACCGCACCGCCGCCGCCCGGGCGCAGGAGAATGCCGACAAGGTGCTCGCCCCGTACGCGGAACAGACTGCGCTGTCGCTGCAGTAAGCGGCATTTCTTACCAATGGAAAGGCCCCGCCGGCAACGGCGGGGCCTATTTCCGTATCGGCTTCAGCCTGGCAGTCTTACAGTAAGTTCCATCTCGACCTGGAGGCCCGGAGCGGCAAGCGCCGCGACGCCGACCCCAGTCAGGCTTGGTTGCACGCCGTTGAACGCGGCGAGGAATTCCGGCATCGCCTCTTCGAGCCGCTCCGGCGTCAGATCGACCATGTAGATCCGCGCCATGGCGACATCCGCGAAGGTCGCCCCGACCGCCTCAAGTGCGGCCCGCGCATTCTTCGCCGCAAGTTTCATTTGTTCTGCGACGTCATCCGGTATCGGAGCCCCGTCCGGGCTGATCGCCACCTGCCCCGAGATGAAGGCCATCCGGCCCGGTTCGACGATGGAGATCTGCGAGTAGCCAATCTCGGCCGCATTTGGCAGCGTGGAGGGGTTCAGGCGTTCGATAGCATGAGACATGGCCGGCCATCCCGGTTGGAGAACACAAGATTGGAATGTCTGCTGGGGCAGACCGGCTCTATATGTGGACGAGAATGCCCGAGTTTTAGCTCGTACTTACCGAGGCCCTGCGCTGATGGGCCGTGACCCGCAAGACCGTTGCCGTCCGCAAGGCCGAAACAGGCTGCGGGGTCTGGCGAACAGCGTTTTAGTCGGACACATCCATCTCGGCGATGACGCGAATCTCTATGACCGCCCCGTCGCGCCTTAGCCCGGCAACCTCGACCGCGGTCCATGCCGGATAGGGCTCGCTGAAATGCTGCAGACGAACCCGGTCGATGGCCTCGAAATGCTCCCGGAGACCGACATGGTAGGTCGTCATCTCCACCACCGCGTCGAAGCCGACGCCCGCCTCAGCCAGGATCACGCCGATCTTTGCGAGCGCATTCCGCATCTGGGTCGCGGCATCGCCGGGCATGGTACCGTCGGCATTGCCGCCGGTCGATCCGGTCAGAAAGAGGTGACCGCCGGAAAGGATCGCCGGAGACATCTTGAGTTGCTCCGCCGCGGCACGAAGCTCCGGCGGCATGATCGCGCGTTTTCTCATTCGTACGTTCCTTGAGCTGAGCGGTGCCAACCGGATCGGTTCTACCCGCTGAACAGCATATCAAAGCCGACCGAGAGGTCTCCAGCCCGGCCTCTCAGCTCGCAGCCACCGGCGCTGCGCCACGCGCCGCATGAGCAGAGCCGTCTACCGCAAAGAGATGCGCATCGCCCGGCACGAAACCGATCTCGATCTCGTCGCCCGGAGCGGGCCGCGCGCCGTCTCGATGCTTCAGGCAGGCGCGCTGCCCGTCGAAGACGACATGGACCAGCGCCTCGCCGCCCAAAGGCTCCACCAGCTCGACCCGGGCGCGCCAGCGCACCGGCAGCGGCCCCTCCTTTTGGCAGAGCTTGAGATCGTCCGGGCGGATGCCGATTTCGCTGGCGCCGTCCGCCCGTATAGCTCCATCGAACCGGTCGGCGGGCAGGAAATTCATCACCGGCGCGCCGATGAAACCGGCGACGAAGCGGTTGGCCGGGCGGGAATAGAGCTCGTCCGGCGTGCCGACCTGCTGGATCACGCCGCCGTTCAGCACCACGATCAGATCGGCCATGGTCATGGCTTCGACCTGATCGTGGGTGACATAGATCGTCGTGGTTCCGAGCCGGGATTGCAGCGCCTTGATCTCTGTGCGCATGTGGTTGCGCAGCTGGGCATCCAGATTGGAGAGCGGTTCGTCCATCAGGAAGGCGTCCGGCTGGCGGATGATCGCCCTTCCCATGGCGACGCGCTGGCGCTGGCCGCCGGAGAGCGCCCGGGGCTTTCGCTCAAGAAGCCCGCCGAGGCCCAGCATCTCCGCCGTCTCGCGCACGGCCGCGTCGCGTTCGGCCCGAGCCACGCCCTTGAGGCGCAGGCCGAAACCGATATTCTCAGCCACCGTCATGTGCGGGTAGAGCGCATAGTTCTGGAACACCATGGAGATGTTCCGCTCCTTCGGGGAAATGTCCGTGACGTCGCGCTCGCCAATGAAAATTCGGCCATCCGAGGCCGGCTCCAGCCCCGCCAGCATGCGCAACAATGTGGTCTTGCCGCAGCCGCTCGGGCCGACATAGACGACGAACTCGCCCTCGGCGATATCGAGATCGAGACTCCTGATCACCTCGACCTCGCCGAAACTCTTGGAAATGTTCTGGTACCGGATCCCGCTCATCGACCGCTCCTCTGAAGAAGCGATCTTTCTACCCCGTTGAGACTACAGGGATATGAAAGCGGGACCCGTATCTTGCCGAAGTTGCGATCAGGCGGCTTTCCGTTCGGCTGCCCCGTTCGCACCGGACCCGACCAGCGCATCGTGCAGTACCGCGATCGCGTCTTCGAAGTGGCCCTCCTCGAGGACGAACATCATGTCGACCTTGCGGGAGAGACGCTGCAGGCCGAGCACTTCGATACCGGCCCCGGCCAGCGCGGTAAGCGCCTTCGCCTCCAGGCCCGGCACCGCCATGTCGCTGCCGATCGCGGAGACGATGGCGACCGTCCGGGTCGAGATCTCCGCCGTCGGAAAGGTTTCGCTCAGATCGGCGATCACCCGTTTCACGGCCTTCTTCGAGCCGCCGAGATAGTGGGTGATTGTATTAGCATTCGAGCTCTTGGTGATGATGCGGACATTGTGCCGCTTCAGCGCGTCAAGGATGCCGGTATCGTAGCCCTTCACGCCGACCATCTCCTGCTCGAAGAACTCGAGCAGATGCACATCCTTCAGCCCGGTCACGATCTCGACGCGCGGCGTGTCCGACACGTAGTCCCCGTAGAACATCGTGCCCGGGTCGGCCGGATCGAAGGTGTTCCGCACGCGGAGCGGAATGCCGGCCTGGCGCAGGCCCTTCGCCGCATTCGGATGCACCGCTTCCATGCCCATGTTGGAGAGCTGATCGGCCACGTCGTAATTGGTCTGGCCGATGGTCCGCACCTTGTCGGCCCCGACCATTTTCGGATCGGCGCTCGAGAGATGGAACTCCTTGTGAATGACCGCCTCGTGCGCCCCGGTCACGACCGCGAGGCGCGAGAAGGTCACCTCGGTGTAGCCGCGGTCAAAGCGCCGGACCATGCCGTCGGCACAATGGGCGTAGCCGGTCACGATCGGCAACTCGCGGGCGAAATCGATATCGTCGAGAGCGCCTGCAATCCGCTCGTCCAGGCCCGGATTGCTGTCGTCGCGCCATCCTGTGAGATCAATGAAAACCGCGCTCAGGCCATGGTCCTTGAGCAGCAGAGTCGTATTGAACGCGCTGTGCGCCTCTCCGAGCCCGGCCAGCATCTCGCGCACGGTCTCCAGATGCCGGTCGAGCCGGAAATGGCCGTGCGTGCAGAGCCGCTGCAGGTCGAGCAGACAGGTCCGGACGCCCTCGATCCGGTCGCGGACGAAACCGTCGGCAAGCCGGCGCGAGGCCGGATCGTCCAGAACCTCCGCGTTCTTCGCGATCATGTCGTCGCCGAGCGCGGTCAGCGCGTCGCCCCAGGCCCAGTCGGACTCGGCGCCGGCATATTGCGCGAACACGCCGGCGGCGCCGGTCTTCTTGTGCTCCAGCAGCTTGTCGGTCATCCCGGCATAGGCGGAGACCACGAAGATCCTGTTGTAGGGATCCGCGTCGCTGTGCTCGCGCAGGAAGACGTTTTTCAGGACGGCGGCGGTGTTGGCGATCGACGTACCGCCGATCTTCTCCACCGTGTGACGGGAAGAGACTGGCTCTAGCATGGTTACTCCAGTGACTTTAGTCGTGCGCGGGGCGCGGCCGGTCAGGCCGCGTCGTCCACATCGGCGGCGTAGGCGCCGTCCTCGTCATGCACTTCCCGGCCGGAGACCGGCGGGTTGAAGCAGCAGGCGACGACCATGCCCTCGGGACCTCCGCGCAGGATGTGCCGGTCGTGCTGGTCGAGCGCGTACATCGTGCCGACCTTGATCTCGTGGGTCTCGCCTTTGGCGATATCCGTGATCGAGCCGCCGCCGGAAACGCAAAACACCGACTCGAAATGATTCTTGTATTCGAACTCGTGCTCCGAATTCGGGAAGATCGTGGTGATGTGGAAGCTGAAGCCCATCTTGTCGTCCTTCAGCAGCATCCGGACGCTCTCCCAGCCTTCGGTCACCACATGGCGGTCGGTATCGCGGCACTCTTCGTAGGTACGAACAATCATCTGTCTTTCCAGTATCTTTCAGGTTTCGTCAGTCGCGTGCCGATTCAGGCCGCGGCGGCGCCGTTCTTCGCGGTCACCGCACTCATGGACTCGGCGAGGATATCCAGACCGCGCTCGAACAGGGTGAGCTCGATGGTCAGCGGCGCCAGGATCTTCACCACTTCGCCATGGGCACCGGAGGTCTCGATGATCAGGCCGCGCTTGAAGCATTCGGCGCAGATCTCGTCCGCCAGTTCGCCGGAGCCGACATCGATCCCGCGGAACATGCCGCGCCCCTTGACCGTGCCGCCGTGCTTGGCCGCGAGCGCGGTCAGGCGCTCCTCGAGGAAGTCGGCCTTGACCTCGACCTTCTGCGAGAAGCTGCTGTCGGACCAGAATTTCTCCAGCGCGACACGGGCGGTCACGAAGGCGTGGTTGTTGCCCCGGAAGGTGCCGTTATGCTCCGCCGGGCCCCAGATATCGAGATCCGGGTGCAGCAGGGTCATGGCGAAGGGCAGGCCCATGCCGGAGAGCGATTTCGCCATGGTCACGATATCCGGGCAGATGCCGAGCTTCTCAAAAGAGAAGAAGGTTCCGGTACGGCCGCAGCCGGCCTGGATGTCGTCGACGATCAGCAGCGAGCCGTGCTCGCGGGCGACCCGCTCGACGGTCTGCAGCCATTCGGCGCTGGCCTCGTTGAGACCGCCCTCGCCCTGAACCGTCTCCAGGATGAAGGCTGCCGGCGGCTCGTAACCGCTGGACGGGTTGTTGAGCAGCTGCTCGAGCACCTTGCCGCTGTCGATGTCGTCGCCGAGCGCACGGTCATAGGGCATCCGGTCCACACCCTCGAGCGGGCGGGAAGCCCCCTTGCGGTGATAGCCGTTGCCGGTGCAGGCGAGCGCGCCGAGCGTCACGCCGTGGAACCCGTTGGTGAAGGCGACGATACGATCCCGGCCGGTCACCTTGCGGGCCAGCTTGAGGGCCGCTTCGACGGCGTTGGCACCGGTCGGGCCGGTGAACTGGACACGGTAGTTCATTTCCCGCGGCTTCAGGATGTAATCGCTGAAGGCCTGCAGGAAGGCACCCTTCGCATCGGTATGGAAATCCAGACCGTGGGCGATGCCGTCGCTGGAGATGTAGTCGAGCAGCGCCTGCTTCATGTCCGGGTCGTTGTGCCCGTAGTTCAGCGAGGAACAGCCGGCGAGGAAATCGATATAGGTCTTGCCGTCCGCGTCGGTGATTTCGGCACCCGTGGCAGAGGTGAAAGTGGTCGGGAACGAGCGGCAATAGCTGCGCACGTTGGATTCGGTATTTTCATAAACGGAGAGATCAACAGTCATGACGAGTCCTTTCGACTTCATGTCCTGGCGGTGAAAGTCAGTTCTGAGAAATGCGCGGCGGGCCGAATCAGGCGGCGGTTGCCATGTCCCCGGTGTCGATCGGACCGATCCGGCAGAGATATTCCGTCGCGTGCTCGCCACCGAAATGGGCGTCGCGGCGGAAGTGGGGCCGCTCGGTCAGATCGCCGTCGAATTCCGACGCGATCGAGCGGAACAGGCCCCAGGAGGCGTCATTGTCGCGCGTGATTGTGCTCTCGATGTGAGAAACGTCTTCGCAGACGTCCCGCTCGATCAGCGCCTTCAGCATCGACTTGGCCAGACCCCGACCGCGCATCTTAGGCGCGACGGCGACCTGCCAGACGAACAGCGTGCCCTGCTTCGACGGCGGCAGATAGGCCGACACCCAGCCGACAACTTCATCGTCATGCTCGGCAACGATGCAGGTGTCGGCAAAGTGCGTGCATTGCAGCAGGTTGCAATACATCGAATTGTCGTCGAGCGCGTCCAGGTCGCCAATGAGGCGCCACACGGCCGCGCCGTCCTCCGAGGTCGGTTTTCGAAAACGGACGCCGCCGGCCATCGCCGGGCCCGCGGCAAGCTCTTTTGAAATCTCGATACGCATGGATGCCCCCGTTGCAGCAATCGCAGTTTACTTAGTTAGACTAACTAATTAAGTCAACGAAAGTTCCATCAGATTGGAATTTTTTTGACGGAAATCGCAGGAACAAGCATCGAGAATAAAATAATTTTCCTGAGAGTCTGGAGACGATGCGCACCCGTCCGGCCACAGAAAAACCTTTTGGACGAAAAAAATATCTTGAATCCAGAACTAAATTTCTTCGCTTATAAAACTAAATTGATTTTTCGCGCTTGGCGGCTGCCTCCAACTCGTCTACCGGTTTGGTCACGATGATCGAAAGCCGCTCACAACATGCCCTTATTGTTCTGCGCCGGATCCTGCGAGCGACGGAGAATCGCGCCCGCACCCTGTCGCGTCAGTCCGGGCTGACCGCATCCCAGCTGCTGCTCCTGCAAACGCTGGAGGACGAAGGCGAATGCACGGCGGGCAGGATCGCCGCCCGGCTCGGCATCACCCAGGCAACGACGACCTCACTGGTGCAGAAACTCGAAACGAAAGGCCTCGTTGTCCGGAAACGAGGCGACACCGACAGGCGGACGGTCTGGCTCACCCTCAGCGACTCCGGCCGCATCAAGCTGGCCGAAGCGCCGGACAGCTTGCAGGAGCTGTTCAGCCAGCGCTTCGAGAAGCTGGACGACTGGGAGCAGATGATGCTGATGGCCAGCCTCGAGCGGGTCGCTTCCATGCTGGATGCGGAAGAAATAGACGCCTCCCCCGTGCTCGATATCGGCGCCCTCGACAGGGAAGCCTGACCAAACGAGCAGAACCGCTCCTTACCAAGGAGAGTCGCGCGCACATCAAGCGCGCGTGCGCACAAATGCTTATGCAGCCTCTTGTTTTTCTGCTTATGCAGCCTCTTGTTTTTCCCGGCCGGTTCGGTTGCACTCGACATTCTGGACAATCTGTCCAAGAGTCCGCTTTCGAACGAAAGACAAAATCTTCACTTGAAACCCGAAGCCGGTTAAAAGCGCGGGAAAGCAAAACTG
This sequence comes from Nisaea sediminum, assembly GCF_014904705.1. Taxonomy (NCBI): domain Bacteria; kingdom Pseudomonadati; phylum Pseudomonadota; class Alphaproteobacteria; order Rhodospirillales; family Thalassobaculaceae; genus Nisaea; species Nisaea sediminum. The sequence goes on from NZ_JACZCQ010000004.1 coordinate 291,756, forward strand.
GGAGGTACCAATATGAACAGACGGAGCATCATGGGTTTTGCGGCGGCAGCCGTCGGAATCCTCACCTTGGGCTGGCCTGGTGCCTCCCATGCACTGGATGCGCGTTTCCAGGACAATAACGGCGATCTGGTCGCCGACACGCCGACCGATCCGTCGCAGCAGGTCGATCCGAGCACCATTATCTTTGCCTATACGCCCGTCGAGGACCCGGCCGTCTATGCGAAGGTCTGGGACGGCTTCCTGCGCCACATGGAAAAGGTCACCGGTAAGAAGGTGCAGTTCTTCCCGGTCCAGTCCAACGCCGCGCAGATCGAGGCGATGCGCGCCGGCCGCCTGCATGTCGCCGGCTTCAACACCGGTTCCAACCCGCTCGCGGTCAACTGCGCCGGCTTCGTCTCCTTCGCCATGATGGCGAACAAGGCGGGCGAGTTCGGCTACAACATGGAAATCATCACCTACCCGGGCAGCGGGATCGAGAAGGTCGAGGACATCAAAGGCAAGAAGATGGCCTTCACCTCGCAGACCTCGAATTCCGGCTTCAAGGCGCCGTCGGCGATCCTGAAGGCCGATTACGGCATGGAACCCGGCAAGGATTTCGAGCCGGTCTTCTCCGGCAAGCATGACAACTCGATCCTCGGCGTCGCCAACAAGGACTATCCGGCCGCCGCGATCGCCAACTCCGTCTGGCACCGCATGCTCGCCCGCGGCGTGGTCCAGGAAGGCCAGATCGTCTCGATCTACAAGTCGCAGACCTTCCCGACCACGGGCTTCGGCTATGTCTACAACCTGAAGCCGGAACTGCAGGAGAAGATCAAGGAAGCCTTCTTCACCTTCAACTGGGAAGGCTCGGCGCTGAAGGAAGAGTTCGCGCGCTCCGGCGAGGAGCAGTTCATTCCGATCACCTATCAGGAATACTGGGACGTGATCCGGAAGATCGACGCCGCCAACGGCGTTTCCTACGCCTGCAAGTAAGACGAACCACCGTCCAAACGACGTGATCGCGTAACGCGATCCCAAGAAAAGTTGAGGAGCGCCTGCATGTTGCGACTTGAAGGTCTGTCGAAAGTCTACGGGACAGGCGATCGGGCGCTCACCGACGTTAGTCTTTCCGTCGAACCCGGTCAGGTCATCGGCCTGATCGGGCCCTCGGGAGCCGGCAAGTCCACCCTGATCCGGTGCGTCAACCGGCTGGTGGAACCCACGTCCGGGAAGATCTTCCTGGGCGATCTCGAGATCACCGGCCTCAGCCGGGGCGGCCTGCGTCAGGCCCGCCGGCGGATCGGCATGATCTTTCAGGAATATGCGCTGGTCGAGCGCCTGACTGTGATGGAGAACGTACTCTCCGGACGGCTCGGCTATGTCGGCTTCTGGCGCAGTTTCTTCCGCAAGTTTCCGCCCGAAGCGATCGAGAACGCCTACCGGCTGCTCGATCGGGTCGGGCTCAGCGCGCATGTGAACAAGCGCGCGGACGCGCTTTCAGGCGGCCAGCGCCAGCGCGTCGGCATTGCCCGCGCGCTCGAGCAGGATCCGGACCTCCTGCTGATCGACGAGCCCACCGCGTCGCTCGATCCCAAGACCTCGCGCCAGATCATGCGACTGATCGTCGAGATCTGCGACGAGCGCGGACTGCCCGCGATCATCAACATCCACGACGTCGCCCTGGCGCAACAGTTCGTGCGTCGGATCATCGGCCTGCAGGCAGGCAAGGTCGTGTTCGACGGCAGCCCGGACGAACTCGACGCGGACGTTCTCACCCGGATCTACGGTGAAGAGGACTGGTCCGCGACCATCCGCAAGGTCGACGAGGACGGCGAAGAAGCCGGCGACACCGATGATGCCGGTTCGGAAGACCATATCGCCGCGCTCGACCGCGAACGCTTGGCGGGCCTGACATGAGCGCAACCGCCGCGACGTCCTATCCGCGGACCTGGTCGCGCCCGCCCTTCGTGAAGCGCGCCTGGCTGCGCTGGACGCTCTATCTCGGCGCGCTGCTTTACCTGATCCTATCGGTCGGATCGGTCGAGGTGAATTGGGTGCGCGTCTGGGAAGGCCTCGACCGCGGGCTCCGCTTCGTCGAGGGCTTCCTGGTGCCGGACTTCACCAGCCGCTGGGAAGACATCCTGATCGGCATGGAGGAGAGCCTGACGATGACCGTCGCCTCGACCGTCGTCGGCGTCCTGATATCGGTGCCGATCGGCATCGGTGCCGCGCGCAACATCGCACCCCTGCCGATCTATGCGATCTGCCGGGCGATCATCGCCCTCTCGCGCAGCTTCCAGGAGATCATCGTCGCCATCCTGTTCGTCGCCATGTTCGGCTTCGGACCGCTGGCCGGCTTCATGACGCTTTCCTTCGCCACCATCGGCTTCCTCGCCAAGCTCTTGGCCGAGGACATCGAGGATATCGACGAGAGCCAGGCCGAGGCGGTACGCGCCACCGGCGCCGGCTGGTGGCAGATCGTGAACTACGCGATCCAGCCCCAGGTCATGCCGCGCCTGATCGGCCTCAGCCTCTACCGGCTCGACATCAATTTCCGCGAATCCGCCGTGATCGGCATCGTCGGCGCGGGCGGCATCGGCGCCACCCTGAACACCGCCATGGACCGCTATGAGTACGACTCGGCGGCGGCGATCCTGATCCTGATCATCCTGATCGTGATGGCGGCGGAATATTCCTCTGGCTATGTCCGGAAGTGGCTCCAGTGATGAGTGACACCCAATTCGACAAAACCTGGCAGAAGCGGACAACCAGACAGGAACTCTGGCTCTGGCTCGGCTGGCTGGCCCTCGTCGCGTTCTTCGTCTTCTGCTGGGAGGTGATGAACAAGAACACGATCTGGGCCTTCGTGTCCGACGCGCCCCGGCAGGCGATGGATATCGGCTCGCGCATGGTGCCGCCGCGCTGGGACTATCTGCCGAGCCTGATGGAGCCGCTCTGGGACACCATCGCGATCGCCACGCTCGGCACGCTGATGGCGCTCTTCATGGCCGTTCCGGTGGCTTTCATGGCCGCCCGCAACACGACGCCGAGCACCCGGTTTGTGCGGCCGATCGCCCTGCTCATCATCGTCTCCAGCCGCTCGATCAACTCGCTGATCTGGGCCCTCCTGCTGGTCGCGATCATCGGACCGGGCGTGATGGCCGGGATCGTCGCCATCGCCTTCCGCTCGATCGGCTTCGTCGCCAAGCTGCTCTACGAGGCCATCGAGGAGATCGACGCGGTCCAGGTCGAGGCGGTCTCCGCCACCGGCGCCAGCAAGGCGCAAATCATGGACTATGCGGTCGTGCCGCAGATCCTGCCGGCCTTCGCCGGGATCACGGTGTTCCGCTGGGACATCAACATCCGCGAGTCGACCGTGCTCGGCCTTGTCGGGGCCGGCGGTCTCGGGCTGCGTCTGCAGGAATCGCTGAACGTGCTCGCCTGGCCGCAAGTGACTGTGATCTTCATCCTGATCCTGATCACCGTCCTGGTGAGCGAGTGGGTATCCGCGAAGGTGCGGCACGCCATCATCTAGAGCCGGCCGGAGACGGTCGCGAACGAGGCCATGGATCTACTGATCAACATACTCGGGGGAGTGGCCCTGCTCCTCTGGGGCGTGCGCATGGTGCGCACCGGGGTCACCAGGGCCTTCGGATCCAGCATCCGCCGCGGCATCGCGGCCGCGACGCGGAACCGGCTGAGTTCCTTCGTGACCGGCCTCGGGGTCACCACGATCCTGCAGAGCAGCACGGCAACCGCCCTGATCGTGAGCTCCTTCGGCAGCCGCAAGATGGTCGGCGTCGCCGCCGGTCTCGCGATCATGCTGGGCGCCGATGTCGGCAGCACCATCGTGGTTCAGGTGCTGGCCTTCGACGTCACCTGGATGTCCCCGGTCCTGCTCTTCGTCGGTGTCACGACCTTCCTTTCCTCCGAGAATTCGCGCCGCAAGGCGATCGCCCGCGTCCTGATCGGCCTCGGGCTTATGCTGCTGGCCATCAAGCTGGTGATGCTCGCCTCCGTGCCGCTGCGCGAGGGGCCGACCATGTCGATGCTACTGGCGCCGCTCCGCAGCGAACCGGTGCTCGCCATCGTCTTCGCCGCGCTGCTGACCTGGATGGCGCATTCCAGTCTCACGGTCATCGTGTTGATCATGACCCTGGTCTCGCTCAATGTGGTCGAGCTTCAGGTCGCGATCATGCTGGTGCTCGGCGCGAATATCGGCAGCGCGATCACGCCTGTCGCCATGAACTGGGGCGGCGAACCCGCGGCCCGCAGGGTCCCGCTCGGCAACCTCTTCATGCGCACGGTCGGAGTGATTCTCGTCTTCTCCTTCATTCCCTGGATCGTGCCGCTCTTCTCCGGTTTCTCCGTCGACTCTGCGCACCTGATCGCCAACGTCCATACCGGCTTCAATCTCGCCGTCGCCATCCTGTTCCTGCCGATGATCGGCTGGGTTGCCCGCCTGGTGACCCGGATCCTGCCGGAACGTCCCGGCGCCGAGGACCTGCTCGCCCCCCGTCACCTGGAAGAGGAAAGCCTCGATACCCCGACCGTCGCGCTCTCCGCGGCGGCGCGGGAGACCCTGCGCATGGGCGACACGGTGCAGTCGATGCTGGCCCGCTCGATGGAGGTGTTCCGCGGCGGCACGACCGAACAGATCAAGGAGATCGAGCGCGAGGACGATGTGGTCGATTCCCTGCATGAGGCAGTGAAAATTTACCTCACGAAACTGTCGCGCCAGGAACTCGACCCCGCCGAGAGCCAGCGCGTGATCGAGATCCTGAGCTTCACCACAAACCTCGAGCATATCGGCGACATCATCGACAAGAACCTGATGGAACTTGCCGCCAAGAAGCTGAAGGACGGAGCGGTCTTCTCAAAAGACGGGATGGAGGAGCTGGAAACCTTCCATGCCGAGGTGCTGGCAAACCTGAAACTCGCGCTCAGCATCTTCATGACCGGGGATCAGCGGCTCGCCCGGCGCCTGATGGAGCAGAAGGTCCATATCCGTGAGCTCGAGCTGAAATTCTCCGAAGCGCACTACGCCCGCATCCGGGACGGCAAGGCCGAGTCGATCGGCAGCTCCTCGCTCCATCTCGACGTGCTGCGCGACCTGAAGCGCATCAACAGCCACATCACCTCGGTCGCCTACCCGATCCTGGAATCGACCGGCCAGATCGCCGAGAGCCGGCTGCGCGAAGCTTAAGGGACGCGCTCAGCGCCCCTTCCAGACCGGATCCCGGCCTTCGGCGAAGGCGGTATAGCCTTCACGGTTGTCTTCGGAATCGTAGAGTCGGTCGACGGTCTCGAACTGGCGCTTGGTAATCCGGTTCATCGCATCCTGAAATTTCATGTCCTCGGCCTCGCGCACGATTTCCTTGATCGCGGCGAAAACCAGCGGCGGGCCGGAGGCGAGATGCCTCGCCATCTTCCTGGCCTCGTCCATCAGATCGGCCGCCGGGTGGATATGGTTCACGAAGCCCCAGCGCGCCGCCTCCTCGGCCTCGATCCAGCGCCCGGTGAAGAGCATCTCCATCGCGATGTGATAGGGGATGCGCTTCGGCAGCTTGACCGTCGCGGCGTCGGCCACGGTCCCGGAACGGATCTCCGGCAGCGCGAAGGTCGCGTGGTCGGCGGCGAGGATGATGTCGGCCGAGAGCGCGAGTTCCAGCCCGCCGCCACAGCAGATCCCGTTCACCGCCGCGATCACCGGCTTGTTGAGACCGCGCAGTTCCTGCAGTCCGCCGAACCCGCCGACACCGTAATCCCCGTCGACCGCATCGCCGCCGGCGGCCGCCTTCAGGTCCCAGCCCGGGCAGAAGAATTTAGGTCCCGCGCCAGTGACGATGCAGACCCGGAGTTCCGGGTCGTCCCGGAACGCGGCAAAGGTGTCGCCCATGATCCGGCTGGTCGCGAGATCGATCGCGTTCGCCCTCGGCCGGTCCAGCGTCACTTCCAGGACATGGCCGTCGCGCTTGGTCTTGATCGGGCCGTCACTCATGTTTCTCTCCCATCCTGATCAGGGCATCCACCGCCATCGCCCCCTCTTCGAGGCAAAGCAGAGGATTGATCTCGACTTCTTCCACCAGCCCGTGATGCGCGGTGACGAAATCCTGCACCGCCAGCACGGCGGCGACAATCGCCGGGCGGTCGGCCGCAGGCGCACCGCGATAGCCGTCCAGCAGCGGCGCCATGCGGAGCCGCGAAAGCGCCGCGTCGACCTCCTCCGCCGTGACCGGCAGGAGCAAGCAGGTGCTGTCTTCGAGGATCTCCGTCTTCGTCCCGCCGGCGGCGAGGGTCAGCAGATAACCGTGCGCAGGATCCAGCGTCACGCCGACGAGCAGCTCGGCCACCGCGCCGGCGACCATCGGCTCGACAAGAAACCGATCCGCTTTCATCCCGCGCGCGGCGTCCATCAGCGCCACCTCGCTGTCGATGCCAAGAACGACGGCACCGGCCTCGCTCTTATGCGCCAAACCGAGCCCTTTGAGCACCAGCGGATAACCGACCTCGGCCGCAGCCGCGGCAAGCCCGCCGCGCGTCGTCTCGACGGAGCCCGGCACCGGCACGCCAAAACCGGCGAGCATGCGCTTGGCCTCGCCCTCGCCGACGATCCGGCTATCGTTCGGTTGCAATGGCGGGAGCGGCGCATGATCGGCGAGCCGTACCCGGCCGATGAAAGCCGCCGCCTCCACCGCCGCCAAGGCGTCCTCCAACCCGGTCAGGGGCACGATCCCGCGCGCCATGATCCTTCGCGCGACGTCTTCCGGCAGGTTCTCCGGGAGGGAAGCAAGAATACCCATCGGCTTGCCTGTCCCGGACCGCGTTATCTCGACCGCGTCGATCACCTTTTCCCAGTCGGCGACACTGCCGAGTCCGGCCCGTGGGAAATCGAGCACGGCCACGCCGAAGTCCGCCGCCCCGCGCATCATTGCGCCGAAGGTGCGCACGGTCGCGTCCGTGTCGCCCCAGATATAGGTGTGGTAGTCGAGCGGATTGGCGAGCGCGACTTTCGGACCGAGCGCCTCGCCGAGTTCCTGTTTCTGCTCTTGTGTGAGCGGCGGATAGTTGAGGTCGAATCCGAGCGCCGTGTCCGCCATCATCCCCGCCTCGCCGCCGGAGCAGGACATCGAGGCGATCCGGTTCGACGCGAGCGGTCCCGCGACATGGAGCATCTTCAGGGTCTCGAGGAACGCGGACAGGCTGCGCACCTCTGCGATGCCGAGCCGCCGCAAGAGGGCGGAGGCCCCCGCATGCTCGCCGGAAAGCGACGCGGTGTGTGAAACGGCACCCGCCCTTGCCTCTTCGGAACGCCCTACCTTGAGGGCGACGAGCGGTTTGCCAAGCTTCGCCGCCTTGCCCGCCATCGCGGCGAAGGCAGCTACATCGCCAATCCCCTCGATATAGAAACCGAGCGCCGTCACCCGATCGTCGGCCAGCAGGGCCTCGGCGATCTCCGCCAGGCCGGTCTGCGCCTGGTTGCCGACCGTCGCCATATAGGCGATCGGCAGGCCGCGCTGCTGCATGGTGAGGTTGATGGCGATGTTGGAGGATTGCGCCACGATAGCGACCCCGCGCTCGACCTTGGTGCCGCCATGCAGGTCCGGCCAGAGCGCCATGCCGTCGAGATAGTTGAGGATGCCGTAGCAGTTCGGCCCGAGCACCGCCAATTCGCCCGCGGCCGCGATCAGTTCCGCCTGCAGGTCGGCGCCATCCCCGGTCTCCGCCAGCGCCTCGCTGAAGCCGCTCGCAAAACAGACCGCCCCGCCGGCACCACGTGCCACGAGCGCTCGCACCGCCTCGATAGTGGCGTGGCGGTTGATGCCGATGAAGGTCGCATCCGGCGCCCCCGGCAGGCCCTCGATCGAGGCATAAGCTTTGCGGCCCGCGATCTCCGGCCGGTTCGGATGCACCGGCCAGACCTCGCCCGCGAAGCCGATCTTCGCGCATTCCGCCACCACATTGGCACACCAGGCGCCGCCGCCGATGACCGCGATGGTCTTCGGCCGGAACAGGCGTTCGAGCCCGGGCCGCATGGGCTCAGGCGCCGAGCGGCCGGAGCAGTTCCCGGCTTATGATGTGACGCTGGATTTCCGAGGTGCCGTCCCAGATCCGTTCGACCCGTGCATCGCGCCAGAAGCGCTCTATCGGGAAATCGTCCATCAGCCCCATGCCGCCATAGATCTGCAGCGTCGCGTCGGTGATCCGCGCCAGCATCTCCGAGGCGAAAACCTTGGCGCTGGCGATCTCGCGGTTCGCCGGAAGTCCCTGATCCAGCCGCCAGGCGGCCGAAAGGGTCAGCCAGTCTGCCGCGTCGATCTCGGTGATCATGTCGGCGAGCTGGAAGCTGACGCCCTGGAACTTGCCGATCTGCTGGCCGAACTGCTTGCGCTCGGCGGCATAGGCGAGCCCCATATCGAAGCAGCGCCGGGCCCGTCCGACCGCCATGGTGGCGACGGTGATGCGCGTCGCGTAGAGCCACTCGTTCATCACCGCGAAGCCGCCATCGACCTCGCCGAGCACCTGCGCGTCCGGCAGGCGGCAATCGTCGAACTCGAGGATCATGTTCTTGTAACCGCGATGGCTGACCGACCTGTAGCCGTCGCGGATGGTGAAGCCGGGCGTACCGCGGTCGACCAGGAAGGCGGTGATCTTCTTTTTCGGCCCGCGCGGCGTCTCCTCCTCGCCGGTCGCAACGAAGACGATGACGAAATCCGCGTGGTCGGCGCCGGAGATGAAATGCTTGGTGCCGTTCACCACCCAGTCTCCGCCGTCCCGCTTCGCCGCGCAGCTCATGCCGCGCACGTCCGAGCCCGCGCCAGGCTCGGTCATGGCGAGCGCGTCCATCCGCTCGCCCTTCACCGCAGGCGTCAGGTAGCGCTCGATCTGCTCGCCCTTGCAGGCCATCAGGATGTTCTGCGGGCGCCCGAAGAAATGGGTCAGTGCCATGGAGCCGCGGCCGAGCTCGCGCTCGACCAGGGCGAAATCGAGGTGCGAAAGCCCGCCGCCGCCGACCTCTTCGGGGAAGTTGGAAGCATAGAAGCCGATATCGAGGCACTTCTGCTTGATCGCCTCGGCCAATTCCGGACGCACCTCGCCGGTGCGCTCGACTTCGGCCTCATGCGGATAGATCTCGGTTTCGACGAACTCGCGCACCGTCGAGACGATCATCTGCTGTTCTTCGCTGAGCCCGAAATGCATCAGAGCAGCTCCCCCTCGTCAGGCTGCGGGAGGGTCGCGTGGGACGCTGCGAGCGCCTCGACCTTGGCCAACACCGCATCGTCCGGCACCGAGGAGCGGCGGGTCGTCAGATCCACATGGATCATGAGTTGCTCGCCGGTCGCCAGTTCCTCGCCCGCCTCGTTCTTCATGCGGTGGAAGACACGGTATTTCTTGCCCTTGCCCTCCAGCACCTGGCTCACGACATGGATGCGCTGCCCGGCGAGCGTCTCGTTCAGGTAACGGATACGGGCGTCGACGGTGAAGTAGCTCTTGCCGCTCTCGATATAGGCCTCGTCGGCGCCGACCAGCTTCATCATCGCGTCGGCCGCGTCGGAGAAGACCTGGCCGTAGCGGCTCTCGTTCATGTGGCCGTTATAGTCGGTCCAGTCGACCGGCACGATGCGGTCGACTGTACGGACGAGATCGCCCGCCTGCGCCGGTTTCGGAAGGCCGGTCTCGTGTTCCGCGATCAGCTTGCCCGCGGCCGCGCCCTGCTGCTTCAGGGCGCGCATCATGGCGACGAGATTGTTGTCGCGCAGACGTTCCAGTTCGCGGATCGAAAGCGCGCCGGACTGGGCGTCGGACTGGTCGGCGATCTGTTTCACCAGTTCGTCCGTCAGGTCCGGCACATCCATCAGCTTGGTCCAGGGCCACTGAAGGCACGGGCCGAACTGCGCGATGAAATGCGCCATCCCGGCCTCGCCGCCGGCGATACGGTAGGTTTCGAACAGTCCCATCTGCGCCCATCGCAGACCGAAACCGTAGCGGATCGCGTTGTCGATCTCCTCCGTCGTCGCAATGCCGTCCTTCACCAGCCAGAGCGCCTCGCGCCAGACCGCCTCGAGGAAGCGGTCGGCGATATGGGCGTCGATCTCGGCCCGGACCCGGAGCGGGAAGAGGCCGACCGAGCGCAGCAGCGCCTCGGCCTTTTCGACCACGGCCGTGTCGCCGCCCTCGCCCGGCACCAGCTCGATCAATGGCAGTAGGTAGACCGGGTTGAAGGGATGGGCGACGACGATCCGCCCCGGATGTTTCGCGCCCTCGCGCAGCTCCGACGGCTTGAAGCCGGAGGTGGAGGAGCCGACCGGCGTGTCGGCAGCGGCCGCCGCCTCGATCTCGGCAAGGACCTTGTGTTTAAGGTCGAGCCGCTCCGGCACGCTCTCCTGGATGTAATCCGCTCCGGCGACCGCCTCGGCGATCGTGTTCACGTGGGTCAGCGTGCCTTCCGGCGGCAATGCCGTGTCGTAGAGCATCGGCAGCGCGTGGCGCGCGTTGCGGAGCACTTCCGACATCTTGCGCCCGGCTTCCGGATCCGGATCGAACAGGCGGACGTCCCAGCCGTTCAACAGGAAACGCGCCGCCCAGGCGCCGCCGATAACGCCGCCGCCGATGACTGCGGCTGTCTTGCCCGCCGCGCTCATTTCGGCGCCCGCTTCACAAGGCCGAGCTTTTCGCGTACGGCCTGCGGACCGATCACGGTCGCGCCGAGATTCTCGATGATGGTGACCGCCTTCTCGACCAGTTGCGCATTGGTCGCGAGCTGACCCTTGGCGAGCCAGAGATTGTCCTCAAGCCCGACGCGCACATTGCCGCCGGCCAGCACCGAGGCGGCGACATAGGGCATCTGGTTGCGCCCGAGGGAGAAGGCCGACCAAGTCCAGTCGGTCGGCACGTTGTTCACCATCGCCATGAAGGTGTTGAGATCGTCCGGCGCGCCCCAGGGAACGCCCATGCAGAGCTGCACCAGCGCGGGAGAGGTCAGCACGCCGTCCTCGACCAGTTTCCTCGCCAGCCAGAGATGGCCGGTATCGAAGGCCTCGATCTCCGGCTTCACGCCGAGCTCGGTCATCATCGAGCCCATCGCGTCGAGCATGCCCGGCGTGTTGGTCATGACGTAGTCTTTTTCGGCGAAGTTCATCGTGCCGCAATCGAGCGTGCAGATTTCCGGCAGGCACTCGGCGATGTGGGCCACCCGCTCCTCGGCGGAGACCATGTCGGTGCCCTCGATCAGCGGCAGCGGCTGCGAGGGTTTGCCGAACACCAGATCGCCGCCCATGCCGGAGGTCAGGTTCAGCACCACGTCGACCTCGGCATCGCGGATCCGGTCGGTGACCTCGCGGTAGTATTTCAAATCGCGCGACGGCACGCCGGTCTCGGGATCGCGCACATGGCAATGCACAACGGCGGCCCCGGCTTTCGCGGCAGCGATGGCGCTTTCGGCGATCTGCTGCGGACTGCGCGGTACGTGCGGGCTGCGGTCCTGGGTGCCACCGGATCCCGTCACGGCACAGGTCACGAAGACCTCACGATTCATTTCAAGCGGCATTCCAGTCTCCCGAGCGCATGCGATTGGTTGCCAGAAGCCTAAGATGCGTTGACATCGGGCATCGTGCAGATTTAGCTCCATATCATGCCGATTTGGATCAATCCGCAGGACGGCACACAGGAAGTTGCCGTCCTGCTGTTCGACCGTTTCTCCAATTATTGTCTCGCGAACACGGTCGAACCGATGCGGGCGGCGAACGATTATCTCGGCCGTCCGGCCTATCGCTGGCGCCTGGTCAGCCTGGACGGGGCGCCGGTGACCTCCTCGAGCGGCATCCGGCTGCTGCCGGACGGCCGGCTTGCGGAGGTGCCCGGCGGCGACGCGCTGTTCGTCCTGCCGAGCTACGGCTATCGCACCCTTGGCACGCCGGCCTGTCTCGACGCCCTCCGCGCCGCCGCCCGCCGGTACGAGAGCCTGATTGGGCTCGATACCGGGAGCTGGTTGCTGGCCGAGGCCGGGCTGCTCAACGGCTATGCCGCCACCATCCATTTCGACGAGTTCGACCGCTTCTCGGAACGCTTTCCCGAGGTCTCCGCCCGGCGCGAGCGCTGGCTGATCGACCGCAACCGGATGAGCGCCGGCGGGGCAACCACCGCGTTCGAGCTGATGCAGCATCTGATCGCGGCGACCCACGGCAGCGTGGTCTCGCTGGAGATCTCAGGTCTGTTCATGCAGGGCGAGGACAATTTCCGCGCGATGACAGCGGGCGCGGCCGGCGACCGGCGCGTACAGCGGGCTCTTACCCTCATGCGGGGCAATCTCGAAGCGCCGCTCCCGATCGCTGAAATCGCGCGTGCCGCCGGTTGCCGTCAGCGCGACCTGGAAGAGCGGTTCCGGCGCGCGTTCGGCGCTGTTCCGCGAACCGTCTACAGGCAGCTCCGCATGGCGGAAGCCCTGCGTCTCGTGCGGGAAGGCGACCTGTCCGTGGCGGAAATCGCGCTACGCTGCGGCTACAGCGACCCGAGCGCCTTCACCAGGTCTTTCCGCCGGACCTACGGCATGTCGCCCAGCGGTGCGACCGGTTAGCGAAAGACAATCCGACCCGGCATCCCGATGGCGCAGGCGGTCAGCGCCGAGCTCACCAGAGGCTGGATCAAGCGCGCCCACACGCTGGAAGACCTCGCAGGGAACATCGGCGTCGATCCGGAAGCCCTGCAGGGAACGGTGACCCTCTGGAACTGACAGGTCGGCGAAGATGCCGATTCAGATTTCGGCCGCAAGCTGATGCTGAACCCGCTCACCGAACCGCCTTTTTATGCAGTCGAACTTTCGCCTCGATGATCAACACCCAGGGTCGCCCCCGACGCAACGAGCGCGCCGAGGTCCTGCGTCCTGTCGGCAAACCTGTTCCCCGCCTCCATAGCGCCGGCAAACTCGGCTCGCTCTACAGCTTCCTCCATCAGGCACCGGAGATATCGGCGAATGCCTCGGCTTCGGCCGGATTGCCGGACGCAATGTCGCCGCCGAGAAGGAATGGAACTGAGCAACGTAGACCTCGCCATAAAATAGGCGAATCTGACACCCTTCATACGGATGAGTTGTCTTCAAAAGCCCAACGCCAACCGGACCCGAATTTGAAATTAGCTATGAATTCAAGATGTTTAAGCTCGAAACAATACCGACCAACAAAACAGCGGCGGTTCCGATAAAACCGGACAAAATTAAAACAATTCCGATTAACTATCTGATTTATATTATTTATCTTGATTAACCAGCCATAAAGACCCGGTTGAAACCACGGCGCTGTTCCGGCTACACCTACGCTCCCGACCGCGATAGGTGAGACATGCGGAAACAAGACCTTTCTTTGACCGGCAAAGAGCGCATGCTCGATCCGGATGACCTGATCGTCACCAAGACAGACCTTTCCGGCAAGATCCGGTACGGCAACCGGACCTTCTATAAGTTCGCCGGCTATGGGCCGTCGGAATGTATCGGGACGCAGCACAATATCATCCGTCACCCGGATATGCCGCGCACGGTCTTCAAGCTGCTCTGGGATACCCTCAAGTCCGGGGACGAGATCTTCGCCTACGTCAATAACCGCTCCAGGAACGGCGACCATTACTGGGTCCTCGCCCACGTAACGCCGAGCTGGAACGAGAAGGGCGAGATCATCGGCTATCACAGCAACCGCCGTGCCCCGAACCGCGCCGTGATCCGCGATCATATCGAACCGCTCTATGCCGCGTTGATGCAGATCGAGAAAAATAGCGGCAGCCCGAAAGACGCACTCGCGGCGGGAGAGAAGCATGTCTCCGACTTGCTCGCCTCAAAAGGCATGTCCTTCAACGAGCTCATGTTTGCATTGGGGATTTAGATGTTCGGACTTTCCAGCACACGCGACGTCAAGACGGCCATCCCCATCATTCGGGAAATGGCGCGCGGAAACTTCAACCTCCGGATCACCGAGATCTCCGGTTCGTCCGAGACCGCCGAGCTTCTGCATCTCGTGAACGACCTGGTCGACCGCTGCGACGCCTATGTAAGGGAGTCGGCCGCCTGCATGGCCCATGTCAGCGAGAACAAGTATTTCCGCAAGATCATCGAGACCGGCATGCACGGGGACTTCCTTCTGGCCGCCCGCAAGGTCAACAACACGCTCGAGACGATCGATACGCGGGTGCAAGAGTTCTCGGGAGCGACACATGCCTTCGAGGCAACCGTGCAGGACATCGTCAAGACAGTGGCCGCCGCATCGGAACAGCTCATCGCAACCTCCGGATCAATGAAGTCGATTGCTTCCGACACCAGCGAGCGGGCGACCTCAGTCGCCGCAGCAGCGGAGGAAGCGTCGGTCAATGTGCAATCCGTCGCATCGGCATCGGACCAGCTGTCGGCCTCGATCACGGAAATCAGTGAACAGGTATCGCACGCCTCCGCGCTCGCCAACGAGGCGGCGTCATTGACGGATCGGGTCTCCGAACGGGTCGATAGCCTGGAGCAAGCGACGGGCAACATCGTCGGTGCCCTGAAGATCATCAGCGAGATCGCCGAGCAGACAAATCTCCTTGCCCTCAACGCCACCATCGAGGCGGCCAGGGCCGGGGAAGCCGGAAAAGGGTTCGCCGTGGTGGCAAGCGAGGTCAAAGCCCTGGCGAACCAGACCTCCAACGCAACCGAAGAAATCAACAGTTTCGTGCGCAGCATCGAGGAAGCCAGCCGGCACACGATCGACGGCATCCGGGCCATCTCGGACCAGGTCAATAGCATCAGCGAGGCCAATGCGACGGTTTCGGCGGCCGTCGAGGAACAATCCGCCGCGACCCGCGAGATCGCCGGGAATATCGAGCAGGCCTCCGCCGGCACCTCGGAAGTCACCGAAAACATCAGCGCGGTCACCGCTTCGGCGCAGCAGACGAGCACCACCGCAACCGAGGTGAACGGCGCCGCGACGTCACTGTCGACGGAAGCGGAATCCCTGCGCACCGTCGTCGGCGACTTCCTCACCAGGGTCCGAAAGGTGGTGTGATTCCATTTCCGGAGGCATGAGCCGGCGGATCCGCCCGGAGAGCCGGCCGGAAATTGCATCTGGTGTTAGTTCCGGGCATGCGGTAGACGGGAACCCAGTGTGTTCGAATGGAGTCAGTTTAACTCCAAACGTTCCGTTACCGCCCGGATCCGGTTGCCCGATGCTCCACGTTATCGATCTCGAAAACTGCAATCTGGCCTCGGTACTGCGCGCTTTCGACCGCATCGGCGTTGCGACCACGACCGTCGGGGAGCCGGCTCGACTGGCGGACGCAAAGGCGATCGTTCTGCCCGGAGTCGGCGCCTTCGCCGCCAGCATGGGCAAACTGGACGAGCGCGGCTTTTCTCCGGTGCTGCGCGATCTGGTGCAACGCGACGGCGTCCCGCTGCTCGGGATCTGTCTCGGGATGCAACTGCTGGGCGATGCCAGTGAGGAGCACGGTATCCATGCCGGTCTCGGACTGGTTCCGGGAACGGTAAAACGGCTGCGTCCCGCCAGCCGGGCCGACAAGATACCGCATGTCGGTTGGGCGGACGCGGTGCCGGCCAAGGAGAGCTACCTTTTCCCGGAGCAGACCGTCTCGAGTTTCTATTTCGATCACAGCTACCATTTCGACTGCGATGATTCCCCGGACATCGCGGCCCGCGCCCGCTTTGGCAACGAAGAAATCACTGTCGCGATCCAGCGCGGCCATGTCGCAGGGGTGCAGTTCCATCCGGAGAAGAGCCAGGATGCCGGGCTGGATCTGCTTTCGGCCCACCTCCACTGGCTGCGCGGCAAGGGCCGTCTTTAGGAAATCGGAGAGTATGGTCTATCCGCGACTGATCCCCTGCGTCCTGCTGAAGAACGGCCTTATCGTCCGCAGCGAACGCTTCGAGACTCATCAGGTGATCGGCAACCCGATCCAGACCATTTCTCGCCTCTCCAGCTGGAATGTCGACGAGCTCTTCCTGATCGATATCAGCACCGAGGATTATCACGACCTCCGGCGCGACGACCTGCATGTCCGCTACCAGGGATCGTCCGCGCTCGACGTGCTGCAGGAAATCGCGAAGATCTGCTTCATGCCACTCAGCTTCGGGGGCAGGGTCCGCAGCCTGGAGGACATCTCCCGGATCCTCAAAGCCGGTGCGGACAAGGTCTCTCTCAACAGTGCCGCCCTCGCCTCGCCCGATCTGGTTTCCGAAGCCGCGCGCGAATTCGGCAACCAGGCGACGGTCGTGACCATCGACACGAGGCGTCTGGAGGACGGCCGCTACGAGGTCTTCGCCGATGCTGGACGCACCGCCACGGGCCGGGATCCGGTCGACTGGGCGCGCGAGGCGGCGGACCTGGGTGCCGGCGAGATCGTCATCCAGGCGATCCATCGCGACGGCAGCGCCGAAGGCTACGACATCGAACTGGTGTCCAGGATCGTCAATGCGGTCGACGTGCCGGTCATCGCGCTCGGCGGCGCCGGCCGCTACCAGGACTTTCCGCCCGCCTTCGAAGCGGGCGTCAGCGGGGCCGCGGCCGCGAACATCTTCAATTTCTTCGAGCTCAGCTACGGCATGGCGAAGAAACATTGTACCGAGGCGGGTATCCGGCTGCGCGAGAGCAAACTCGAAAGCGCCTGGTCCCCGCGCGAGCCGAAATATGCGCCCGGCGACGCCAGCGCCCGCATCGAGGCCCGGCTCGAAGCCGCACGCACAGGGGATTTCCCGGCGGCACGCCAGACCCGGCCGACCCAGACCGTTTCCTGGTGCACCGAATGCGTCTATTCCTCGCTCAGCGCCACCCCTATGGCGTTCGACGAGAACGGTGTCTGCATGGGCTGCAAGACCGCAGCGGCACGGAGCGAGATTCCGGCCGAGGAATGGACCCGGCGCGAGGCACTGCTGAAAGACCTCCTGGAGCGCTACAAGAGCCGGGACGGCATGCGTCCGGACTGCGTGATCGCGGTCAGCGGCGGCAAGGACAGCTGGTTCCAGACCCACTACATCAAGAACGTGCTCGGCTACAATCCGCTGCTCATTACCTACAACGGCAACAATTATACCGATGTCGGCTGGCGCAACCTGTTGCGCATGAAGGAAGTCTTCGACGTCGACCACATCATCTACTCGCCCCGGGTCGACGTGCTCAAGAAACTGAACCGGCTCGCCTTCAAGATCATGGGCGACATGAACTGGCATGCCCATGTCGGCATCAATACGGTGCCGGTCCGCCTCGCCGTACAGCTCGGCATCCCGCTGGTGATCTGGGGCGAGCATGGCTACATGGATCTCTGCGGCCAGTTCGCCATGACCGATTTCCCGGAAATGAGCTACCGCTACAGGCTGGAGCATTTCGGCCGCGGCTACGACTGGAACTACTTCCTCGGTCTCGAGGACCTGGAGACGAAGGACCTGATCGCCTGGCAGTATCCGCGGGACCAGGAGATGTTCGATCTCGACCTGCGCGGCATCTATCTTGGCAACTATGTCGACTGGGACGCCAACCAGCACACGCAGCAGATGGTGGAGGAATATGGCTTCGAGGTCAGTCCGGACCCCTTCGACCGCACCTACCGGCGCATGTCGAACCTCGACGACATGCACGAGAACGGCGTCCACGACTATCTGAAGTACGTCAAGTTCGGCTACGGACGCTGTACCGACCATTGCTGCAAGGACATCCGCTCGGGCAAACTCAGCCGGGGGCAGGCGATCGAACTCGTCAACCACTATGACCCCGTGCGTCCGCGCGACCTCTATCGTTGGCTGGACTATGCCGAAATGAGCGAAGAGGAGTTCGACCGCATCGCCGACACCTTCCGCGACCCGAGGGTATGGTGGAAGGACGCGGACGGAAACTGGCAGCGCACGCGGCTGGAGCCCTGACCCGGCCGGTCGGATGCGCCAATCTCCGGCTCGATTGTCACGAGGAGTCCCCCCGGATGGGCCTCATTCACCGCGCGTGAGAGCGAAGAGACCGTCTCCCATGACCCTGACTTTCACCGAAAATCCGCCGCCAAGCGCGCGGGCGATCATCACGTACGCGTCGCGGAAATCGGCCTGGGAGACCGCGAACTTCACTCTGGCCTGCGGGTGGAGGCCCTTGACCTCGAGCTTTTGCTGCGGGAAATCCGCTTCGGAATAGGGCCGCGCCCCGGCATCGAATTTCTCCCGGATCGACCGCCACTGGCGATCCGAAACAAGCTCCGTCTCGGATTCGCGGATGAAGTTCTCGAGCGGTTCCGCATCGGCGGCCGGCAGAACATCTGCAAGCTCCTCTCCGGCGAGGACACGGCGCGCGGCATCGAGCACCCCGGCCACGCTCCCGATCCTCGGCAGGACGCGGTTGGCGACGAAACAGGAGAGCATGCCGTTGTCGAACGGCGTGAAGGACACCACGGGACCCCCCATGACCTTCGCTTCAAGCCCCGTCGTGCAGGAATTCTGTATGACCAGGCGGGAGGCAAGAAGCCAATCGACGATCGGCCCCTCGCGGACGATCGACAGCCGACCGCCCCAATCCCGTTCCGCCTGGAGCTCCTGCCAGGTTTCGATCCTCTCGGAGGTATGCGGGCGCAGCACGACCGGGACTTCCCGTGCCAGCTCCCGGACCAGATCCTTGACCCCCTCCATCGTCCGGCTCTCGAACTCGAGCGCCCTCTCCCAAAGCGCGATCTCGTCTGGATTGCTGATATCGACAATCCCCATGCCGACGAGAAGCTTGTCGTAGAACTCCTTCGGAGATCCGACGAAAGTGTTGGCGTACCCGAAATTGGTGTTGAGGAGTACGAAATCGCCGTATTTGCGGCGCAGATCCGCGGCTTTCGCACGGCGTTGCTCGAGGAAGTCCTGCTTCAGAAGATCGAACCGGCCGACCCCGTGGATCTCGAGTTTTCCCTCGATTGCCGGGTTGGCGCGGGTAACGATATCCGCATCGAAAGGGCCATGGGCGAAATAGAGATCCGTCAGCTTCGCAAAATCACCCGCCATCAGATTCTGGATCAGCAACGGCTCGGCAAGGGGAACATTCTCCTCTTCGATGGCGGCGACGCCGAAGCCGGCTTCTTTCAGCGGCTTTATCTTGTTGCGCTGGATCGCGTTTGTGCCCTTCGCGAAATAGACGCCGGCGGGAAATTTGGCCATGTGGGCGGTCAGAAGAAGCTGATTGCCGATAATGACCTGCCATCCGTCTTCGATCGCGCGGTGCGCAAGAATGAGCCGGGCCTCCAGTTCGCGCGCGCTTTCCTCGATCGGCAGATAAAGTACTTTATACATCAAGCAAGCTTCCTGACCCCCGGCCCGTCCAGCACCCGTCGGCATCCCCGTAGATGGCATAGTTGGATGCGGCGCACAATTCGATTTCCCGCCCCGGGACAACGCCTCGACATCTCGGCCTGTAAACGGAAAGAGCCCGCGAAACAATCGTCTCGCGGGCCCGAAATCTTAAAGAGGTTAAGATATTGGTTTGTCTTGTCTTTTGATGACCTGGCGGCGCCCTACTCTCCCACGCCTTAAGACGCAGTACCATTGGCGCAGAGGGTTTTCACGGCCGAGTTCGGA